>JBBQUA010000266.1:0-6413 GCA_038212905.1 Hyphomicrobiales bacterium
GAGGCCTGATCGGTCCGGAAGGTGCCAAGCGTCGAATCGGTCTGGCTGCTGTGGCTGGCGTTGCCCTGCAGGGTGATGGTGGGCAGCAGGCTGCTCTCGGCGACGCGGATGGTGGTCGAGGCGACATCGACGTCGAAGCCGGCGGCGAGCACGGCAGGATGGCCCTTGAAGGCGAGTCCGGTGGCATCGTCGCGGTTGCGCGGCAGGTAGCGGTCCACCGTTTCGGCGGCCCGCAATTCCACCGGCGAGTTACCGATCACCTGCGTGTAGGTGGCCTGGCTGATGGCGAGATTGACCTCGGCGGCGTTGAGGTCGGCAAGGCCCCGGTTCAGCCGCGCTTCGGCCTGCGCGGTGTCGGTCGGCGTCACGTCGCCGGCGTTGAGACGTTTCTGGGTGATGCCGAGGGTTTCCCTCAGGAAGGCGACGTTGGAGCGTTGCGCGGCAACCAGCGACTGATTGGCCAGCACATTGGTGTAGGCGGTGACGGCGTCCAGCAGCACGCCCTGGCCGACATTGCGCAGGGCCTCGCGGCCGGACTGCACCTGCAGTTCCGCCACCCGGACGCTGTTGGCGGTCTTGAAGCCGTTAAACAGCGTCTGCGTCACCGTTACCCCGATGGTCCAGGGTTTCAGGGTCGCGGACTGGACCGTGTTATCCGGCAGCAGGTTGCGCACCGCCTGCAGCCCGGCGCTGAGACTGGCGACGATCTGCGGCCGGTAGCCGGCCAGCGCCTGCGGCACGTTCTCGTCCGTGGCGCGTTGCCGCGCCCGTTCGGCATTGAGCTGCGGATTGGTCTGGTAGGCCTTGGCCAAGGCCTCGGGAAGGCCTTCGCTTCGGGCTGCGGAAGCCGCAAATCCGACGCAAGCCACCACGCCAAGACAAATGCCCAATCGAAGCACGCGCCTTGCCACGTAGCCTACTTTAGCGGCACGCCCAACCATATGATCCCGCAAACACTTCCGGTCGTCCGCCCCCGCCGACGCCTCGGTGTCTACTGTTTAGAGGCCGTGGTCGCTACTGGCAAACAGTCGCACACCGAAACTCGATTCAGTGCTTTGCTGTTGCTGGTTCGTCACACGCCGACATCAGGCCAGTTCCTCGGCAACCGCCCTTTGAACTTGCTGCCGTTCCGACATCCGGCGCCGGTGGTCGATCACCTTCGGAAATCGCTGGGGATCCACGCCATCCGCCTCAAGCCACTGCGCCATGGTGAACAGATAAGGGTCGCAGATCGTGTAGGTTTCGCCCATTACCCAAGGCGTTCCGAGCATATGGTGCTCGATCAGCTCGTAACAGCTGGCTACCGACTGCGGCACCTTGCGCTGCATCGCTTCAATGGCCGCTTGATCATCGGCCCAGCGGTAGCCGCGCATGCGATGGGAATGGGCGACGTGCAAGGTCGAGCACAGATAGCTGTTGAAGGCCTGCACCTGCGCAAACAGGAATGGGTCTTGCTGCGGGGCTAGATTTTTCAGTGGAAAACTCTGCGCGATGAAGGCCAGCATCGCGGGTGTCTCGGTCAAAATGCCCCGGTCGGTCACCAGGGCCGGGACCCGTCCTTTCGGGTTGATGGCCAGATAGTCGGGCTTGCGCTGCTCCTCCGCGGCGAAGCTGATCCGCACGGTGGAATAGTCCGCGCCGGCATCCTCCAGCGCGATATGGGACGCCAGTGAACAGGTGTGCACGGCGTAGAATAACGTCAGCATATCGATCTTCCCTGAAGAGTGGGGGCTTGCCGTCGGCGGCTCGCGTCAGGAGGCGCCGTCAATGATGATGAAGTCGGCGTCCGCGTACTTCTGGCGGATCGCCTTCGCGCTCTGATATTCCGGGCTGCGATAGCAGGCCATCGCCGTCGCGCGGTCCTTGAATTCGACCACGACATTTCGGTCACGGGCGTTGCCCTCCATGGTCTCGAACGCGCCGCCGCGTACCACGAATTTGGCCCCGAAATTCTGAAAGGCGGGACCGGCCGCGGCAAGGTATTCGGGATATCGCTGCTCGTCGCGAACCGAGACCCGCACGATCCAATAAGCCCTCGACATGTCGTCCTCCTCTGGTGGCTGCCTGTTGACCTCGATGGCCCACCCATCGTGTCTCCGGGGTTCTTTACGCGCGATGCTCAATCCCATAAAATGAATAATTGTGATACAATTGATCTCATGGAGAGATGCATGGACCTGTCGGATCTCCAGATCTTCAGCGCCGTGGTGCGCGAAGGCAGCGTGACGCGCGCAGCCGAGCGGCTGCATCGCGTGCAGTCCAACGTCACGACAAGGATCCGGCAGATCGAGGAGGATTTGTCCGTCGCGTTGTTTATTCGCGAGGGCAAGCGGCTTCACCTCGCGCCAGCCGGCCAGGTATTGCTCGGCTATGCCGAACGCCTGCTCGCGCTGGCCGAAGAAGCGCGCGGCGCCGTGCTGGACGCAAGGCCGCGCGGCACCTTTCGGCTCGGTGCGATGGAAAGCACGGCGGCCGTCAGGCTGCCTGGGCTGCTGAGCGAATATCACCGCAGGCATCCCGGGGTCGTATTGGAACTGCGCACCGGCAACCCGCAGGTGTTGGGAAGCGCGATCCTGGCCGGCGATCTCGACGCCGCCCTGGTCGCTGAGCCGATCGCGCACGCACCGTTCGAGAAGACGTTCGCCTTTGACGAAGAGCTGGTGATCGTCGCACCCGCCAATCATCCGCCGATCGGCAGGAAGGGCAGCCTGCCGCGGACTGTGCTGGTGTTCGAGCACGGCTGCCCGCACCGCAAACGGCTCGAGGACTGGTATGCAAGGCGTCAGCAGATGCCCGAGCGCACCATCGAGCTCGCGTCCTATCATGCGATCCTGGGATGCGTCGTCGCCGGCATGGGGATATCCCTGATCCCCAAAAGCGTGCTGACGACGTTTCCGGAGCGCAAACGTTTGAGCGTCCATGCGCTCGGGCGAACCGAAAATGCCGCGCAAACCGTCCTGATCTGGCGCAAGGGCGCGGGTTCGGCGAACGTCAGGGCGATGGAGGACATTTTGCGCGGCGGTTCGCGTCCTGTGGTTCGCATCCTGCAGTCAGGATAGACCGATCGAAGTATACTAGGTTCACACAGATCGAATCTATGGTCCGGCCGGCGCTGCCGGCGCGCATCGCTGCAGACGGAATTTCCCCATGCCAAAGAAATTCACCGACCCGGATGGCATTGCGGAGGACATCATCCGCGACGTCGGCACCAACCTCGTGGTCGGGCTGCCGCTCGGGCTCGGCAAGGCCAACCACATCGCCAACGCGCTCTACGCGCGCGCCGCCGCCGACCGCAGCATCAATCTGACCTTCTTCACCGCGCTAACGCTGGAAAAGCCGAGGCCGAAGAGCCTGCTGGAACGGCGTTTCATCGCGCCCGTTATCGACCGGCTGTTCGGCGGCTATCCCGATCTGGCCTATGCCGGCGCGCTGCATGCCGGGGCGCTGCCGCCCAATATCAGCGTGACCGAGTTCTTCTTTCTGGCGGGAAAATGGCTGCACGTGCCGTTCGCGCAGCAGCATTACATCTCCGCCAATTACACCCATGCATCGTCCTATCTGTTGGCGCGCGGGCTCAACGTCATCACCCAGTTGGTGGCGAAGCGCATCGTCGATGGCGAGACCCGCTACAGCCTGAGCTGCAACACAGATACAACGCTGGATCTGCTGTGCGCCCGTGCCGGGGGGCGCGCTGCGTTCAAGCTGTACGGGCAGGTCAATTCCGAACTGCCCTTCATGCCGGGCGCCGGCGACCTTGCGGCAGACGAATTCAGCGCCGTGCTCGACAGTCCCGAGACTGATTTTTCGCTGTTCGCGCCGCCGGCCGAGCCGGTCAGCGACACCAAATACGCCATCGGTCTGCATGCCGCGACCCTGGTGCGCGACGGCGGCACGCTGCAGATCGGCATCGGCCAGATCGGCGACGCTCTGGCGCAGGGTCTGATCGTGCGCCACCGCGACAACGCGCGGTTTCGCGAGATCATGCGGCGGCTGTCGCCCGGCGCGGAGCCTTCGGCGCTGGAAATGGCAACGTTCGACAAGGGTCTCTACGGCGTCAGCGAGATGCTGACCGAGGCGTTTATCCGGCTGATCGAGGCTGACATTCTCAAGCGCGAGGTCGATGGCGTGGCGCTGCATGGCGCGTTCTTCCTCGGGCCGAAATCGTTCTATCGCGCGCTGCGGGAAATGGCCCCGGACCGGATCGCGCGGATCCAGATGATGCCGGTATCCTTTACCAACGAACTCTATGGCGACGAAGAGGCAAAACGGCGCGCCCGCGTCGACGCCCGCTTTATCAATAATGCGATGATGGCGACCTTGATGGGAGCTGCGATTTCCGACGGCCTCGAAGACGGGCAGGTGGTCAGCGGCGTCGGTGGCCAATATAATTTTGTCGCGCAAGCCTTCGCGCTGCAGGGCGCGCGCTCGCTTCTCACGGTGGAATCGACGCGGCAGGCCGGCTCCAGGGCGCATTCGAACATCCGCTGGGCCTACGGCCACCAGACCATTCCGCGCCATTTGCGCGATGTCACCATCACCGAATACGGCATCGCCGATCTCAGGGGAAAATCCGACGCCGATGTCATCGCGGCGATGCTCGCCGTAACGGACTCCCGCTTTCAGGACGAACTGACGCGGCAGGCCAAGGATGCCGGCAAACTGCCGAAGAATTTTGAAGTTTTGGCGGCGTATCGCGAAAACTTTCCGGAGCGCATCAAGGTCGCCTTGAAGCCGGCGCGCGAAGCGGGCCTGCTGCCATCGTTTCCGTTCGGCAGCGATTTTACGGACACCGAGCAACGGCTGATTCCGGCGCTGCAAGTGCTGCAGGAGGCGCAGCGTTCGCCGCTGCAATTGCCGCGGCTGTTGTGGCAGGGATTTACGCACACCCCTGATACGGCCGACGTTGAAGGCTTGGCGCGACTCGGCCTCGATAAGCCCAAGACGCTGTCGGAACGCGCCTATCGCGCGCTGGTCAGCGCGGCGCTGGTGAGGAGCAGGGCGGAATAACCTCGGAATCCGCTACCTGTTCTTGTTCACCGGCTTGCGCTTTTCGATGAACGCCGCCATGCCTTCGGAACGATCCTCGAGCGCGAAGGTCGAGTGAAACAGGTTGCGTTCGACGTTCATGCCTTCCGCCAGCGGCGTCTCGAAGGCGCGGTTGATGGCTTCCTTGGCCATGGCGGCCGCGGGTCGCGACATCGCGGCGATTTTTTCCGCCGCCGCCAACGCTTCCGCCATCAACTTGTCGGCGGGTACGACGCGGCTGACCAGGCCCGAGCGCTCCGCCTCGGAGGCATCCATCATCCTGCCGGTGAGGCAGAGGTCCATCGCCTTGGACTTGCCGACCGCGCGGGTCAGCCGCTGCGTGCCGCCAATGCCAGGAATGGTGCCGAGCGTGATTTCCGGCTGGCCGAACTTGGCGGTGTCCGCGGCGATGATGATGTCGCACATCATGGCCAGTTCACAGCCGCCGCCCAGCGCATAGCCGCTGACCGCGGCAATGGTCGGCTTGCGGCATCGCGCGACACGGTCGCCGCCGACGGCGGTGAAATCGCTGGAAAACATGTCGATGAAGGTTTTCGGCTGCATTTCCTTGATGTCAGCGCCCGCCGCAAAGGCCTTTTCGCCGCCAGCCAGCAGGATGCAGCCGATCGCGTCATCGGCCTCGAGGTCGTCGACCGCCGCGGCGATCTCCCGGAACACGCCGAACGACAGCGCATTGAGCATTTTCGGGCGGTTCAGCGTGATAATGCCGACCGCGCCCCGGCTTTCGACAATGATGTGTTCGAACGTGCTCATGATTCACCCCGGCGCCTGATTGCGCCGGCAATGTGCCCGCTGGCGGGATAGGCTTCAAGTGGGGGACGTGTCCCGGGCGCGGTGCTGCGTTCGGGGCACGAGACCACTCACGCCATGAACATGCGCGCGGCGGAGGCCATCGTCAGCAGCGCGCCGAAGGCGATGAAGATCTTGCCGATCAGCGAGGTCTGGTCCCAGGCGGAATCTTCCTTGCTGCGGGCCACGACAGGCGCGGCAGGGGCGGGCGGCGCCTCGGCCGACGCCAGCGTCAGGATTGGCGCAGCAGGCTTGGCTTCAGAATTGGCCTCGGATTTGGCCTCTTGCAGCGCGCGGTCGAGATCGTTGAGCTGATCGGGGGCCACGACCCCGGGCTCGGCGGCCGGCTGGCCGTCAACCGGCCTGTCCGCGGCGGTCTGCAGCATCGTGCCGGCTTGCGCCGACATCGCCTTGGCGCTGCCGGCGGGCGGCTCGGCAGCGGGCAGTTGCGCGTTGGCATTGGCGATCGACGGCGCGATCTCGGTCGAGCCATTGCCGGTGTCCTCGGTCACCTTGCCGGCGGCCTGGGATTTCAGCGCTTTTCGCTGCGCGCTTTGTTTCGATTGGCGTGGCTTGGG
>JBBQUA010000267.1:0-6295 GCA_038212905.1 Hyphomicrobiales bacterium
GATCCGCGATTCCAGGCGCGGCATCGGGGCGGCCGGCGTTCCCGAAGGCACCGACATCATCAACTGCGCCGGCAAGGTCGTCGCCCCCGGGCTGATCGACATGCGCGCCTTCGTCGGCGAGCCCGGCGCCAGCCACCGCGAAACTTTTGCCTCCGCCAGCCAGGCCGCGGCATCCGGCGGCATCACCACCATCATCTGCCAGCCCGACACCTCGCCTGTGATCGACAATTCGGCGACGGTCGACTTCGTGCTGCGCCGCGCCCGCGACACCGCCATCGTCAATATCCACCCGATGGCGGCGCTGACAAAAGGCATGCGCGGCGAGGAGATGACCGAGATCGGCCTGTTGAAAGCGGCCGGCGCCGTGGCTTTTACCGATGGCGACCGCAGCGTCACCAACGCCCAGGTGATGCGGCGCACCCTCACCTACGCCCGCGACTTCGATGCGCTGATCGTGCACCACACCGAGGACCCAAATCTGGTCGGCGAAGGCGTCATGAACGAGGGCGAGTTCGCGGCTCGGCTCGGGCTGGTCGGCATCCCCAATGCCGCCGAGGCCGTCATGCTGGAGCGCGACATGCGCCTGGTCGCGCTGACCGGCGGGCGCTATCACGCGGCCTCGCTGACCTGCATCGAGTCGCTCGAAATCCTGCAACGCGCCCGCGATGCCGGTCTTGCGGTCTCCGCCTCAGTCTCGATCAATCACCTGACCCTGAACGAAAACGACATCGGCCCCTACCGCAGCTTTCTAAAGCTGTCGCCGCCGCTGCGCACCGAGGAGGATCGCCTGGCGCTGGTCGCCGCCGTCGCCTCCGGGCTGATCGACGTCGTGATGTCCGACCACAATCCGCAGGACGTCGAGGTCAAGCGGCTGCCATTCGCCGAAGCCGCCTATGGCGCGATCGGCCTGCAGACCATTCTGCCGGCCGCCTTGCGGCTGATCCACAATGGCGAGACCGATTTCAAAACCCTGATCCGCGCGATGTCGACCCGCCCGGCCGAACTGTTGGGGCTATCAGGCGGAACGCTGCGCCCGGGCTCGCCGGCCGACCTGATCGTGATCGACCCCGATACGCCCTGGGTACTCGACCCCGCCGATATCAAATCGCAATGCAAGAACACACCGTTCGACGAAGCCCGCTTCTCCGGCCGCGTGGTGCGCACCATTGTCGGCGGGCGGACGGTGTATGAGCATGTCTAAAGCGTTTTCAAGCGAAGTGGGCACCGGTTCGCGTCAAGAAAACGCGTCAAAAAAAGAGTCAGGGAGTCACGATGATGTCGCCTGAAGCATGGCTGCCGGTGGCGTTGATAACAGGCTATCTCCTCGGCTCGATCCCGTTCGGGCTGTTACTGACAAGACAGGCGGGCACCGAGGATCTGCGCTCGATCGGCTCCGGCAGTATCGGCGCCACCAATGTGCTGCGCACCGGCCGCAAGGGCCTCGCCGCAGCGACCCTGATTTGCGACGCGTTGAAGGGCACCGTCGCGGTGGTCATCTCGGGCTATTTCGGCGGCCCCGACGCTGCGATGCTGGCGGCACTCGGCGCCTTTCTCGGCCACCTCTTCCCGGTCTGGCTCAAATTCAAAGGCGGCAAGGGCGTCGCTGTTTATATTGGCGTTCTGATCGGATTGTTCTGGCCGGCGGCGATAGTGTTCTGCGTGCTGTGGCTCGCCACCGCCGCGACCTCGCGCTACTCGTCGCTCTCGGCGCTGGTCGCAAGCTTCGTGACGCCGATTTTTCTCTGGTGGTTCCTGCATCCGGCGCTGGCGGCGTTGTTCGCCGTGATGACCCTGCTACTGTTCTACGCGCACCGCGACAACATCAAGCGGTTGCAGGCGGGGACTGAAGGACGCATCGGGCAGAAATAGTCGTCGTTACGGGGCGATACGAAGCATCGAACTACGGTGCGCAATTGCGCACCTGAGAATCTCGAGATTCCGGGTCTGGTGCTAACGCACCATCCCGGAATGACGGTATCCTTCACCGCCGCCGCAGCGCCTCTTCCACAAACCGCGCCGCCGCCAGCGCCCCGGCATCGTCGCCAAATCGCGCAATCACCTGCACACCCACCGGCAATCCCCCCTCGGCGACATAGCCTGGTACGTTGACGCAGGGCACACCCATCAGCGTCCACAATCGGTTGAAACGGGGTTCGCCGGTCGAGACCAGTCCCTTCGGGGCCGCGCCCGGGGCGGAGAACGTCAGCAGCACGTCGACCTCGTCGAACAGGCCTCTCAACGCCTTGCGAGAGCGGTTGGCCACGCTGCGCGCCGCGTCATAGGCCGCAGGCTGCGTGCCGGCGCTTTGATCCAACCTGCCGCGCAACAGCGGCGGCATTGCATCGTAATTGGCGCGATACTCCCACGCCAGCGCCTGGTGCGCCTCGAAGTCCTGCACCGTCGGCTGGATGCGCCAGGCCTCGGCAACGATCTCTGGCAAAGCGACAGCGCGAACCGAAGCGCCTGCGCGTTCCGCAGCCTTCGCTGCTATCCGCAACGCCTCCGCGCCCGCCGCTTCCGGCGCGCCGGCAAAATCCTGCGTCACGATCCCGATGCGCGGAGTTTCCACGGCGGCGCCAAGCCTTAGCTCGGCCCTGCCGGTCATGGCCGCCAATCCCTGCGCCAGATCCTCAACCCCGGCCGCGAACAGCCCGACCGTATCCAGCGTCCACGAAAAACATTTCACCCCGACCGTCGGCAACAACCGAAACGACGGTTTGATCGCGGCCACGCCGCAGAACGACGCCGGCCGGATCACCGAGCCGCCGGTCTGCGTGCCCAGCGCCAGCGGGATCATGCCGGCCCCGACCGCCGCCGCCGATCCCGAGGACGACCCGCCGGGCGTATGCCCGGTGTTGTGCGGATTGACGGTCGGCGTCGGATCGTTGGCCGCGAACGCCGTCGTCGTGGTCTTGCCGATGATGGTGGCGCCGGCCTGCTTCAGTGCCATCACCACAGGCGCATCCGCGCGCGGCCGAAACCCGCGATAGATGCTTGAGCCCATCTCGGTCGGCAAATCCGCGGTATCGATGATGTCCTTGATGCCAACGGTGATGCCGCGCAGCGGCCCGGCGCTTTGCGCGCGCGGGCTTTCGGTCCGGCAGACAAAGGCGCCGATGGTCTTGTCATTCATGTCGATGGCTTCGGCCGACTGCGCGATGGCGGCATCGGCCGAAAGCTCGCCGGATTCGATACGGCGCTGGAGATCGGCGAGCGAGATCATGGGGAACGTTCCTGCGGTGAACGGAATGCTTTTACGGACTGAGCCAGCATCGGGCAAGCATCCCTCCCCCGTCTTTCCCGGGCGCGCGTAGCGCGAACCCGGAATCCATGGCCATGATCGGAACTCTCTATTACGGGCCTACGCAAAATGAGCCAGGGAATGTCACAAAAGGCGATAGTAAAATCTCAGTCGATCTCGCCGGCGATAAAAGGCTCGGGGGCTAAGAGAATGGCTTGGCCATCGGCCACCTCGGTACCAATTGGTATATTGAGCAGCCCATGCGCGTGGTGAGTAACGTGACGTTTTTCGTCACCAACGACCAAGTACGAAACTGTAACAAAGACCATCAGTGCCGCCGTGCGCTTTCCATCTGGTAGGATATTAATCGATTTCTCTATCTTTTTCTGCTCATCATCCCACATCTCACGCTGCACTAGGGTGTCTTGTGGAAAGATTGCCGTTCCCAACTGCTTGGGGCTCTTTCGGCTGCGCGAAAGAACCCTTTCATTGGCAGCAGGAAAATTTTCAATATTCTCTATGGCGTAATAGCTTTCAAAATCTAATCGAACGCTCGTCGCCGGGGTTTGCCCCAAATTCTTGACGGTGGCCTCAACCCTCAAGAGGAATCCATCCTCAGCAAATCGCGTTGGATGAATAAGCTTTACGTTTTCAACCGAGAGCCAAGCTCTGCGGGCACCGATCATATTTTCGCGACTAATACGATTGGCAACCTCGACCGCTGAAATTTGACGCTCGCCCGCCCTCCAAAGATTGATGGTAGCCAGCCAGAGACCAATGGTGGAAATCGCTAACACGACGGTAAACATCGCGACAACGACCTTGTCGTTGTCGTCATGCCTCAGAAGATCAGTCGCTCTGCCGAATACAAGTAGCGTTCCGGCAAGGAAAGTAGGACAATTCCGAAGGCTGTTGTCATTCGACGCTGACTGACTATGCTCCGGTCTTACTAGGCACGGCCCCAATCCACCGGCGGTCATCCAACTTGAGCCTTCCGCGAACATGATGAACGACAGGAGACAAAGAATAAAAAAACGTCGTTCCATATCGCACTCGAAAAGAGATTAAAGTATCTTCCAACATTATCTCTTCCAATTCCGGATTCGCAAGCCATCAGAAACAGATTCGCGAGGAAAGACATGGATCGCCGGGGTTGAAGTCCGGCCTGGACGGTTGAGAGAATTTCCGAACGCACCTACGTCCAATCCCGTTGCTCACCCGCTCAGGTTGATCCATGCTGCCGTCCGCATGGACAAGCGCGCACCCAGCACCACCCGCCTGCCCGACGCCGAGCGGATCGACCGGCTGCGGCTGATCCGTTCCGACAATGTCGGGCCGCGCACCTTTCGTTCATTGATCCATCATTTCGGCAGCGCCCGCATCGCGCTGCAGCGGCTGCCGGACCTGGCGCGGCGCGGCGGCGCCGATCGTCCGGGCCGGATCTGCAGCGAGGAGGATGCGCGCGCCGAACTCGCGGCCAGCCAACGGATCGGCGTCACCCTGCTGGCGCCGGAGGAAGCCGGCTATCCGCTGCGGCTCGCCACGCTGGACGATGCCCCGCCCTTGCTCGGCGTGCGCGGCGCGCAGGATGCGCTGATGCGGCCGATGCTCGCGGTGGTCGGCTCGCGCAACGCTTCCGGCGCCGGGCTGAAGTTTGCTGGCACGCTGACGCGCGATCTCTCGGAAGCGGGGTTCGTCATCGTGTCGGGGCTGGCGCGCGGCATCGATCAGGCGGCGCATCGCGCCAGCCTTGGCGGCGGCACCGTGGCGGTGCTGGCCGGCGGGCATGACCGGATCTACCCGCCCGAGCATGAAGATTTGCTGGCGTCGTTGCTGGAGTCCGGCGGCGCTGCGATTTCCGAAATGCCGCTCGGGCATGTGCCGCGCGCCCGCGATTTTCCAAGGCGCAACCGGCTGATTTCGGGGGCCGCGCTCGGCGTCGTCGTGGTCGAGGCCGCCCTTCGCTCGGGATCGCTGATCACCGCTCGGATCGCCGCCGAACAGGGCCGCGAGGTGTTCGCGGTGCCGGGCTCGCCGCTGGATCCTCGCGCCGCCGGTACCAACGACCTGATCAAACAGGGCGCGACGCTGACCACCGAAGCCGCCGACGTTATCAACGCGGTCGAGCCGATCATGGGACGGCCGCTGCAATTGCGCGAGCCGGATGACGAGCCGCTCGATGTCGAAGCCGATGCCGGCGACCGCGCGCGCATTACCGCCCTGCTCGGGCCAACGCCGGTGTTGCTCGACGACCTGATCCGGATGGCCGGGGCCTCGCCATCGGTGGTGCGCGCCGTATTGTTGGAGCTTGAACTCGCCGGAAGATTGGAGCGTCACGGCGGCGGGCTGGTGTCGATGATTTAACCCACGCCCGCCCCCCTCACGACAGCTTCCGCTTGCTGCGCAGCCGGACCGCTCCTCGGCTTCCAGTTGCGCCATCTCAAGCAGATGCACGAGGACGCCGAGCCTGTGGCGCCGCGCCAGCAGGGCCAGCTCGGCGACGCTTTCCGCGATAAAGCCGGCTGCCTCGTCCGGTCCGCCATCCCCCGGCGCCTCATCGCTTGGCGGACCCCCGCCCCTGCTCGGGGCCAAGCGCGTCCGCCGGCGTCCTGTCTTGGTCAAAAAGCTGCATCCCACCCCGAGTATTGCCATGAGATACACCCCCTGAGAGCGCAACTACAGGACGCATCTTGCAACTCCCATGATACTTTAGCGGGTCTTTTTCGCGCCCTTTCTGCATCACGCCATTTGACAGGGGCGGCCTCACCACCCATGTTCGCTTCCGAAACGGCCGACGCGAGTCTCGCGGAACCGGCCTTTATCCTTCCCGTAAGCCATTGGAATGACATGAATATCGTCATTGTCGAGTCGCCGGCGAAAGCCAAGACGATCAACAAATATTTGGGCGCCTCCTACGAGGTTCTGGCCTCCTTCGGCCATGTCCGGGATCTGCCGGCCAAGAACGGATCGGTCGATCCGGAGGCCAACTTCCAGATGATCTGGGAGATCGACCCCAAGGCCGCCGGCCGGCTCAACGACATCGCCAAGGCGCTG
>JBBQUA010000268.1:0-6275 GCA_038212905.1 Hyphomicrobiales bacterium
ACGAAATAGATGCGCCGACCAGCGAACCGCCGCGGCAGGACGAGGCATCGCCGCCCGCGAAAACGAAGGACGCCAAACCGATGAACATGAAAGGCATGAAGAAAGGCATGAAGATGTAGCGATGAACACGGTACGCAACCAATCGCAATCAAAGGAGAAACCATGAAGGGCACAACGGCGATCGGCATCGCATTCCTGGCGCTGTCGGCCGCAGCCGCTCCGGCGACGAGCCACGAGCAGCATAGTCACGAAGCCTACACGGCCGGAGAACCGGGCGATCCGAGGAAGCCGTCACGAACGATCGAGATCGAAATGAGCGAGATGGAATTCCGTCCGTTCCGCATCGAGGTCAAACGCGGCGAACAGATACGGTTCATCGTCCGCAACGTCGGCACGGAAGATCATGAATTTCTTCTTGCCAGCACGGAGGACAATCTGAAGCACGCGGAGGCCATGAAGAAAAATCCCCATATGGAGCATGACGACCCGAACGGCGTTCGCCTCGCGCCGAAGAAATCGGCGGAGGTCCTCTGGAAATTTTCGAAGCCAGGCAGGTTCGAATACGCATGCCTGATCCCCGACCATCGGGAATACGGCATGACCGGGCGTATCATCGTCAAGTAATCCACCAGCACGTGAACAAGGAAAACGCCATGAAGAAACTCGCAGCAGCCACGATACTCACCCTCGCGCTCACGGGTACGCCGGGCATTGCCCAGGACTCGACGGTCCGCGGCGAAGTCAGGAAGATCGACGAGAGCACCGGCAAGATCACGTTGAAGCACGGCCCGATCAAAAACCTCGGGATGGACGAGGGCATGACGATGGTGTTCCGCGTCAAGGATCCTGCGATGCTCCAGCAGGTAAAGGTCGGCGACAAGGTCAAATTCGAGGCCGAGAAAGCCGACGCCGGCATCACCATCACGAAGATTTCAAAGGGTAAGTAGGCTCGGAAATCCGACGCCGCCGTGGAATAGGCGGCGGCGTTGGAGCTCGATACACGAACTCGTCGTCAGCGACGGTCTCAGCATTCGGCTGAAGTCGCTGCGCCTCCTTGTCAAACAGATCATTTGATCGCTCGCAGCAACTTCCGCGCCTCACCCAGCAGCGCCCCGATCTGCCTGCGCTCGGCGATCGCATCCCCCGTGAACAGTCCATGCCGGTGTGCGTTGCGGTTTCTCTTCGGCGCGCCGGATCCCGCCGCACCGCCGTGCTTGCGGCAGCGCCGCTTGCCGTGCATCGCCGGCGCGCGGCACGATCCGCCGGTGCGGGTCTTTGCGCCGCAACGCGCGCTCGTCATCATCGGACCGGTATTGCGCATCATGGCTCAAGCCAGTGCTTTCCGTTGCTCGGCGTCGCCATCCGAGACTATCACGCTGGCATGCTGCGTGACGTTGCCGACGATGGCGTTGCCGCCATCCCCGACCGACACGTTCTGTACGGTGACGGCAGGCGCGCCGTTGTTGCGATAGCGGTTGAGCGCCTCAATCTGGGCCGGAAACGTGTGGGCCAGCCGGCTCAATGCGCGCACGGCACTGTCCTGCCGCGCGACGTCTTCCGCGCATCCGAGATGGTGGGCACATCGCATCGCCATCACGTGCACGGACACCATCTGCGCTACCAGCATGGCCTCGACGGCATCCCTGGGCCTGATGCTTTCCACCATGGCAATCATGAAGGCGAGGTTGGCCGCATCGGGCTTGCGCCCGTCGACGCTGGCCTTCACCAATTGCCGGAGGATGCCATGCATCGCATCGCGATCGGCGACCCCCAATGCATCGGCCATTAGTTGCTCGCCAAGTTCCGGGTCCGGATGGTCGATGGCGAAACCGCGTGATGAAAGTTTTATCCGCGGGGCCGCGGCGGCCCTGGTTCGAGCGGGGGCAGCGATTGCTGTTGTGGTGTTGAGATCGGGGACTGTGTTCACGTCATTTCTCCTCGGAAGAAAACTGGGACTTTTCAAGATGACCGCCACAACAGGACGGTCGTCGCCCGGTCGAGCCGGGCGATGACAGCGGTGTTTGTTTCATCCATCAAGAGCGCGTGCGGTACGGCAACGTCGCCGGCGATCATTCGCCATGGCGAGCCGGTGTAACGTCAATGATCGGGGATTTTGGTCTGTAATCAGGCCGGGACGCCCGTTGGCCGGGACCATGGGCGGTTCGTAAACGGCGCGATGCTGGAAATATGCCGGTGATTTGCCCGACGTGTCAGAATGTTTTCGCGAGCCAAATCATGCATGCCGGCGACCCCCTGTCACTGTGCATGGGGTTGTTTTCGATATTTTGGTTTTGGGGTGAGAGCCGCGTCTGCTTTACGGCTGTCCTTTCGGGAGATGATCGCAGGATGGCTTGCCCAGCCGTAGCTCGCGGCTGCGGCCCGCCTTCGCCCAAGTGGGCTTCGGCGTGGCAGCCTTCGCACGCTTCGCGAGCGAAGGCTGGTGGGCCCGGCAGGACTCGAACCTGCAACCAGACCGTTATGAGCGGCCGGCTCTAACCATTGAGCTACAGGCCCCGCCGGGGTGCCGCCGCGGGCGGCACGCAACGGTGCCGCCACCCCTTACATGGTGGCCGGCGATCCGGCAATGCTCTGTTCCCGCAGAGGAACTTTTGGCGGGCGCAAGGCGTTAAAGGCCGAATTGAACAGACGGGAAGGGTGCGGGATGTTTCGCTGGGCCATCATTTGTCTTGTCATCTCGCTGGTCGCGGGCGGCCTCGGACTCACCAATATTTCGGCCTTCGCCAGGAAGCTGTCGATGATCTTCTTCGCGCTGTTCTTCCTCGGCTTCCTGGCGCTGCTGGGTTTTGCCTATCTGGTCACCGCGGCAGTCTCGCACAGCGAGTTTGTGCCGGCGCTGGTGGCGGTCAGCGTGTAGGACCGCAAGACGCCAAACAACATCGGTGTCATGCCCCGCGAAAGCGGGGCACCCGGTACGCCGCTTCTTCCCGGTTCTATCCCTGCCGTCTCTGGGATACGGGGTCACCGGCTTTCGCGGGCGATGACTGCCGGAGGACGTTCGCCTAATCCACCGACACCCCGGCGAACTCCACTACCTTGCGCCACTTCTCGGTCTCGTCGGCGACCAGTTTGCCGAATTCGGCCGGCGTCATCGGCTTCGGGATGCCGCCGACGTCGGCGAGCCGCGCCACCAGTTTGGGATCCTTCAGCGCCACACCGACCGCCTTGTTGAGGGTATGGATGATCTCGGGCGGCGTGCCCTTGGGCGCGGAGATGCCGTAAAATCCGACCGATTCAAACCCCGGCACGGTTTCGGCGATCGTCGGGATCTCGGGTACGCCCGGCCAGCGCTGCGGCGAGGCGACGCCGAGGCCGCGTAGCGTGCCACCGCGCACCTGTTCCAGCGCCGACGGCAAATTGTCGAAGATCACCTGCACCTTGTTGGAGATCAGATCCGGCATCGCCGCCGACGATCCCCGATAGGGGACGTGTATCATCTCGACCTTGGTCATCGCCTTGAACAGTTCCGCCGACATGTGCACCGAGGTGCCGTTGCCCGACGACGCATAGGAGACCTTGCCGGGATTGGCCTTGCAGTAATCGATGAACTCCTGGACGGTTTTGACCGGCAGTTCCATCGGCACCACCATCATGTTGGTCAGTTGCATGATGCTGGCGACCGGCGCGGTGTCGCGGATGAAGTCGAACGGCAGTTTCTTGTAGAGCGAGGTCGAGATCGCGTTGTTGGGCGCGACGAACAACAGCGTATAGCCGTCCGGGGCCGAGTTGATCGCCGCGGCCGCGGCGATATTGCCGCCGGAGCCGGCGCGGTTTTCCACCACGAATTGCTGGCCGAAGTGCTCCGAAAGCCACTGCGCCATGATCCGCGCCACGGTATCGACCGGACCGCCGGCGGTGAATCCGATCAGCCATTTGACGGGGCGGGTCGGGTAGTCGGCGGCGGCTGCCGGCGCGGCGCCGGCCGCGAGGCCTGCAAGGGTCGCAAGACAAACCAGGCCGAACTTCGCCGCGCGCAAGGACGCAAACAAGGATGCGAACATCATTCTCCCCCGTCATGTTGTTGTCGTCACCGGGCTTATGGCGCCCGCCACATCATGCTTTCATACAATCCGGAATTTGCCTACATTGCCTTTTTGACGCATTCCTTCACCCGGTGATGCGCATTGGCGAGGGCAGCAAATGAAGTTCGCTCGTGTAATTGGCGCCGCCGTCGTGCTGCTGTCGGGCAGCGCTGCGGCGCAGGATGGAGGCAAGGCCATTCAAAAGACCACGATCAGTCTGGGGACGGCGACGCCGGGCGGCGGCTTTCCGGTCTACGGCAACGCCTTTGCCGAGGTCATCAACGGCGCCGATGCGACGCTGTCGATCGAACCGCGCAACACCAAGGGCAGCAACGAGAATATTCCGTTGCTGGAAGCAGGAACCCTCGATATCGCGCTGGTCGCTGGCGAACCGAGCTACGAAGCCTTCATGGGTATCGGCCGGCCGGCGATCCGCCTGAAAATCCTTACCGCGATGTATTCGTCGCCCGGCATGTTCGTGGTGCGCGCCGACAGTCCCTACAAAACCATCCGCGATCTCGCCGGCAAGCCAGTGGCGTTCGGCGCCAGGGGCTCGGGCCTGCCGATCCTGTCGCGCTACATGCTCGACGGCATCGGGCTGAAGCAGGACGAGGATTTCCAGCCGATCTATCTCGATCGCGCCGGCGACGGTCCGGCCATGGTGCTGGATGGCCGCGCCGCGGCGCTGTGGGGCGCCGGCATCGGCTGGCCCGGATTCAAGGCCCTGGCCGAAAGCCCCGGCGGCGCGCGGTTCATCGCGCCTGACGCGGACGAGATCGCCAGGATCAGGGCGAAGCACACCTTCCTCAAGCCGCTGACGGTGCCGGCCAACAGCTATCCGAAGCAAACCGCGCCGATCGCTTCGGTCGGCTCGTGGAGCTTTGTGCTGACCCGCGAGAACCTGCCGGACGATGTCGCGTATCGGCTGGCGAAATCGCTGCATGGTGTCGAAGCCGCGCTCTGCAAGAAACTGCCGCAGGCCTGCGAAACCACCGCGGCCAACACCGTGGCCGCGGCGATCAAGCCGGAGCTGATCCATCCGGGCGTGATGAAGTATTTTAAGGAGATCGGGGTGGCGAAGTGATCGTCGCCTTGCGCGTGCGCAAGGCGACGATCACTCCGGGGCGCGAAGCGAACCCGGAATCTTGAGATTCCGGGTTCGATGCTCCCGCATCGCCCCGGAATGACGGCTAAGTTACTTCTTCACCAGCGCGCACGCCGGATCCGGCGGGCCGAAGGCTTCCTGGCCTGATATTTTCGACAGGATCTTGTAATAGTCCCACGGATATTTCGACTCGTCCGGCTTCTTGACCTCGACCAGCATGAGGTCGTGCACCATCAGATTGTCCTCGCGCAATTTGCCGTTGCGGGAAAAGAAATCCTCGATCGGCTTTTCGCGCATCTTCGCCGCCACCTTGAGCGGCTCGTCGGTGCCGCTGTCCTTGATGGCGCCGAGGTAGGACATCACGGACGAATAAACGCCGGCCTGCCACATGGTCGGCATCCGGTTCATCTTGGCGAAGTAGCGCTTCGACCATTCCCGCGTCTTGTCGTCCATGTCCCAGTAGAACGAGGTGGTCAGCAGCAGGCCCTGCGCGGCGGGCAGGCCGAGCGAGTGAATGTCGGTGATCAAGGCGAGCAGGGCCGCCATCTGCTGGCCGCCCTTGAAGACGCCGAATTCGGCGCCGGTCTTGATCTCGTTCATGTTGTTCGGCGGCCCGCCGGCGATGCCGATGATCTTGGCTTTCGAGGCCTGCGCCTGCAGCACGAAGGACGAGAGATCGGGCGTCGCCAGCGGCGGGCGCACCGAACCCAGCACCTTGCCGCCGTTTTTGGTGATGATGGCGGAGGCGTCCCGTTCCAGCGAGTGCCCGAAGGCGTAATCGTCGGTGATGAAGAACCAGCTGTCGCCGCCGCGCTTGACCACCGCCTGCGCGGTGCCGACCGCCAGCGCGCGGGTGTCGAACACCCACTGCATCGCATAGGGCGAGCAGAACTTGCCGTGGAAATCCGTGGTGCCGGTGGAGTGAACGATCAGCAGCTTCTTCTTTTCGTTGGCGACGTTCTGCACCGCGAGCCCGACGCCCGACACCGGCACGTCGACGATCAGGTCGACCTGTTCGGTGTCATACCAGCGCCGCGCCAGGCCGGCGCCGACATCCGCCTTCAGCTGATGGTCGCCGGAAATGATGGTGATCGGCTTGCCCAGCACCTTGCCGCCGAAATCGTCCACCG
>JBBQUA010000269.1:0-6130 GCA_038212905.1 Hyphomicrobiales bacterium
TCGCGCTGAAGAGATGACGGTCGAAGCATCTTGGGTCCCGGCCCGCTACGGGCCTTGGGACTTGGAGCTTTCTGGAATTCTCGCTCGATGAAAATGGTCGGAGCGAGAGGATTTGAACCTCCGACCCCTAGTCTCCCAGACTAGTGCGCTAACCGGGCTGCGCCACGCTCCGATGCCGTTCCATTAGCTTCGATCAGGCCCGCGCGCAAGGCGCGCGACTGGGCTGCGGGGCGGCCGACAGGACCGCTTCAGGATATGGCCTCCCAGAGGGGGGATCAGGTTGGGAGGTGCCCCGCCGACTATATCTTGTGCCGGGATGCGTGCCGCCCGTCTAGCCATTCTTTGCATGGGGTTGTTTTCGCGATTTTTCTACAGGCGCTGCGCCAGGGCTAGCCCGAGATCATTTGCGCTTCGCGTGTACGCTTCCGCTCGGGCCGACTCGCGGAGGGGCCCCCTCACCCGAAGCCTTCGGCTTCGATCTCTTCCCGCAAGCGGGGCGCTGCCAGCCAGCCGCCCTACCCGTCCTTCATCGCCGCTGCCAGCAATTCCCGGCAGGCGATCAGGTCGGCCAGCACGTTCTGCAGCCGGGCTGTGTCCAGCGGACGCGGGCCGGCGACGCCGGGGATCGGGCCGGAGTCCAGCGCCGGCATGCCGTCCTCGTCGGTGTCGAGCAGGCGGAAGTCGATGCCGTCGGCGGCCTCATAATCCTCGTCGTCGAGGTCGAGGCCTGATGCGACCGCCTCTTCGCCTTCCGACAGGCTGCGGCCGACGGCCTCCTCGATCGCGCCGAAGGAAGCCACCGCGGTGGCGTCGGCCAGCCGCTGCACCGAGCCGATGCCGTGTTCCTTCAGGATCCGCTGCACCCCGCGGATGGTATAGCCCTCGCCGTACAGCAGCCGGCGGATGCCGCGCAGCAGGTCGACGTCATCGGGGCGATAATAGCGGCGGCCGCCGCTGCGCTTCATCGGCTTGATCTGGGTGAACCGCGTCTCCCAGAACCTCAGCACATGCTGGGGAATGTCGAGGTCGGCTGCGACCTCGCTGATGGTTCGGAACGCATCCGGCGCTTTGTCCAAATGCCCGCTCCCTGTTGGGTCGTTCGATTGGAGGACTTTTGTTTTGACTCGTCTTCCCCCGAGCGAACCGGGACCCGCTTCGCTCGAAAACGCCAGAAACTACTCGGCCTTGCTGCCGTCGCCATTGCCGGTGACGTGGCCGTTGATGCGCTGCTTCAGGATCGCCGACGGCTTGAACACCATCACGCGACGCGGCGAGATCGGCACCTCGGTGCCGGTCTTCGGGTTCCGGCCGATACGCTGACCCTTCTTGCGCACCATGAAGGAGCCGAACGACGACAGCTTCACCGTCTCGCCCTTCTCCAGGCAGTCGGTGATCTCTTTCAGCACCAGTTCGACAAACGCCGACGACTCCGTGCGCGACAAGCCTACCTTCTGGTAGACGGCCTCGCACAGATCGACCCGTGTGACTGTTTTTCCGGTTCCGGTCATCGCCTGCCCCGCACTCTCGGCGAACAATATGTTGTTGAAATTAAGAGCTTAACGCGTGACGGTCAACAGCGCTCATCCATGCAGAAGCATGAAAGACTCCAACAATATGGATGGACTTTTTAATGTTGCGCTTACCAGCGCACGAGCGCCGAGCCCCAGGTGAAGCCGCCGCCCATGGCCTCGAGCAGCACCAGGTCGCCCTTCTTGACGCGTCCATCCGCCACCGCCACCGACAGCGCCAGCGGGATCGACGCCGCCGAGGTGTTGCCGTGCAGGTCCACCGTCAGCACCACCTTCTGCGGTGCAATATGCAGCTTGTGCGCTGAAGCATCGATGATTCGCTTGTTGGCCTGGTGCGGAACGAACCAGTCGATGTCCTCCGCCGTGGTGCCGGTGGCCTTGAACGCATCGTAGATCACGTCGGTGATCATGCCGACCGCGTGCTTGAACACCGCCTTGCCCTCCATCCGGAGAAAGCCCACCGTCCGGGTCGAGGACGGTCCGCCATCGACGTAGAGTTTCGACTTGTGGCGGCCGTCGGAGCGCAGATGCGTGGTCAGGATGCCGCGGTCGCTGGACTCGCCCGGCTGCTGCTGCGCTTCCAGGATAATGGCGCCGGCGCCGTCGCCGAACAGCACGCAGGTGCCGCGGTCGTTCCAGTCGAGGATCCGCGAGAAGGTTTCGGCGCCGATCACCAGCGCGCGCTTGAAGGCGCCGGTGCGCAGGAAACTGTCGGCGGTCGACAACGCGAAGATGAAGCCCGAACAGACCGCCTGCAGATCGAAGGCCGCGCCATGGGTGATGCCGAGGGCGGCCTGCACCGCGACGGCGGTGGCGGGAAAGGTATTGTCCGGCGTCGAGGTGCCGAGCACGATCAGGTCGATCGACTGGGCGTCGATCCCGGCATTGGCCAGCGCCGCGCGCGCCGCGTTGATCGCCAGATGCGAGGTGAACTCGCCCTCGGCGGCGATGTGGCGCTGCCGGATCCCGGTGCGCTCGACGATCCATTCGTCCGAGGTGTCGATCCGCGCCGCCAGTTCGGCATTGGTCAGGATCTGCTGCGGCAGGTAGGAACCGCAGCCGAGCACGACCGAACGAATTGCAGTCACGAGACAGCCTCCTGCGATGTCTGCGCCTGAGCCTGCGCACTGCTGTCGCGATTGAGCATTTGCTTGATCTTGTTCATCAGGTCGTAGCGGGCCATCTCATAGCCAACATCGACCGCATAGGCAAAGCCTTCGGCGTCGGTGCCGCCATGGCTCTTGACCACGATGCCGTTGAGGCCGAGCACCACGCTGCCGTTGGCTTTCGAGGGGTCGAGCTTGTCACGCAGCGCCTTGAAGGCATTTTTGGCGAACAAATAACCGATCTTCGCGCGCCAGCTGCTCGACATCGCGTTGCGCAGGAATTCGGTGATTTGCCGCGCCGTGCCCTCGGCGGCCTTCAGGGCGATGTTGCCGCTAAAGCCCTCGGCGACGATGACGTCGGCGGCGCCCTTGCCGATGCCATCGCCCTCGACGAAGCCGATATATTCCAGTTGCGGCAGGTTCATCGCGCGCAGCAGCTCCGCCGCCTCGCGAATCTCCTCGCGACCCTTGATTTCCTCGACACCGATATTGAGCAGTCCGACGGTCGGACGTTCCAGATCGAACAGCACGCTCGCCAGCGCGCTGCCCATCACCGCCAGCGCCACCAGATGATGCGCATCGCCGCCGATGGTGGCGCCGAGATCGAGGACGACCGAATCGCCGCGCGCCGTGGGCCATATCGCCGCCAGCGCCGGCCGGTCGATGCCGGGCAACATGCGCAGGCAGAACCGCGCCATCGCCGCCAGTGCCCCGGTATTGCCGGCGGACACCGCGACATCGGCCTCGCCCTTCTTGACGGCGTCGATCGCGAGCCACATCGACGAGGTCTTGCGGCCACGACGCAGCGCCACGCTGGGCTTGTCGTGCATGCTGACGGCGACGTCGGTATGAATGACGCGAGAGGCCGCCTTCAACGCCGGGTGTTTTTCAAGCTCAGGGTCGATCAGCGCCCGATCGCCGAACAGCAGAAATTCGCTGTCGGGATGCCGGGTCAACGCGACGGCGGCCCCGGGAACGACGACCGATGGACCGAAATCGCCCCCCATGGCGTCAAGCGCGATTCGAACCTTTTTCGGCATGAAAATCCGGAAACCTGATCTTGTGCTGCGGTCTTGAAGCGCTCGGCCGCGGACTGGAAATCACCACTGATGGCAGCGATCGGCGAAGCGCTGTTGCGCCCCGACCGGGCCGGGA
Source organism: Hyphomicrobiales bacterium (assembly GCA_038212905.1). Taxonomy (GTDB): domain Bacteria; phylum Pseudomonadota; class Alphaproteobacteria; order Rhizobiales; family Xanthobacteraceae; genus Bradyrhizobium. Next base: position 3,791 of record JBBQUA010000269.1, read on the forward strand.
CAATACCGTGTCCCCTGCCCGACACAACCTCTTGACCGCCACCATTTGTGGAACCGGTTGAAACAGGGCAGAATCGGACGATACCGATAATACAAGTTAATTCAACGTATTAAGAGATATTCCGGCACCATTGCCCGATCCGCCTCGACGGGAATGCGAAGTTGAAGTCGATTCAGCCATGCTTCAGCGCCAGCTTGAAGTTCGTTCTACGGCTTTTCGGGCTTCTTCGGCCGAGGTGGTTTGGCGTCGAGCTGCAGCGCCTTCAGCGCGGCAAACGGGTGATCCTCGGGATCTTCAGCGACCACCGGCGGCTCGAACACCGCATCCGGTTTGCGCGGATAGGGATCGACCGCGAGGTACAGCGCATCGGTCGCGATCCGGCCGAGATCGATCACGCCGTTCTCGATCGGCTCCGGCGGATCCGGAATTTCGACCTCGCTCTCGGCGGCCTCCTCGACCAGGTCGGCCATTTCAGGAATTTGCTCCGGCGGCGCGAATATCCAATCGATCGGCTCGTCGATCTCGTTCTCGATCGGCTCGAGCGTCACCACGCAGGTCTGCCCGATCCGGGCCCGGACCCGGCCCTCGACGTGGAAGCGGCCGCCGCTCATCGGGGTGACGTCGAGCGACGCACTGGCGGCGAGAACTTCGCGCAAGCCGCCGACCTCGGCGATGGCCGCGCGCACCGCCTTGTCGGCTTCGAGGTCGCGATGCAGCCCGGTGTCGGGGATCTGCACCACGACAATGGGAATGCGCCAGGGATCGGGTTTTTCGGACATGTCGGTGGGTCTGCTCATGGCTTAAACGCCTGTCTGCGCTGGCGACGGGAATTTCCACGATCCGTCCAGCAACGCCGTGTCGTCCAGTTTCGCGAGGTCTGCAAGCGCCGCCTCGACATAGATGGCCAACTGACGCGCCTTGTCGAGCTGCTCGCCGTTCAGGACATTCTTGCATAAGGCCAGCGCCAGCGGCTCCCGGCCCGCACTCAGGGCGAGATCGTAGGCCGCGACACGGCCGTAGAACGCCTCCCCGAAGGCCCGCATGCGCTTCGGGACGGTGACGTCGCCGACCCCCATTTCGCGCAAATTGGCGTCCATGTCCTCGCAGAAGCGGTCGAACAGCGCCTGGGACAGTTCAGCAGCGGCCTCGATCGGCTTCATCCGCCGCAAGACCATCCACAAATGCAGCACCAGGAGATCAAAACGGCCGTTAACCGTGTCCGACACGCCCAAGTCCCGATAAAACAGCGGTTCTCGCGCTTGCGTCACGATCATGCCATAGATGGCCTCAATGGTGCCCGGCGAGGGCATCCGGGGTTTCCTGAAGTGATTGAACGGCCAAAGCATTGTGGGTTCCGAAAGCGAGCCCCAAAGGTTTGCCTGTGGGTATCAGCGCATGTTGCAATCCAGCGTGCTGCCCGGTACGTCAACGCCTCGCGCGATGCAAGGGGACGGGACCAGTTCCGGAATGACTGAATTGAGCCAGACAGCCTCCCGCGCGCCCTCTCCGCGCGGTCTCGTCGCGCGCTGGCGCGGCATGCGGGCCGTTGCCGCGATCGTCCTGGCGTGCGCGGCGCTCGGCGCCTGCACCGGCGAGCAGTTCCAGAAGGGCTATATCCTGCAGCCCGGCGCGCTCGAGCAAATTCCGATCGGCGCCAGCCAGGATCAGGTGCTGATCGTGATGGGCACGCCGTCCACCGTCGCCACCCTGAGCGGCGAGGTATTTTATTACATTTCGCAGCGTTCCGAACGCAAGGTCGCGTTCATGAACCAGCATGTGATCGACCAGCGCGTGATCGCGGTCTATTTCGACCGCAATCGCCAGGTGCAGCGGCTGGCCAATTACGGGCTGCAGGACGGCAGGATCTTCGACTTCATCAGCCGCACCACGGCGACCTCGGGCCAGGAGCTCAGCTACCTGACGCCGTTGTTCAAGCTGCTCAGCTTCAATTAGGCGTGCCAGGCCTGCCCCGCATTTGATGCGGTTTGAATACCGGTTTGTAACGAAATCGCGTCAAAAGACGGCGCCTGTGCCAAGTCGCCTGTGCCAAGTCACGGTGCCAAGTTACCTGCGCCAAGACGTCGGCTTGCCGACCGCTCACGCTTTTCCTAGGCTTTCCCTGCCAACAAGAATCCCAACAAGGAGCGAAATGTGACCAGACTGATGTCCCGCCGTCGCGTGCTTACGGGAGCCGCCGCAATCTCCGCGGCTGCCATTCTGCCGCGCGCGAGCCTCGGCGCCGACTGGCGGCCGACCGAAACCGTCCGCCTGATCGTGCCGGCCGCCCCCGGGGGCACCACCGACGTGATGGGACGGTTGCTGGCGGCCCATCTGCAGACG
>JBBQUA010000270.1:0-6128 GCA_038212905.1 Hyphomicrobiales bacterium
CGGCGGCGACAGGATCGCGCCGAGCCCGCCGGCCGCCAGCAATCCGCCGGCGGCGTTCTTCTCGAAACCGGCCTTGGCCAGCATTGGATAGGCCACGGTGCCGATCATCACGGTGGTGGCGACGCCGGATCCGGAGGGGCCGCCGAGCAGGAACGACGACAGCACCACGGTGCGTCCGGCGCTGTTCGGCTTGCCGCCCATCAGCGCCAGCGAAAAGTCGATGAAGAATTTTCCGGCGCCGGATTGCTGCAGGAATGCGCCGTAGATCGTGAACAGGATGATCAAGGTCGCCGAGACGTCGACCGCAACACCAAAAATGCCTTCCAGCGTGATGAAGAGGTGGCCGACCATCCGGGGCAGTTCGTAGCCGCGATGGGTCCATGGCGCCGGCAAATGCGGGCCGAGCATCGCATAGGCGATGAACAGCACCGCGACGACCGGCATAATCAGCCCGGTGGTGCGGCGGGTCGCTTCCAGCACCAGGACGATGAAGACGATGCCGACGATGACGTCCAGGCGATCGGGCGAGGTGGCGCGGTCGGTAAAATCGTCGCCGCCCCACAGCGCATAGCCGATGGTCGCCACCGCGAAGATACCGGGCACCACGTCCCACCAGCGCACCCGGTTGCGAAACCGCGTCGCCAGCGGAAACAGCAGGAAGCTCAGCACCAGGGTGAAGGCGACGTGGATGTAGCGCAGTTCCTGGGTCGGAACGATCGCATAGGCGGCATAGAGGTGGAACAGGCTCATGACCACGGCGATGACGGTCGAAACCCGCCCCCACCAGCCCATCAGCCGGTTGGCGGCGCCTTCGTCGGCCTCGATGAAGGCTTCGGCCCGCTGCAGCGCCTCGTCGGAAATGGCGACCACGTTGTCATTGGGCGCGGATTTGCCCGGCGTTGAATTGTCTGTGGCCATTCTTCCCCCGAAACGCTTTTGACATGGCCTGGCCAGGTTAGCCGCGCCCTTGATTTCGCCGCATTGATTGCGGTTTTCGGTAACGGTGGCAAGGGCTTCCGGCAGGGGATTTCGGGACTTATCCCGGATTGCGTCGTTGGGCGCGCCGAGGCGTGACCCCGGGGTTCCATTCGGGTTACAACGCCCCAACAATCTCGAAACGGGAGAGAAAGTCGATGGAACGGCTCAAGGGCAAGACAGCGATGGTGGTCGGCGCCGGCTCGATCGGGCCGGGCTGGGGCAACGGCAAGGCCACCGCGGTGACCTTCGCGCGCGAGGGCGCGCAGGTATTTTGCGTCGACCGCAACGGTGCGGCCGCGCAGGAGACCGTCGACATCATCACGTCCGAAGGCGGCAAGGCGGCGGCCTTCACCGCCGACGCCTCCAAAGCCAGCGACGTCGAGGCGATGGTGGCGGCCTGCCTCAAAACCTGGGGCCGCATCGACGTGCTCGACAACAATGTCGGCATCGCCGAGATGGGCAGCGTGGTCGAGGTGACCGAGGCCGAATGGGACCGCGTGTTCGCGGTCAACCTGAAAAGCGCCTTCCTCGCCATGAAGCACGTCATCCCGGTGATGGAGAAACAAGGCGGCGGCTCGATCATCAACATTTCCTCGATCGCCTCGATCCGCCATCTCGGCCTCTCCTATGTCAGCTACGGCGCGTCGAAGGCCGCGATGAACCAGATGACCAGGACCACCGCGGTCGAATTCGCCTCGAAGCATATCCGGGTCAACGCCATCCTGCCGGGCCTGATGAAGACGCCGATGGTCGAGCATTCCGCGGGCCTCGCCCTGAGCTATGCCGCCGGCGACGTCGAGGCGATGTGGCGCGCCCGCGACGCCCAGGTGCCGATGGGGCACATGGGCGACGCCTGGGACGTCGCCAACGCCGCACTGTTCCTCGCCTCCGACGAATCGAAATACGTCACCGGGCTGGAATTGATCGTCGACGGCGGCATCACCGCGAAGGCGGGGAACTAGTCGCGGCAACAACTCTCTCGTCGTCCCTGCTTCGCAGGACGACGATAAAACATTCGGCTATTGCGCCATCGCCAATATGCCGCCCGCGAAGGAATGCCACGCCGCCGTGGTGCTGAGCGGCCAGTTCAGCAATTTCACTGCCACCAGGGCGATGCCGCCATAGACATAGACCGGATGCGGACGCCCGCGCGTACGCCAGTCGTAGACAACAGCGGCCACCAGCAGGAGATAGGCGACAAAGGCCGGCGGGATGGTGACCGGCACCGGCGGCGGGCCGGGCGGTCCCGGCGGCGCCAGGAAGGTCAGAAACCAGCGCGCCACCGCGGCGTCGAGCAGCGAGATGCCGGCCAGCAGCATCAGGCGCTTGTGGATTTCCTTCTGCCGCACATAGGCGATCGCCAGCGTAAAGGCGGCAGCGAAAAACAGCATGCCGCTGAGCGGCACGATCGCGAACGCGATGCCCTCGTCGGTCATGCCGATCGCGGCGGAGCGCTTCATCGCATTGACCGCCACCAGGAAGCCGGACAGCGTCATCGCAGTCGCCAGCGACACGCCGATCAGCCCCATCGTGCGGTGCCGCCTGACCTGGCCGGATGCGGCGAGCCAGCTCTGGAAGGTGAAATACAGGGTCCAGGCGAAGAACAGCAGGCCGTGAAAATGCACCACCGGCATCGGCGGAAATTTTCCCGCGGCCATCGGCACGAAGTAGGTCGGCGCGAAGCCGAGAAAGGCGACGGCCATGCAGGATAGCGCCATATAGAAGTAGAAGTACTGCGCCTGCGATGTCACGATGGCGTAAGTGCGTTTGTCGTCGATGATAGTCGTCATATGGAATTCATTCTCCGAAAATCGAATTAATGAGTCTCCGGGACCGGCATTTGGTTCAAGAAAAAATGCTGCAACAGGTATGTTTAGCCGAATGTCAGCCGACTCAATTCCGCCGCAGTCCCGTGTAGGCGGCTATTGCCGGACGCGGGACTCTCCCATATTGGAGTCTCTTTTCCGGATAGATCGATGCGACTTGGTTCTGCAATCTTGATCCGTAACGTGGCCATTGCTGGTGTCCTGTCGATGGCGTCGCTCCACGGCGCTTTCGCGACCAGCGCCGAGCCCGTCGGCAATCCGCAGGTGGACCCCGCGCCCTGCGTCGCTGCCGCGGCGGCCGAGGATGCCGACAAGACCATCGCCGTGTGCGGCACGTTGATCGACAACGCGAAGACGCCGCGGCCCGACCGGATCAAGGCGCTGATCGCGCGCGCGGGCGCCTACCAGCGCCAGGACCTGATCGACCGCGCCATCGGCGATTACGACGCGGCGCTGCGACTCGATCCGACGCTGGGGGATATCTTCAACACGCGCGGCGAACTCTGGCGCAAGAAGGGCGACCGGCATCGCGCGCTGCCCGATTTCGCCGCCGCCGCCAGGCTCAACCCCGGTCACCCGACGGCCAAAGCCAGCCATAAGTCGCTGGCGCAGGAACTGGAGCGGCTCGGCGCGCAGATGGCGTTCGCCGGCAAGCCGAGCTTTAACTGCGCGACCGCCAAACATCAGGTGGAGAAGGCGATCTGCGCCAATCCCGAGCTTGCCGACCTCGATCGCGAGATCGATGGCGTGTATGCTCTGGTGATGCGCGAAGCTGCCAAGGTCGGCCCGTCCGCCGTCCGCGCCCTGCGGCGCGAGCAGGACCAGTTCATTGCCGGCCGCAATGCGGGTTTTGGAACGCCGGGTTACGATTTGCGCAAGGCAATGAAGAAACGGATTCAGCAAATCGTGGGGGTCGACGGTTTCTAGGCGGGGCGGCGAGCGGTCGGTTAGCCGAATGTCGCGGCGTTTTCGTCTTGAACTGCTGCCCTTTCCCGTGACAATGCCCGGGAAAAGCGGCTGAGGTTGATCCTGGTCATGGCCGGAATGAAGTCGGTCATCCACCCTTGCTCGCTGAATGAGACAATAGACCGAGCCGTGCGGGAGCGACGCCATGAACATCCAGAACGCCAGCCGTTACCACGAGGTCCACGCCCGCTCGCTGCGGGATCCCGAGGGCTTCTGGGCCGAGGCGGCGCGCGAGATCGACTGGATCGAGCCGGCGAAAAAGGTGTTCGATCCCGCCATGGGGCTTTATGGCCGCTGGTTCGCCGGCGCCGTGGTCAACACCTGCTACAACGCGCTCGACCGTCACGTCGCCAACGGCCGCGCCGACCAGGTGGCGCTGATCCACGATTCGCCGCTGGCAAATTCTTCGGGAACGAGCGCGGTCACCAAATTCACCTATGCCGAGATGCTGGCCGAGGTGAAAACCCTTGCCGCCATCATGCAGGATTTCGGGGTGACAAAGGGCGACCGCATCATCCTCTATATGCCGATGGTGCCGGAAGCCGTGGTGGCGATGCTGGCCTGCGCGCGGATCGGCGCGGTGCATAGTGTGGTGTTCGGCGGCTTTGCGGCGAAAGAACTCGCCACCCGGATCGAGGACGCCAAGCCGAAACTGATTTTTTCGGCGAGCTGCGGGCTCGAGCCCGGCCGCCTCGTACACTACAAGCCGCTGCTCGACGAAGCCATCAATCTTTCCAGCGTGAAACCCGCGGCCTGCATCGTGCTGCAGCGACCGCAGCAGCGCTGCGATCTTGTGAGTGGCCGCGATCACGACTGGGCCGAACTGCGGTCCAGCGCGATCTCAGCGAAGAAATCCGCCGACTGCGTGCCGGTCAAGGCAACCGATCCGCTCTATATTCTCTACACCTCAGGCACCACGGGCAAGCCGAAGGGCGTGGTGCGCGACAATGGCGGGCATCTGGTCGCGCTGAAATGGTCGATGTTCAACCTCTACGGCGTCAAGCCCGGCGAAGTCTGGTGGTGCGGCTCCGACATCGGCTGGGTGGTCGGCCACAGCTACATCATCTACGCACCGCTGCTGCATGGCGCGACCTCGATCATGTATGAGGGCAAGCCGATCGGGACGCCGGATGCCGGCGCGTTCTGGCGGGTGATATCGGAGCACAGAGCGGTGGCGCTGTTCACCGCGCCGACCGCGTTCCGCGCCATCCGGAAGGAAGATCCGGACGGGACATTCATCCGGCAATATGATCTCACAAAATTCCGCACGCTGTTTCTGGCCGGCGAGCGCGCCGATCCACCGACGGTGGAGTGGGCGGAGCAGCAGCTGAAGGTGCCGGTGATCGACCACTGGTGGCAGACCGAAACCGGCTGGTGCATCGCCGGCAACCCCGTCGGCCTCGGCATGCTGCCCGTCAAACACGGTTCACCGACGGTGCCGATGCCGGGATATCAGGTCGAGGTGGTCGACGAAGCCTCCAAACCCCTGCCTGCCGGCACCATGGGCTCGATCGTGATCAAGCTGCCGATGCCGCCGGGCTGCCTGCCGACGCTGTGGGAGCAGGACGAGCGCTGCAAGGAAGCCTATTTCAACGAATTCCCCGGCTACTACAAAACCTCCGACGCCGGCTACATCGACGAGGACGGCTACGTCTTCGTGATGGGCCGCACTGACGACATCATCAACGTCGCCGGCCACCGGCTTTCTACCGGCGGCATGGAAGAGATTCTCGCTGGTCATCCCGACGTTGCCGAATGCGCGGTGCTCGGCATCAAGGATGCCATCAAGGGCGAGGTGCCCTGCGGATTCCTGGTGCTGAAGGCCGGCGTGACCCGCAGCCATGCCGAGATCGAAAAGGAAATCGTGGCGCTGGTCCGTGAAAAGCTCGGCCCGGTCGCGGCGTTCAAACTCGCGATTACGGTGGGCCGGCTGCCGAAGACGCGGTCCGGAAAAATCCTGCGCGGCACCATCAAGAAGATCGCCGACGGCGACACCTGGAACATGCCCGCCACCATCGAGGATCCCAAGGTGCTGGAAGAGATCGAGGGCGCGCTGAAGCGCAGGGTGTGAGGAGCGAGCGCCGTCCCTCGGTACCGTCATTGCGAGGAGCACTTGCGACGAAGCAATCCAGCTTTCTTGCCTGTTGCGCGAAAGCTGGATTGCTTCGCTTCGCTCGCAACGACGGTGAGAGGTCCTTGTACCGCCTCCAATCTGCGAAATGCCTTGATTTCGATGGATTGCCGGGTCAAGCCCGGCATGACGAAAACTGAACGACGATGGAATCGGTACATGCGGTCTAACTCCTCACGAACCTTTCTGGCACTCCTGCTCCTCGCCCCCCTGCTTGCGGGCTGCCT
>JBBQUA010000271.1:0-6125 GCA_038212905.1 Hyphomicrobiales bacterium
CGCCGCCGTCAGCCGCCGCGAATTCGTCAAGGAAGCCGCCGAGAAATTCGGCGATCAGTGCATCGTGGTGGCGATCGACGCCAAGCGCGTCAAGCGCGGCGGCGGCGGCGAACGCTGGGAAATCTTCACCCATGGCGGGCGCAATTCCACCGGCATCGATGCCATCGAATACGCCCAGGAAGTGGTTTCGCTCGGCGCCGGTGAAATCCTGCTGACGTCGATGGACCGGGACGGCACCAGGCAGGGCTTTGATCTGCCGCTAACCCAGGCGGTGGCCGACAGCATCCGGGTGCCGGTCATCGCCTCCGGCGGGGTGGGCAATCTCGATCACCTGGTTGACGGTATCCGGCAGGGCCACGCGACCGCGGTGCTGGCGGCGTCGATATTTCATTTCGGGGAATTCACCATACGCCAGGCCAAGGACCACATGGTACGCGCCGGGCTGCCGATGCGGCTCGATCCCTGACGACTCCCGGTGACAGAAGTGCTACATCCCCAAGGAGAAAGCGCCCGGCTGCAGCGGCGCACGTGTTGGGTTTGAGTTGATGCCGCCTTTTACGATCCATGATCTGGCTGCCACCATCGACGCCCGTGCCGCGGCGGGGGGCGAGGCGTCGTACACCGTCAAACTCCTCAACAAGGGTGCGGAGCATTGCGCCAAGAAGCTGGGCGAGGAAGCGGTGGAAACCGTGATTGCCGCGGTCGAGAATGACCGCGACCATCTGATCGCCGAAAGTGCTGATCTGCTGTTCCATTTGCTGGTGCTGTTGAAATCGCGCGATGTCCGGTTTGAAGAAGTCGAAGCCGCGCTGGCACAGCGCACCGGTACCTCCGGACTGGAAGAGAAAGCCGCGCGCAAGCGCGACACCTAAGAGCCAAGGGCAAAGCTAGAGGCGGCTGATGGACATCAGGGCACCGGATCAACAATACAATCCATACCGGATATTCTCGCGGGAGCAGTGGGCGCGCCTGCGCGACGACACGCCGATGACGCTTGAGCCGGGCGAGTTCGAGCGGCTGCGTTCGTTGCATGACCGCCTCGATATAAGGGAGGTCGAGGACATCTATCTGCCGCTGTCGCGGCTGCTGTCGATCTATGTCGATGCCACCCACCGGCTCTATCAGGCGCAACGCCAGTTCCTCGGCATCCGCGATCGCAAGGTACCCTATATCATCGGCGTCGCCGGGTCGGTGGCAGCGGGTAAATCGACCGCCGCGCGCGTGCTGCAGGCGCTATTGGCCCGCTGGTCGCCGCGGCCGAAGGTCGATCTGGTGACGACCGACGGCTTTCTGTTTTCGAAAGCGGTGTTGGAGCGGCAGGGCCTGATGCAGAAGAAGGGCTTTCCGGAAAGCTATGATCTGCCGACGCTGCTTGGCTTTCTCAGCGACATCAAGGCCGGCCGCCGTCACGTGCGGGCGCCGGTCTACTCGCATTTGACCTACGACATCGTGCCGAACAAGTGGGACGAGATCGACCAGCCGGATATCCTGATCGTCGAGGGCGTAAACGTATTGCAGACCGGGCGGCTGCCGCGCGACGGCAAGGCGGTGCCGGTGGTGTCGGATTTCTTCGACTTCTCTGTCTATATCGATGCCGACGAGCCGGTGCTGCGCGACTGGTTCGTCCGGCGCTTCCTGGCCCTGCGCGACACCGCCTTTACCGACCCGCGATCGTATTTCCATCGCTACGCACCGCTGTCCGACGAGGAAGCCACCGCGACCGCGCTGGCGATCTGGGAACGCACCAACCTCGCCAACCTCGAGGACAACATTCTGCCGACACGGCCGCGGGCGACGCTGATCCTGAAAAAGGGCGCCGATCACGTGGTCGAAACGGTGGCACTGCGCCGGCTCTGAACCGACGCGTCAGGCCGCATGCCGCGAGGCATCGACTCCAAAGTGTTCGATGTAGCGGGCGCTGATCGCCGACACCGGCATCACGATCAGCACGTCGGTGGTGCCGAACTGATGGTCGATCACGGCGCCGTCGCCAATAAAGGCTCCTAACCGCAGATATCCCTTGATCAAAGGCGGCAGCTCGTGAAGCGCTGCCTTTGGATTGATGGCCTCCTTCGCCATCAGGTTCATCTCGACCCGGCGGGACGGATGAGCGCTGGCGCGCCAGGCTGCCGGGGCCTGCGCGTAGTGATGCAGGAACGACAATGGCAGCGCCAGCCGATCGGGATCGGTGCCTTCGAACGACGCGCAGCCGATCATGACGTCGAGCCGGTGCTGGCGGACATAGGCCCAGATGCCGTGCCACAGCAGCTCGACCGTGCGCTTGGTGCGATAGCGCGGCAGCACGCAGGATCGACCGAGTTCGAGAAAGCGCAGGCCAGCGTGGCGGTCGGTCAGGCTTGATATGTCGAATTCGTTCTCGGTGTAGAAGCCGCCATTCCGTTCCGCCACCTCCTGGCGCAGCAGGCGGTAGGTGCCGACCACCGGCAGCTTGCCGCGCAGCGACGGCTTGGCGGCGTGATCGATCACCATCAGATGATCGCAGATCCTGTCGAACCCATCCTTGTCGCGGCGGGCCAGCAGCGTCGTGAAATCGGCGATGGCGGTGCCGTCCCGGTAGAACACGCGGTAGCGCAGTTTTTGCGCGCGCCTGACCTCGCGCTTCTCCTGCGCCAGCCGGACCTCGAGCGTGCCGAGCCGTCCCAGCGTGACCGGCAGCGGTTTAAACCAGGTGATCGCCGCCTGCGCGGTGGCTCCGATCGTCTCCGGCCGCAGCAACCGGATCAGGCGCTGCGTCGATCGCGCCAATTCGCCGTTCTGCATGGCTTCCCTCGCGACCGCGAATCGGCGCGGTCTTCGAGGGTTGAGAGATCATGGGCCCCCAACAGCCATGTGACGCCGGCATAGCCGGCGGATGACGGGCTCAGGCCGCGAGATGCCGCGAGGCCGCCAATCCCGCCAGCGCATCTGCGAGCTTTTCGCGATCGAGCGGTTTGATCAGAAAGCCGTCCATGCCGGCTTCGAAGCAGGCGTAGCGGTCTTCCACCAGTGTGTTCGCGGTCAGCGCCAGGATCGGCGTCTGCCGGCCGGGCTGGCCGGTCTCGCGCGCGCGGATCCGCTTCGTCGTCTCAATGCCGTCGAGTTGCGGCATCTGGATGTCCATCAGCACCAGATCATACGGCGCGCCGGCGGATTTGGCCGCCAGCCAGGATTCCAGCGCCTCCTCGCCATTGGTGGTGATGACGGCAAGATGCCCCAATCGCGTCAGCAATGAGCGCATCAACAGCGCGTTGATCTCGTTGTCTTCCGCCACCAGGATCGAAAGGCCGCGCGCCGATGCGATCGAAGGCGCGGCGATATTGTCTGATGTATCGATCAGGGCATCGCCGGCCAGATCAGGCGCCAGCACTTCCGGTGGCAGGCTCAGGCGGGTTGCCAGCGAGGCGGCGCGCAGCGGCTTTATCAGATAGCCGGTGAACGCCGTGGAGGTGGAGGATTGCAGTTCATGCCTTGTGGCCGGCGTGAACAGCACGATACGCTGCGTCGCATGGGTGCGGGCGGCCTCCGCCAGCATTGCTACTTCACGCGCGCCGAGGGCGTGGTCGAGCAGCACGGCGTGCCAGGTCCGTTCCGGCAGCAGCGCCTGCGCCACCGCGATATCCCCGACCATGCAGGTCTGGCCGCCCCAGCGCTGCAGCCGCCGCGCGATCAGCGAAGCCTCGATGCTCTGCGGCCCCACCAGCATGATCGATTGATCGGTCAGATCCGGCGCGGCGAATGCCGGTTGTTCACTTGCGGCGCCTTCGGCAGCGGCGAAAGGAATCGATACTTCGAAGGTCGAGCCTTTGCCGAGCTCGCTCTGCAGCGTGATGCGGCCGCCCATGCGCTTGATGATGCGTTCTGAGATACTCAAGCCGAGGCCGGTGCCGCCATAGCTGCGCGCAATGCGGTCGTCGGCCTGCTCGAACTCGCGGAAAATCCGCTCGCGGGCTTCGGGCGCGATGCCGATGCCGGTGTCGCGCACCAGGAAGCTGATTTCATTGGGCCACAGGCCGGGCTCGACGATCAGCGCCACGCCGCCGGTCGAGGTGAATTTGATGGCGTTGCCGGCGAGATTGAGCAGCACCTGTCGCAGCCGCGCGGCGTCGCCGACCACTTGCATCGGCAGCCGCTCATCGACATAGGCCGCGATCTCGAGTTGCCGCGCCTGCGCCCGTGGCGCCAGCAATTCAGCGATGTCCTCGATCAGGGCTGAGAGCGCGAACGGGCGGTGTTCGAGGTCGATCTTGCCGGCCTCGATCTTGGAATAATCCAGCAGCTCCTCGATCAGCGACAGCAGCGCGTCGCCCGAGGTCTTCACCGCCCTGGCATAGGTCGCCTGTTCCGGCGTCAGCGGCGTGTCCAGCAGCAGGCCGCTCATGCCGATGATGCCGTTCAGCGGCGTGCGGATTTCGTGGGACGCCATCGCCAGGAAGCGCGACTTGGCGCGGTTGGCGGCGTCGGCGTGATCGCGGGCCTCGCCGAGCGCGCGCTCGGTCTCGGTGCGGTCGGTGACGTCGCGGCCGACGCTCTGCATCTCCGACGGCGCGCCGGCATCGCTGCGGATCAGGCCTTCGCGCCAGGCGATCCAGCGCGGGCCGCGCGCGGTCGTGATTTTCTGGTCGTGAATTCTTGTGCCGTTGGTCTCGATCGCGGTGCCGCCCTGCTCCAGCACGTTGAGCGCAAAACGGCTGCCGATCAGTTTTTCGCGCGGCAGTTCCGCCAGTTCGCAATAGGCATCGTTGGCGAAGGTGATGCGGCCATCGCCGGCGCGCAGCACGATCAGGTCGCCCTGTGATTCGAACAGGCTGCGGGCGCGTTGCTCGGCCTCCTGCAGCTCCCAATTGCGATCGACCAGCGCTTCGTTGTGCAGCGCCATTTTGCGCATGGTCTGGCGCACCCAGCGCAGCCGGAAGCTCAGCGTGGCGAGCGCGACGCAGGCGAGCGCGAACAGGAAGCTGGCGCCGATCGCGAAGGCGTGGGGATCGTAACCCGAACCCTCGACCCGGCTGCCGGAGATGAAGCCATAGGCGCCGCCGAAGGCGGCCGAGAAGATCATGAAGGAGCGGACAGTGAAGGTGAGCCACGGGTGGCGCCGGGCGAAACGGCGTATGCTGAGCTTGATCCGGTAAATCCGCCGCTTCATGCCGTGACCCTGTCGCTGTACTGCCGTTGACGTCGCAGTGCCGAAGATGGCGCGGCGACCTTGCGAAGTGCTTGAGGCCGGATGGCCTGGCGTCCTCCGATCGGAACGTGGTTTACAAGACCTTAAGCGGAGATTCAGAGAGCGGCGGCGGCCAGTCGACGGGGCGCGCCATTGGCGCCGACGATGAGGGCGGCGGCATCCCGCGCCGAAAAGTGCTTCGATGCGACAAAAATCCGGTAATCGGCGGGGCCGTCCGACGACAGATAGATCACGGGCTCCGATGCCGATGATGTGGCGGAGATCGCCACGAAGCGGGTCGCGGCGTTGACTTCGCAACCATGTGATGCGGCTGGGGCTTCCGCGCTGTCGACATCGTCGAGCACGGCAAAATCGGCGGCGGCGGCGTTGTCGGTGAGCTGAACCCGCACCGTGGCGAGGGAGGGATCACGGGTGAAGCTGACGTGAGCCTGCGCCTGCCAGGACAGCGAGGTGAGCTGGACCGAACCTTCACCGATCGCGATGCAGGGCCGCACGCCGGGCAGGAAATCGCCGCGCGCGAACACGGCGGCAACCAGCAACGGAACGGCCGAGGCCAGAATCTTGAAACGCAACATGATACGCACTCGCTCGCCGATAAGCCCGGGATACGCGACGGCTTATGGTTGGTGGAGTGTAAAGAAAACTCGTTACCGTCTGGTTGACGGGGAGAGATACGGGCAGAGATGGAGTACTCGGTCCTTCTCACCCCAGAGACCGTCATCCCCCGCGCAGGCGGGGGATCCAGTACGCCGCAGCGCCTCGGTTTCATCACCGGCGTCTCTGGAATACTGGATCGTCCGGTCAAGCCCACGGCTGTCCGGTTCATTTGAAGTATAGTCCGAGTTTCAACTGATTTGGACATATCAGAATTGGTTGGAGCGGTTCGAGCAGACGGTCAATTTGTCGTTTTTGCATGAGATTTACCCGGATCAACCGAGCGAAC
>JBBQUA010000272.1:0-6121 GCA_038212905.1 Hyphomicrobiales bacterium
TCGGCCGCCCCATCGACATGATCGATATTTTTCGCAATTCCAGTCACATCTTGCCCGTGGTCGAGGAGGCGCTGCGGCTCGATCCGCTGCCGAAGGTGATCTGGATGCAGCTCGGCGCGCGCGACGATGCCGCGGCGGCCAGGGCGGAGGCCGCGGGCATCAAGGTGGTGATGAACCGCTGCCCGAAGATCGAGTATGGCCGGCTGTCCTCGGAGATTTCCTGGATGGGCGTCAATTCGCGCACGCTCAGTTCCAAGCGCGCGCCGATGCCGACCCAGGGCATGCGGCTGTCGCTCAATCGAATGAGCCTCGGCGGCGGCGAGACCGCCGCCTCCGACCGCGCCGCCAAAAACAAGACCGACCCCGCCTGACGCCGATGCGGGACATATCTTTTGAAAACGCGGCGCCGCGAAGCATAGCCGTTCTCAGTTACGGCGGAGCCGCCCGATCACCTTGACGGCGGGCGCGCCGGCCGCGAAGGTCCCCCATAAGGAGGAGGCGGATTGCACCGTCTCGCACTACAACACCGCACCCTGTCACTCGTCCCGCGCGGCGCCGCCAGGCTCCCACCCCGCCGCGACGAGCCCGTCAAAAAGGAAAAACGATGACCGACCGCCTTCCGGGTTTCTCCACCCTCGCCGTGCATGCCGGCGCGCAGCCCGATCCGACCACCGGGGCGCGGGCGACGCCGATCTACCAGACCACATCGTTCGTGTTCAACGATGCCGACCACGCCGCCTCGCTGTTCGGATTGCAGGCGTTCGGCAACATCTACACAAGGATCGGAAACCCGACCCAGGCGGTGCTGGAAGAACGCATTGCCGCGCTCGAGGGCGGCACCGCCGCGCTGGCCGTGGCATCGGGTCACGCCGCACAGGTGGTCGTGATGCAGCAACTGCTGATGCCCGGCGATGAGTTCATCGCGGCGCGCAAACTCTATGGCGGCTCGATCAACCAGTTCAGCCACGCCTTCAAGAGCTTTGGCTGGAACGTGGTGTGGGCCGATCCGGACGATGCCGGCAGCTTCGAGCGCGCCGTCACCCCGCACACCAAGGCGATCTTCATCGAATCGATCGCCAACCCCGCCGGCTCCATCACCGATATCGAAGCGATCGCCGCGGTCGCCCGCAAGGCCGGCGTGCCGCTGATCGTCGACAACACGCTGGCGACGCCCTATCTGATCCGCCCGATCGACCACGGCGCCGACATCGTGGTGCATTCGCTGACCAAGTTTCTCGGCGGCCACGGCAATTCGCTCGGCGGCGTCATCGTCGACGCCGGCACCTTCGACTGGTCGAAGGACAACAAATATCCCATGCTGAGCGAGCCGCGCCCGGAATATCACGGCATCAGGATCCAGGAGACGTTCGGCAATTTCGCCTTTGCGATCGCCTGCCGCGTGCTCGGGCTGCGCGATCTCGGCCCGGCAATCTCGCCGTTCAACGCGTTCATGATCCTGACCGGCATCGAGACGCTGCCGCTGCGCATGGCCAAGCACTGCGAAAATGCCAAGGCGGTGGCGGAGTATCTGGCCGGCCATCCGGCAGTGGCCGCGGTGAACTACTCCGGCCTCGCCGGCAGCCCCTACAACAACCTCGCCCGCAAATACGCCCCGAAGGGCGCCGGCGCGGTGTTCACCTTCAGCCTCAAGGGCGGCTACGAGGCCGGCGTCAATCTGGTGTCGAACCTGAAACTGTTCTCGCACCTCGCCAATGTCGGCGACACCCGCTCGCTGGTGATTCATCCGGCCTCGACCACCCACAGCCAGCTCGACGACGCCGCCAAGGTCAAGTCGGGCGCCGCGCCCGACGTGGTGCGGCTGTCGATCGGCATCGAGGACAAGGAAGATCTGATCGCGGATCTGGAGCAGGCGCTGGGCGCCTAATGGTTCGTCATTCCGGGGCGCGCGAAGGCGCGACCCCGGAATCTCTTGCCGGAGGATTCGAGATTCCGGGTCTGTGCCTTCGGCACATCCCGGAATGACACTGTTGGGTGTTTCGTCAGGGAGCATTGATGGCGAGCAAATCCGGGCTGTTCGAAATGCGGCGCATCGAGGCGCTGAGCAACACCATCTTCGGTGTGGCGATGACCCTGCTCGCCTACCAGGTCCCGAAGGACCGCTTCGTCAACCCGGATCCGAAATTTCTGGATATCTGGCATAGCTACGGCTCGCATCTGTCGGCGCTGCTGCTCAGCTTCATCGTCGCCGGCATGTTCTGGTACAGCCATCAGCGCCGGCTGAATTATGCGCCCGAGGCCAATCGCATCGAGGTGCTCGTCAACCTGCTGTTCCTGCTGTCGATCATTGTTCTCCCGGTCACGTCGGGGCTGATGGGCAGCTACTTTGCGTCGGCCGATGTGATCGCGCTGTACGGCTTCAACCTGACCCTGATCTCGACACTCAACACCATTTTATGGGTGATCGCGGCGGCGCCCCGGCGCGACTGGGTGGCGATTGTCGCGCCGGTATTCGCGACGGTGATTTTCCTCGTCGGCTCCATCCTCAGCGTGATGGCGCCGCACCTCGCAACATATGTGTGGCCGCTGGCGTTCATCGCCCCGGTATTGGCCGCCTATGCCGAGCGCCGGAAAAAACGGCATACGCAAGTCTGAGCATCCCGCGCATTGGTTGCCAGCGGTCACCCTTGTTCAGCCCGATGTGGCCGGCAATCCCGGTTTTCGCTGCGCAGCTTGCGGCTGTGCCGCCGTTCGCTCGACCTGGAAAATCGCCAGCGTCAGCACCACCATCGCAACGGCCTGGTGCGCCAGAGCGAGATCGATCGGCACCTGATGCAGCAGCGTCAAAATACCCAGCACCGCCTGCAGGATCATCGCCGCCGCCAGCCACACCGCGCCATTGATCACGGACCTTGCGGCACGCGCACGGACCGCATCGACCGCATGCAGGATCGCCAGCGCCAGCAGCGCATAGGCGGTCATGCGATGCTCGAACTGCACCGTGAGCGGGTTGTCGAACAAATTGCGCCACCACGGTTCTTCGAAGAACAGCCGCGCCGATGACGGAATGAATGCGCCGTCGATATCAGGCCAGGTGTTGTAGATCCTGCCGGCGCGCAGGCCCGCGACCAGCGCGCCAAAATACAGCTGCACGAAGGTCAGCGCCAGCAACGCCACACTGGTGATCCGCAGCCGCGCCGTGACGATGGTTGGCGGCCGGCCCGCCATCCGACGCAACGTCCAGACGATGGCGGCAAAGATCACGAGCGCCAGCACCAGATGGGTGGCGAGGCGGTATTGCGAAACCTCGGTCCGCAGCGTCAGGCCCGACGCCACCATCCACCAGCCGACCGCGCCCTGCAGCGCGCCGAGCCCGAAGATTAGCCACAACCGCCGCTTCAGCTCCGCGGCCAGCGCGCCGTGCCACAGGAACCAGAGAAACGGCAGCAGATAGGCCATTCCGATCACGCGGCCGAGCAGCCGGTGGCTCCATTCCCACCAGAAAATCGTCTTGAACTGGTCGAGCGACATCCCGGCATTGAGTTCGCGATATTGCGGAATGATCTTGTAGGCCTCGAAGGCGGCGGTCCATTGCGCCTCGCCAAGCGGCGGCAGCGTGCCGGTGACCGGCTTCCATTCGACGATCGAAAGGCCGGACTCGGTCAGCCGCGTGGCGCCGCCGACCAGCACCATGATCGCGATCAACGCCGCGATCGAGAACAGCCACCATTTCACGGCGCGGCGAGGCGGGGCTTGGGATGCGGAACTGGCGGTCATGGACGCCTTGGCTTGAATGAATTGGCGCGCCCCTTATAGTCCGCCCCTTCGCCCGCGCAACCCGCGCCCCGGCTCAGAAAATGCACATTCCCGTCATGACGATACGCACCCGCAAATTCATCGGAACCATCGCCCTGCTGATCCTCGTCGTGGTGTGGTCGCTGCTGGGAATGACGGTAGCGCAGACGCCGTGGCTGGCGAATTCGGGCCTGCTGCAGGCGATCTTCTACGTCGTGGCCGGCATCGGCTGGGTGCTGCCGGCGATGCCGATCATCAGCTGGATGTCGAAGCCGGACGCTTAGTGCGTGATGGATTTGATTTGACGCCGACGCTGGACTCACCCCCGGCACGCCCGTTAAACGTACTCAGCGAATTCCGCCATCACCAGCGAGATGCTCCCGAAAGAACCGTACAACGCTCGCGTTGAAATCGCGGTGAAAGGCTGTCCTGTCGAAGCCCGCCGGCTGGTCGGTGCAAATGCGCGGTACTGCCGTCGCGAGCTGCGGCAAGCACGGTGGCAGGAAGGCGAAGTGACCGGCCGGAACGGTGTGAATGCCCGGCTTGCCCGGCAGGCGGTTGGCGGTGAGCGCAGAATTTTTCGGATTCACACCGCCGCCTCCCAATTCAGATCGCCAGATCAGCAGGGGGATTTGGATCCCTGCCAGGCCTTCCTGAGTAAACGCATAGTTTACTGCGGTATCGGCAAGCACTGCGGCCCGGATTCGAGGCTCGTGCGGCAGGTTGGATGGAATGTCACCGTTGCGAAACTGCTCGCAACTTCGCGATTTGTCCGACTCCGCACAGTAGGGTGCGATCCTGCGGAAGTCCGGATTGCCTCCTGCCAACACCAGCCCGGTATAGGCACCGGCGGAGAAGCCGAAGAAACCGATTTTGGCATCATCGATGGCCGCTCGGTCCAGCCAGCCATTCAGCATGAAATCGAGCAAGCGAATCATATCCGCCGGACGTGACGCCAGGACGGACAGGCTGTCACGGCCCGAGGAGTCGTTGCCGTTGTCGCCCGGATGATTGATGGCTGCGACGACAAAGCCGGCATCAGCCAACGCCTCTGCAGTGTCATTGTGCCCGCCGAACCACCCGCCTCGACCATGAGAAAAAATGACCAGCGGCAGCTTCGCCCCTGTGACAGGACAATCCTTCACGCCCGTCAGCGCAATATCGACGGGAGGCGCAATACTGCCTGGCGCTACATGTTTCGGCTCCCCTGCGCATGGATACCAGATAGCGCCCGCCATGCCTGGATCGGAATCGAGAAGCTGGATGCCCGCGGCTTCGGCACGAGAGGCCAAACAACACAGTATCAAGGCATAGGCAAAATACGTCTTGGGCACCAAGCAGCCCCCTCATCCAGCCGATGGAACTGATCAACGAACGACGACAGAATTGTGTCGAATCTTCGCGCATGTCCATCATGCGGTGGTTGGTACCAATGGCCTTGGTGATGCCTTAGAACTGCCGGGTAGACTTCACCGGCGCGAAGGCGGCGCCGGATAGCAGCACCCGCATGACGCGCAGCGAGCGCTGCCGTCCGTC
The DNA here is from genome assembly GCA_038212905.1 of Hyphomicrobiales bacterium. GTDB lineage: Bacteria > Pseudomonadota > Alphaproteobacteria > Rhizobiales > Xanthobacteraceae > Bradyrhizobium. Next base: position 5,290 of record JBBQUA010000272.1, read on the forward strand.
CCAGGAAAGCCGCGGCAGCGCGTGCAAATTGGTTCGGCCCTCGGCGTGAACCACGCCCGGCAGCGCCGACGCCGCGCTGACAAAACCGGCCTCCTCGGCGATCTGAACGTGCTTGCGGGCGAAGCCGGCGCGGTCGCCGAACGGATAGGCGAAATGCCTGACCTCGCGGTGGAACGCGGCCTGCGCGACCGCCCTGCCCATCGTCATCTCGCGCTGCGCATCGGCGTCTCGGAGGTTCGACAGCACGGGATAGTTGACCGTGGCACTGCCGATCGTCACCAGCGGATCGGCGGCAAGTTTTGCCAGATCGTCCCAGTCCATCATGGCTTCGCGCGACAGCGCCGCGAGGTCGACCGAGTATCGCCTGCACAGATCGTTGATCGCGGCAGACAGATCCGGTGGCGGCAGCGTCCGCATCCAGCCCGAGAGAAATTCGTGGAGCTGGTATTTTTCGGCATTGCCTTGGATGTCGAAGTGCCGCTCGTGGCGGTCGATCACCAGGCTGATCCGGCTCTCGCGCGCGATGACGGCCTCCAGCGCCAGCCACCAGGCCTCGCCGAGACGGTCAGGGAACGCGGTCGGCAGGTAGAGCGTGAACGGCACGCCGTGCCGCGACAGCACCGGGTAGGCCGACGTGATGATATCCTTGCTGCCGCCGTCGAAGGTCAGGGCCACGAACCGCCTTGGCATGGGCGAGGTGACCGCGCGATGGCAAACCTCGTCCATGGAGACGATATCGAACTTCCAGCGCTTCAGCGCCCGGATGGTGCGGTCGAGAAATACCGGCGTGACTTCGTGCGGGCGAAGCGGTTGAAAGCGGCCGGCGCGCCGC
>JBBQUA010000273.1:0-6115 GCA_038212905.1 Hyphomicrobiales bacterium
ACCATCCGTGTAGGTCATGATGCGATAGCCTTCGGCTTCGAGCGCGATCGAGACGGATGTGAGAATGTTGCGGTCGTCATCGACCAAGGCGATTGTGGGCATGAGCCTGCTTTCAGAAGTAGTGTGGCTGGAACGGCGAGCCATCCAGCGATGCGCCGCCCAAATGGGCTTCGTACGCGGTCAACGAGCAATGCAAGCTGGGCTGAAGTGTGACCGAGTTCCGTAAAAACGCCTAAGCTACCTGGGGTTCCAGCTATATAGATACTCGTTTAGCCGGGAAAAGGTCCTGATAGCAATGAGATGTCTGGATATGATCGATGCAGCCCACTCCTGATTTCGACGCTGGCCGGCTGACCCGGTCGCTGCTCCGGCGCAGCCGGCAAGGGGCTTTGGCGACTTTGATGGCGGGAACCGGCGATCCCTATTGCTCGCTGGTGAACCTCGCCAGCCATCCCGACGGCTCGCCGATCCTGCTGATTTCGCGGCTGGCGCTGCATACCCAAAATATCCTCGGCGATCTCAGGGTCTCGCTGATGCTGGACGAGCGGGTCGAGGGCGACCCGCTGGAGGGCGCCCGGATCATGCTGGCGGGCCGCGCCGTGGAAGCCGGAGCCGATCAGCTGGAAATACTGCGCTGGCGCTACCTCAGCGCCCACCCATCCGCGGAAGCTTTTGTAAAGTTTAAGGATTTTTCGTTTTTTCGAATCCGGCCAAGCGCCGCGCATCTGGTGGCCGGATTCGGGCGGATCGTGGACCTCCGGCCGGAACAATTTTTGACCGATATTTCCGACGCAGGCAGCCTGTTGGAGGCCGAACAGGGGGCTGTCGAGCACATGAACGCGGACCATCGCGAAGCACTTAATCTCTACGCGACAAAACTGCTTGGCGCCGAGGCCGCCGACTGGAGCTGCACCGGCTGCGATCCGGACGGGTTGGACCTGCAAGCCGGCACGGCCACGCTGCGGCTGGATTTCCCGGAACGGGTCACCGGCCCGGGCGAGCTGCGCAAGATGCTGGTCAGGCTGGCGGGCGAAGCGCGGGCCAAAGGATAGCGCAAAAGACCGACTCGGTGGCACGCGGCGCGCAGCTCGCGGAGCTCAGCCGGGCCGGCAAATATTCCGAAGCGATTTCGCGAGGCACAGCGCGTTGAAAATCGTGGATTGTGCGTCGCAATAGAAGTTCTTCCCGACCGTTCCCAACTGTGATCACGGCGAATGGTCGCGCTGTCATGGCCCCGAATTCGACCATACGCAGCAAGCATTGCGCCGCATCAATGACCTGACCTTTGGAATAAACCAAATACTACGGGATCGGCTTGGCAAGCCCGGCGTTGCCAAGTATTAGGTCGCCGGACCGAGGCCGCAAGGCTATATTGAAGGTCACCGCGATAGAGGCACGTCTGGCGGCATTCGTGCTTTGAGATACGCGGATTCCAGGAGGATTCTTCCAGTGCAAGAGACGGGTATTCGTAACGGTGCCTTCGGCGCCGATCAATTCGGCTTAAAGAACCTCAAGCAGGTGCACTGGAATCTGGGCGCGCCGCAACTCTATCAATACTCGCTGGCCGCGGGCGAGGCGGTGTTGTCGGCCGACGGCGCCTTGTGCGCCGATACCGGTGAGTTCACCGGCCGCAGCCCGAAGGACAAGTTCACGGTTCGCGACGCCTCCACCGAAAAGATGTGGTGGGCCGGCAACCAGTCGATCACCCCGGAGCAGTTCGAGACGCTGTATCAGGATTTCCTCAAGCACGCCGAAGGCATGCGGCTGTTCGCGCAGGACCTCTATGGCGGCGCCGATCCGTCGTTCCAGATCAAGACCCGGGTGTTCACCGAACTCGCCTGGCACTCGCTGTTCATCCGCACGCTGCTGATCCGGCCCGAGACCGCGGCGCTATCAGATTTCGTGCCTGAACTTACCATCATCGACATCCCGAGCTTCCGCGCCGACCCCAAACGTCACGGCGTGCGGTCGGAAAACGTGGTCGCGATCGATTTCGCCCGCAAGATCGTCCTGATCGGCGGGTCTTATTATGCCGGCGAGATGAAGAAGAGCGTGTTCACGACGCTGAACTATTATCTGCCCGCCAAGGGCGTGATGCCGATGCACTGCTCGGCCAATGTCGGGCCGAAGGGCGACAGTGCGATCTTCTTCGGGTTGTCCGGCACCGGCAAGACCACGCTGTCGGCCGATCCGAACCGCACGCTGATCGGCGACGACGAGCACGGCTGGGGCAGCGAGGGCGTCTTCAATTTCGAAGGCGGCTGCTACGCCAAATGCATCAAGCTGTCGAAGGAAGCCGAACCCGAGATCCATGCCGCCAGCAATCGCTTCGGCGCGGTGCTGGAAAACGTCGTGCTCGACGAAGACACGCGGGTGCCGGATTTCGACGACGGCTCGAAGACCGAAAACACCCGCTCGGCCTATCCGCTCGACTTTATCCCCAACGCCTCGCGCAGCGGTCGCGCCGGTCATCCGAAGAATGTGGTGATGCTGGCGGCGGACGCGTTCGGCGTATTGCCGCCGATCGCCAAGCTGACGCCGGCGCAGGCGATGTACCACTTCCTGTCCGGCTATACCGCCAAGGTCGCCGGCACCGAGCGCGGCCTCGGCAATGAGCCGCAGCCGGAATTCTCCACCTGCTTCGGCTCGCCGTTCCTGCCGCTCGATCCTTCCGTCTACGGCAACATGCTGCGCGAGCTGATCGCGAAGCACAATGTCGATTGCTGGCTGGTCAATACCGGCTGGACCGGCGGCAAATACGGCACCGGCTCCAGGATGCCGATCAGGGTGACCCGGGCGCTGCTGACCGCCGCGCTCGACGGCAGCTTGCGCAATGTCGAATTCCGCACCGACAAGTATTTCGGCTTCGCGGTACCGACCGCGCTGCCCGGCGTTCCCAGCGAGATCCTCGATCCCGTCAACACCTGGAAGGACAAGGCCGAGTTCAACAAAACAGCGCGCGCGCTGGTTGGCATGTTCCAGAAGAATTTTGCCAAGTTCGAAGCCCAGGTCGACGCCGAAGTCCGCGCCGCCGCACCGGATCTCAAGCTCGCAGCGGAGTGACCCGTTGTCGTCCCCGCGAACGCGGGGACCCATACTCTGCGGCCCATCGGGGGTGTGATCTGCCAGACGTTTCACGTTCCGCGTGAACAATTAACACCGGTGGTTATGGGTCCCCGCGTTCGCGGGGACGACGAAAAATAGCCTTGTTGCTTTCAGGTGTTATCCGGAAATACCGCATTGCTCGGCGTCGGACGGTCGGTGATCTGCAGGCCGAACAGGCTGCCGACCAGTTCGACCGCGACCCGCGCGGTGCGGCCGCGCTCGTCGAGAAATGGATTGAGTTCGACGATGTCGACCGAGCGCACCAGGCCCGAATCGTGCAGCAGTTCCATGACCAGATGCGCCTCGCGATAGGTGGCGCCGCCCGGAACCGTGGTTCCGACGCCGGGCGCCACTGCGGGATCCAGAAAATCCACGTCGAAAGACACATGCAGCACGCCGCCCTGCGCCTTGACCCGTTCGATCACCCTCCGGATCAGGACGCCGACGCCGAATTCGTCGATCGCGCGCATGTCGGCGATCGCGATGCGGCGGTCGTGGACCATCTTCTTTTCAGGCGGATCGATCGACCGGATTCCGAACAGATCGAGTTGATCGGTGGGAATCGAGACGCGGGGCTGGTCGCCGAGCAGGTCGTCGAGGCCGGGCTCGCCGGTGAGAAACGCCGCGGACATGCCGTGCATGTTGCCGGTTTCGGTCGTGTCGGGCGTGTTGCAGTCGGCGTGGGCGTCGAGCCACAGCACGAACAGCGGCCGGCCCTGTTGCTGCCAGTGACGCGCGACGCCGTTCACCGATCCCATCGACAGGCTGTGATCGCCGCCCATGAAGATCGGAATGGCGCCCGAGCGCGCGAGTTCGAAGGCGCGTTCGCTGAGCGCGCGAATCCAGGTTTTGATCTCGTCGTAATATTTGGCATGGGCCGGCGCCGGTCCGTCGGCGGGCGCAACCGCTGCGATCGAAAGATTGCCGTGATCCTCGACCGCAAATCCCAATTGCCCGAGCACGCGGCCGATGCCGGCGGTGCGCAACGCATCCGGGCCCATCAGCGTGCCGCGTTGCGACGCGCCGATCTCGAGGGGAATGCCGAGCAGGGCAATGTGCGGGGTTTTGGCGTCGGGTTCAGGCATGAGGCGCGGCTTTCAACAGATCGAACAAAAGTTGCGCCCGGATGTTCCCTACGCCTTGAAATACGCGATCTGGGTCGTGGTCGCGAGCAGGCGGCCGTTCGGCGACCACAAATCGCCGTTCTGGTCGCCGTAGCTTTTGTTGAAGATCCTGGCGTCGGCGACCGCGAGCACACGGCTGGTATCCTCGGCGGCGAGATCGTCCGCGTCGACATGAAAATAGGTCGTCAGCGACACCGTGCCGAACGGCACGAACTCACGTCGGACATGAAAGATGCGGGCGAAGAACGCATCCGACATCGACATCAGCGACAGCATGTCGATGGTTCTGGGAACGCGGTCACCGATCCACAATTTGGAGTAGGCGCTGGCGAGCTCGGTCTGCAGCACCGTACCTGCGAGATCGGGGTTACCCTCGATGAAGCGAAAATCATACTGGTTGGCCCAGGCGGCCTTGATCTTGGGATAGGGCCGGATCTGCTCGAACGGCGTGGCTTGCGGAAATGGCGCTGGCCGGTGCGACCATGACGGGCGGCGTTCGGCGAACACGGCGGTAGCCAGCGTCGCCACCTCGCCGCCGTCTTGCGTCAGCTCGACGCACCAATGTTGCGACGACCGGTTGGCCTTGACCAGTCGAAGGTCGAGATCGAAGCTGCCGGCGGTGATCGGCGCGCAGTAATTCACGGTGAGGGCGAGCGGGGAGCCAGCGCGCTCCGGATGATCGATCAGCGCGCGCAGGACGGTGGCGGCGGTGGCGCCGCCGAACGGGCCGATAAAAGCCCAGTAATCGTCACTGGTGCGGCCCTGCCAGCGGCTGTCGCCGGCGGTGACCCTTGTGGCGTCGTCGAACAGGTGCGGGGCTTTGGTGAGCATCGGGTTCCAGATGGCTTATTGGTGCTTCACCCGTCATTGCGAGCGAAGCGAAGCAATCCATCTTCTTTCTTGATGTGGCTGTGGATTGCTTCGCTTCGCTCGCAATGACGAACTTACGCGTCGGCGCAGTATCGTGGCTATCGAACGTCAATTCAATGACGCCGGAGGTCATGGCCTTCCGCTCGCCGAAATCAGCGCGTCCCGCGTTGTGCCCCCGGCTCCTGCAACGCCGGCTGCGGCGCCGGCCGTACCGGCACGGTCCAGATCTCCTCGGCATATTCCCGGATGGTGCGGTCGGACGAGAACCACGGCATCCGCGCCACGTTGAGAATCGAGGCCCTGGTCCAGGCCGGCACCACCTGCCAGCGCGCGTCGATGCCGCGCTGGGCCTCGTAATAGGAGTCGAAATCGGCACTGACCATGTAGTGGTCGAGATGACGCAGCGCATGCGCGATCGATTCGAAGCGGTCGGGATCGCCCGGCGAAAATTCACCGCACCCGATCGCGCTGATGGCGCGAGAAAGATGCGGCGACCGCCGGATCACGTCGGTCGCATCCAGTCCCTGCTTGCGCCGCACCACCACGTCCATCGCTTCCATGCCGAAGATCGCGATGTTTTCCGCGCCGACGTGATCGCGGATTTCGATATTGGCGCCATCAAGCGTGCCGATGGTCAGCGCGCCGTTCAGCGCCAGCTTCATGTTGCCGGTGCCGGAGGCTTCCATGCCCGCAGTCGAAATCTGCTCGGACAGGTCGGCGGCGGGAATGATGATTTCAGCGAGGCTGACATTGTAATCGGCCAGGAACACGATCTTCAGCCGTCCGCCGATCGCGGGGTCGTTGTTGACGACTTCGGCGACGTCGTTGATCAGCTTGATGATCAGCTTGGCATAGCGATAGCTCGCCGCCGCCTTGCCGGCGAAGATTTTGACCCGCGGTACCCAGTCGCGCTGCGGGTCGTCCTTGATGGCGTGATACAGCGCCACCGCCTCCAGAATGTTGAGCAGTTGCCGCTTGTATTCGTGCATGCGCTTGATCTGGACGTCGAACAGCGC
>JBBQUA010000274.1:0-6114 GCA_038212905.1 Hyphomicrobiales bacterium
GCGGAGCGTGCCTCGGACGTCGTTGCGCGCGAAGCGCTGCTGGATGCCTGCTTTGGCGCAAACCGCCATACGCGCACCTGCCAGCGCCTGCGCGACGGACGCGCGCCCGCCGAAGGCCTTGCCTTTTCGGTCGTGCGCCAGGGCAAGTTGGTCGGAACCGTGCGGTTGTGGCACGTCAGCGCCGGGGGCAAACCGGCGCTGGTGCTCGGACCGCTGGCGGTTGAAGCTTCCTGCCGCGAACTCGGCATTGGCGCCACCCTGATGAACCACGTGCTGGCGGCGGCGAAAGCGCGCGGCCATGGCGCGGTGATCCTGCTCGGCGACGCGCCGTATTATGCCCGCTTCGGCTTCTCGCCGCAGAAGACCGGCGAGCTGTCGCTGCCCGGCCCGTTCGAACGCGACCGGCTGCTCGGCCTGGAGCTTCGTGACGGCGCGCTGGACGGCGCCTGGGGCATGATCGCGGCATCGGGCGCGGAGGCGCCGAGAGCCAGGCTGCGGCCGGCCGGAAAAGCCCGTAAGCTGGCCGCTCACGCCGCTTGAACTGAAGTTAAATACGCGGGCATTGCATGGCCTCGCCACCGCCATGCGAGGTACCCAAACGGAGGTGCATAAAATGACCCGCCGCCTGATCTCCACCGGCTCGCCGTTTGAGAAGAGCGCCGGCTACAGCCGCGCCGTGATCGAGGGCGATTTCGCCTTCGTCGCCGGCACCACCGGCTACGACTACACCACCATGACCATGCCGGCGGATATCACCAGCCAGGCGCGAAACTGCTTTCGGACCATCGAGGCCACACTCGCGGAAGGCGGCTTTGCGATGAGCGATATCGTGCGGGCGACCTACTACATCACCGACGCCGGGGATGCCGACGCCCTGTTCGCGGTCTGCGGCGAAACCCTCGGCACGATCCGTCCCGCCGCAACCCTTCTCGTCGTCGCCGGGCTCTACAAGCCCGAGATGAAGGTCGAGATCGAAGTCACCGTGAAGCTGCGGACTTGAATTCCGGCCATCCCGGCGCGTTACGCGGCCGAATATCACGTGTTCGCCGGTTGACTTTGCCGGCAGCGTACCTAGATTTAAGGGATCATGATGAGCCTGCATTGCAAACGAATGTTGCTGCGCGCCGGTCACCTTCACGCAGGAAGGTAGCCCGGACGGATACCCTTGACCCGTCCGGGTTCGATTGCCTGCGATTTAACCACCCCAACGTCCCCTTAAATAACGTCCCCGTTAAATATTGATCGCGTAATGCCGCCGGCATCCCGCGTCCGAATGACTGTGAAAGCCATGATCAACAACTCAACCCGAACTGAGCTTCCGCCGATCAAGTTGCGGCAGGCCGACTTTGAACGGCTGGCCCAGTTGGCCGAAGCCGCCGCCGAGACTGCGCCGGCCACGGCCGAGTTCCTGGCCGACGAGGTCGAACGCGCGACGGTGGTTCCCGACACGGTGCCGCTGGCGGGCATCGTCGGCATGGAATCCGAAGTGATTTTCAAGGACGACGCCACCGGCCTGCAAAAGCAGGTCACACTGGTGTATCCCAAATCTGCTGACATCGATGAAGGCCGCATCTCGGTCCTGACCCCGATTGGCGCCGCCTTGATCGGACTGTCCGCCGGACAGGCCATCAGCTTCACAACGCCCTCGGGCGACCTGAAATCCATCACCATCGTGGAAGTTCGCCAACCGAATTGACCGCCTGACATTCCTCGGCAAGATGTAGCCACCATTCCCAGGCGATTGCCTGATCCGCCGCCACCTTTCCTTCCCTGATCGCGCCGACCTCGCGCGGTCGCCATGGTCCCTCGGAGTCCAAAGCCAATGTCCTCGCCCGCCGCATCGCCCGTTCACGCGAAAATTTCCGGCCCCATTGTCATGATCGGGTTTGGGTCGATCGGCAAAGGCACGCTGCCGCTGATCGAGCGGCATTTCGAGTATGACAAGTCGCGCTTTGTCATCATCGATCCGCATGAGGACGGCGAACTCGCCAGGAAGCATGGCGTGCGCTTCATCAAGCAGGGCATCACCCGCGACAATTACCGCGAAGTGCTGGTGCCGCTGCTGACCGCCGGCGGCGGCCAGGGCTTTTGCGTCAACCTGTCGGTCGACACGGGCTCCGTCGACATCATGAGCATGTGCCGCGAGATCGGCGCGCTTTATATCGACACCGTGGTGGAGCCGTGGCTCGGGTTCTATTTCGACAAGACCATGGGCCCGGAGAAGCGCTCGAACTACGCGCTGCGCGAAACCCTGCTCGCCGCCAAGCACAAGAGCCCCGGCGGCACCACCGCAGTATCCACCTGCGGCGCCAATCCCGGCATGGTGTCCTGGTTCGTCAAGCAGGCGCTGCTCGACATCGCCCGCGACACCAAAACCGAGTTCAACGAGCCGAAGAGCCGCGAAGGCTGGGGCCAGCTCGCCCGCAAGCTCGGCGTCAAGGGCATCCATATCGCCGAGCGCGACACCCAGCGTTCCAAGAAGCCGAAGCCGATCAACGTTTTTGTCAATACCTGGTCGGTGGAGGGATTTGTCTCGGAAGGCATGCAGCCGGCCGAACTCGGCTGGGGCACCCATGAAACATGGATGCCGGACAATGGCCGCGCCCATACCGAAGGCTGCGGTGCGGCGATCTATCTGCTGCAGCCCGGCGCCAACACAAGAGTTCGCTCGTGGTGCCCGACGCCCGGCGCGCAATATGGCTTTCTCGTCACCCACAATGAGTCGATCTCGATCGCAGACTATTTCACCGTGCGCGACGGCGGCAATGTGGTGTACCGCCCGACCTGCCACTACGCCTATCACCCCGCCAACGACGCCGTGCTGTCGCTGCACGAGATCTTCGGCGCCACCGGCAAGATGCAGCCGAGCTGGCATATTCTCGACGAGAACGAGATCGAGGATGGCATCGACGAACTCGGCGTGCTGGTCTACGGCCATGCCAAGAACGCCTACTGGTACGGATCGCAGCTCTCGATCGAGGAAACCCGCGAGATCTGCCCCTACCAGAACGCCACCGGCATGCAGGTGTCGTCGGCAGTGCTGGCCGGCATGGTGTGGGCGCTGGAAAACCCCACCGCCGGAATCGTCGAGGCCGATGAGATGGATTTCCGGCGCTGCCTCGAAATCCAGCGGCCCTATCTCGGCCCGGTGAAGGGTTTTTACACCGACTGGACACCGCTGAGCGATCGGCCGGGGCTGTTTCCGGAAGATATCGACACGTCGGACCCCTGGCAGTTCCGGAACGTGCTGGTGCGGTGATTGATGTCATTCCGGGGCGATGCGCAGCATCGACCCCCGGAATGACGAACGCTTCTTCCGAACGCCACCTCCCCGGATATCCGCAGATCCTGTCTGTCGTAACCAGGCATTAACCATGACGTGGCATGCTGAGGGGGACTTCCTGCGAGACTTGGAGCCGTCGCCGCAGCTTCGCTTCGAGCGGGGGCTTCTTCAGCGGAGCGCTGACCATGCGCGCCATCATCGCTATCGTCCTGTCCGCGGCGGCACTGGCTGCCTGCTCACCGGACAATGACGTGACCGGCTCGATCGGGAGCTGCGCCAGCAAGCTTTATAGCGCCTACAATCCAAAGGACCTGAAGCAGTGCGTAGGCGCCTGCATCGCCTGCGATCGCGGCGTGACCACCACCTGCTCCACATCCTGCACGCTCAAGGGCGCTCGCTGAGCGACGCAGGAAGTCGCCACAACGCACGCAAGCCACCCTACGGTCCTGTCGGAGCGCCCTCCGATGAGGACCAAAAGGTGGCTACCGGTCCTTGATCGGCGGCGCCGACTTCTCGGCCGGGGCGGGCGGCAGCGCCGGCTGGGCGCCGGCCTTCTGCGCATCGGCATCGGGCCGCGCGGGCTCGGGCGGGATGTCGGTTGGCCGCGCGCCCGTGGTCGCTGGCTCGGAAGGAGCTGATGGCCTGGTCTCTGCGCCCGGCGTCGATTGCAGCGGGTGCGTCGCCTGCGCCAACTGCGCATGCGGATTGCTTGCGCTGAGCCTGGCCGCCGAAACGCCGGCGATAGCCAGCCCGGCCACCACCATCGCGCCGGCCAGCAGCACGTCGATCCTGTAGGCGCGATTCCTGTCGTCCGGAGACATGGGGCTCACCGCTGGTTGCCACGAATTGGTTCGTGACGGTCAACGTTCGAACGGCGGCGAGGTTCCGCAAGCGGTGACGCCGCAAGCTCCCGCCCGCTTCTGCAACGACGATGCAGGCCGGATGGTTCGTCCGTTCCGAGCGCTTACGCGTTCTTCAGCGCGACCCGGAATTCGGCTTCGGTCTTCGCCTTCACTTCGTCGAGCGTGACGCCGTCGGCGAGCTCGATCAATGCCATGCCGTCCTTGCCGTGCTTGTCGATGGTGAAGACCGCGAGATCCGTCACGACCATGTCGACCACCTTCTCGCCGGTCAGCGGCAGGTTGCAGGTCTTCAGCAGTTTCGGGCCGTCCTTGGCGGAATGCTCCATCACCACCACGACGCGCTTGACGCCGGCGACCAGGTCCATCGCGCCGCCCATGCCCTTGACCATCTTGCCGGGGATCATCCAGTTGGCGAGGTCGCCGTTCTGCGCCACCTGCATCGCGCCGAGGATCGACAGGTCGATATGGCCGCCGCGCACCATGCCGAAGGAATCGGCCGACGAGAAATAGCTGGTCGTCGCCAGTTCGGTGACGGTCTGCTTGCCGGCGTTGATCAAATCGGGATCTTCCTCGCCCTCATAGGGGAAAGGCCCCATCCCGAGCATGCCGTTCTCGCTCTGCAGCACGACGTCGACGCCGTCGGGAATGTAGTTCGATACCAGCGTCGGAATGCCGATGCCGAGGTTTACATAAAATCCGTCGCGCAATTCCTTGGCGGCGCGGGCAGCCATTTGTTCGCGGGTCCAGGCCATCGGAATTCCTCTCAGGTTGCGGCGGCAGATGCGTCACGCTTGCGCGTGGTGCGTTGCTCGATCCGCTTGTTCGCATTGCCGACTTCGATGATGCGCTTGACGAAGACGCCGGGCGTGTGGATGTGGTCGGGATCGATTTCGCCCGCCGGTACCAGATGCTCGACCTCGGCCACAGTGATCTTCGCCGCGGTCGCCATCATCGGATTGAAGTTCCGCGCGGTCTTGCGATAGACGAGGTTGCCCGCGGTATCGCCCTTCCAGGCGTGAACGATGGCGACGTCGGCGAACAGCCCGCGCTCCATGATGTATTTCTCGCCGTCGAATTCCTTCACTTCCTTGCCTTCGGCAATCAGGGTGCCGACGCCGGCCTTGGTGTAGAAAGCGGGAATGCCGGCACCGCCGGCGCGGATGCGTTCGGCGAGCGTGCCCTGCGGATTGAATTCGAGTTCGAGTTCACCGGCGAGGTACTGCTGGGCGAACAGTTTGTTCTCGCCGACATAGGACGAGATCATCTTCCTGATCTGCCGCGTCTCCAGCAACCGGCTCAATCCGATACCGTCGACACCGGCATTATTGGAGATCACGGTAAGATTCTTTACGCCGGAATCGCGGATCGCATCCGACAGCGTCTCGGCGATGCCGCACAGGCCGAAGCCGCCGGACATGATCACCATGCCGTCTTTTAAGACGCCCGCGAGTGCCGATTTGGCGTCGGGATAGACCTTGTTCATGAAAATTCGACCTGATGGAGGTGGCGCTGACGGCCAGGAGGCGCTGGCGACCAGCATTGTCAGGGATTATTAGGCGAAATCTTCGCAAGGCGTCAATGAGGGGACTTTTGGACCGGCGGAAGCGGTCCGGAGCGCCAGGATGGCCTTGAAAGCGTCAAGAAAACCCATCAAGTTGCGCGGGTTGGCGGAGGACCGGCGCCCTCCTTTTCGGCGGCGACCCGACACCCATCCCACATCGGTTTAACCAGACTTGGATTTAACCAGACTTGGATATGTCATTGACGATGGCCCAAGGAATGAAGCGCCTGGGGTTGCCGATTTTGGCATTGCTCGGCGCGGCGCTGATCGGCCTGATCGCGACCTCCTGGTTGCTCAACCGGGACGCCTTGCGCCAGGCGGTCGAGGCGCAAATACGGGCCGTAACCGGCCTCGATCTCGTGGTGAAGGGCAGTATTGAGGTTTCGGTGTTTCCCGGAAGCTACGTC
>JBBQUA010000275.1:0-6104 GCA_038212905.1 Hyphomicrobiales bacterium
TATTTCTTGCCGTGGTTTTCCGAAAGGATGCGGTTGAGCAGGGTGGTCTTGCCGGCGCCGAGATAGCCCGTCAGCACGGTCACAGGAATTTTTTGGGATGTCGGTTCAGCCATAATCACTCCGGAAGGGCGGTATTCGCGCTGATAACGCCGGCGGCAGGGAGGGCCCCTGCCCTAATTGGCGAGCGCGCTGGTCAGGGCCTTTATATTGTGCCTGACCATATCAATGTAAGTGGGGGCATCGCCCTTTTCGCCGGTCAGGCTGTCGGAATACAGCGTTCCGCCGACCTTGGCACCGGTCTCGGCCGATATCCGCCGGATCAGCCGGCTATCGCTGATATTTTCGAGGAAAACCGCCGGTATTTTCTGGGTCCTGATCTGGGTGATGATGCGGGCGATATCGCGCGCGCTGGCCTCGGATTCGGTGGAAACGCCCAGCGGCGCCACGAATTCGATGCCATAGGCTGACGCGAGATAGCCGAACGCATCGTGGGTTGAGATCACCTTGCGGCGGTCTTGCGGAATCTGCGCCACCGCCGCCCGCAATTCGCGGTCAAGCGCATCGAGTTTGGCCAGATAGCTCTCGGCGTTGGCGCGATAGGCCCCGGCGCCGGCCGGATCGGCGGCGGCGAGCGCGTCGCGGATGTTGGTGACATAGACCTTCGCATTGACGGCCGATTGCCAGGCATGCGGATCGGCTTCGGAACCGAGTTTTCGCGGCGCGATGCCGCTGGTTGCAGTAACGATGGTCGGCTTTTTGCCGGAGGATTGCACCAGCCGCGACAGCCAGCCTTCGAAGCCGAGGCCGTTGACGATGACGAGCCTGGCATCGGCAATCTTTTTCGCGTCGGCCGGTGTCGGCGTATAAACATGCGCGTCGCCATCGGGACCTACCAATGTCATGACGTTGACGCGCTCGCCGCCGACATTGCGCACGAAATCGCCGAGGATCGAAAAGCTGGCGACCACGTTGAGGCGATCCTGCGCGGACGCGGGGAGCACTAATGTCACGAGCAAAAGACAGATCAGCCAGATGTACCGGATGGCCCGCTTTTTCGGGGCACTGGCTCGACGCAGCAACAACGACGGTGAGCCCCCTCTCCCGCTTGCGGGGGAGGGTTGGGGTGGGGGTGCCTCCGCAAGTGCCTGCGCCCGTGGAGAGATTTTCCCCCACCCGCCGCGCTCTGGCGAGCGCGGCGACCTCCCCCGCAAGCGGGAGAGGTGCACCGAGCCAACCGTCGATTTTAGAATCTCGTCCACGCTACGCCTCGAGATGCCGGCGGGGAAACATCTGCCGGAACAGGCCGGAGACGGTGCCGAACAGAACCGAGCCGACATACAGCACCGCCGCCACCAGAATGATCGCGGGACCCGACGGCACTTTGGTGTGGAACGACAGCACGAGGCCCGCATAGCCCGACACGATGGCGCTCGCCACCGCGATGCAGATCATGCCGGTGATGTCGCGCGACCAGAACCGCGCGATGCCGGCGGGCAGGATCATCAGCCCGACCGCGAGCAAAGTGCCGAGAGCGTGAAAGCCGTTGACGAGGTTGATGACAACAAGTGCCAGAAACGCCAGATGCGCCGGCGCGCCGGCGCGGCTAACGGTGCGCAGGAATACCGGATCGACGCATTCGATCACCAGCGGGCGAAAGATCACCGCCAGTACCAGCAATGTGATGGTGGCGTTGAAGGCGATCACCAGCAGGGTCTGGTCGTCCATGGCGAGGATGTTGCCGAACAGCACGTGCAGCAGGTCGATATTGGTGCCCTTGATGGAAACAATGGTGACGCCGAGCGCCAGCGACACCAGATAGAACGTGGCGAGCGAGGCGTCTTCCTTCATCTCGGTATTGCGCGCGACCAGCCCGGCGAGGATTGCGACGGCAAAGCCCGCGATCAATCCGCCCGCGGTCATCGCGAACAGGCTGAGGCCCGACAGCAGGAAGCCGATCGCGGCCCCCGGCAGGATGGCGTGCGCCATGGCATCACCGACGAGAGACATCCGCCGCAACATCAGGAACACGCCGATCGGCGCGCCGCCCAGCGACAGCGCGATCACGGCGGCGAGCGCCCGGCGCATGAATTCGAATTCAGTAAAGGGCGCGATCAGCGCGTCGTACATCATCGATCAGGCCGCCCGCGACGGCATGTCGTCGACCGCGCAGGCCGGCGCGCTGTCGTCGAAGGCCTCACACATCCGGCGCGCTTGCGTCAGATTTTCCGAGGTCAGAACCTCGGCGGTCGCGCCCCATGCCACCGGGCCGCGCGCCAGCAGCAGGGTTTCCGGAAAATGGGCGCGCACCAGATCCATGTCGTGCAGCGCCGCCAGCACGGTGCGCTTCTCGGCGTGCCAATGACGCACCAGCGCCAGCAGGTCGGCCGAGGTCTTGGCGTCGATGGCATTGAAAGGCTCGTCTAGCACGATCAGCCGCGCATCCTGCAACAGCACCCGCGCGAACAGCATGCGCTGCATCTGCCCGCCGGACAGCGTCCCGATCGGGCGATTCTCAAAACCGTTGAGGCCGACGGCGGCGAGCGCCCGGGCGATCTTTTCGCGCGCGGATTTTCCCATGCCGCCGAAAAATCCGGTCGCGCGCCACAGCCCGGTGCCGACGAAATCGTACACCGAGATCGGAAAGCTGCGGTCGATATCCGCGGTCTGCGGCAGATAAGCGATATCGCGGACATTGAGCTCGCCCAGCCCGATCGAACCCGCCAGCGGCTTCAGGATGCCGACTAATCCTCGAAACAGCGTCGACTTGCCGGCGCCGTTGGGCCCGACCACCGCCAGCAACGCGCCGGCGGCGACCTCGCCGTCGAGATGGTGCACGGCCGGGTGCCGATCATAGCCCAGCGTGACGTCGCGGAATTGCAGTTGGGCGGCCATGTTCACCTCATCGCCAACCACACCACGGCCCACAGGCCGGCGCTGACCGCGAGCGCCGCGCCGAGCCGGGCGAAAACCGTCATACGCAGGATCGACCATGGCGCTGCCTGCGCCGGATGCGGCGATGACGGCCCGTGGCTGTGGGCGTGAGTGTGGCCATGGTCGTGGCTGTGGGGGTGGGAAGGAACCATAAAAAACGTTATAATATAACATAACGGGTGTCTACCGGGGCTGCGACACCGCGCTCATTCAAGCCTGCTATTCAAATCGAACGACGGGAGGAATGACGAACCGCGTGAATAACGATCCCAGCCGCCTCCGTTCGGTAGAGGATCACATAAGGGTACGGAATTACCACAAAACGGCGAAACCTGTCCTTGTTGGTGGCGCTTCCACTATTGGGATGATCAGCGAGCACATCAATGACGTCTTGTAACCGTCTCTTGACGTTCTCCGCGCCGCCCGGCGACCGGGCTTCAATGTAGTCCAGCACCTCGGTCATCTGCCGGAGCGCCCGGCGCTTAGCGGACTGTCACAGGCCATGCTTTGCCCACATGGCGCGGACTTCTGCTTCCGTCGCGAACTCGCCGCGCTTGGCTTCGGCCAGCGAAGCGTTGACGTCAGCTTCTTCTTCGGGAGTGAGCAGATAGGACGGCTGCTCCACGCCGGCCAGTTGCAGGAGAACCCGCGCAAGTTCGTCCTGCCTGTCTGCGGGTAAAGCGGACACCATTTCAACGGCCCGTTTGAGCAAGCGGGTCATGTGCAAAATATAGTGGCTTCCGCACTTCTTAGGAAGGCTGATCGGGCGACAACAGGATTTCAGGGCTTGCCAATCGCCATTGCGATCGCCGCCGCCAGGAACGGGAACGGCAGCGACACCGCGGCGCGGAACCAGACGAAGCGCTCGGGCATGAACGGGATTTCCCACAGCAGCAGCCGCTGGAAGGCGAACAGCGCCCAGGCGGTCACATAGGCGATGACCTGCGGCGGGCCGGCGCCGGCCTTCATGGCCACCGCGCCGAGCGAAAAGCCGATCACCGGACCGCCCGGCGTGGCGGCGCCCGCAACCGCGGCCATCAGTACACCGAGCCAGCCCGAATCGGCCCCGAACCAGCCGGTAATGACCTCCTGCGGCAGCACCGCCGCGATATAGCCGGAGCCGATCACGCCGAGGGCTACGCGCGGCACGATATTGATGAAGTCCATGGTGCCTTCGCGCGCCGCCGCGGTGAGAACCACGCGGCCGCGCTGCCAAACCATGAAGCCGAGCACCGCAACCGAGCCCCACAGCGTGATGTCGATGATCAGGGCGGCGTTCATGACGGCGGCTCGACCTTCGGATACATCCTGACATAGACGACGCGGCCGAGCGCGCCGGCCAGAACCGGGATTGGCAGCGAAATCACGATCCGCCACAGCGTGAAGTCGGTACCCATGATCGGCAATTCCCAAGCGATGGCGCGGCCATAGCCGATCAGCGTCCAACTCACCACCAACGCGATGGTGGCGCCGAAATCGGCGCCGACGGTGAGCAGCGCGGCCGCCACCGGATAGGCGGTAAACGGCCCGCCCGGCAGGATCGCGCCGAACGCGGTTCCGATCAGCAAGCCCTTCAGGCCCGAGTTGGGCCCGAGCGCGCGCGACACCTTCTCATGCGGCAGGATCTCGGCGATGAAGGCGCCGAGCAAGCAGCCCGCCAGCACCCGCGGCAGGATGCCGCCGAACAACTCCAGATCGCTGAAGAGGATTTCCGTGACGCCATGGGCGCCGTCGCGGCGCCAGACCAGCACCACGCAGACCGCGACCAGCACGGCGATGAAGATCATCGACCAGCCGATCGGCTTGCGGATGCGTCCGGGGCGCGGTTCGGTGTCCGCGGCGTCGTCGGCCGGCGCCGGGTCTTTCAGGGGGAGTTCTGCCAAGGCAATCGGTCTGGGGGGTGAAAAGGCTGATCCTGCTTAGTCTTGCCGGCACCGCGAAGCAAACGGAACGACGGCGCAACCCATGCGCGGCCTTATGGAGGCCCATGCGGGAATGTTCACGTCAGATGGCGAACCAGCGCGAGGCCGGCGAACAGGCCGGCGATCGACAGCAGCACCGAGCCCAGCACGTAGAACAGCGCGGATCCGATCTCGCCCCGTTCGTAGAGCAGCGCGGCGTCGAGCGAGAACGCCGAAAAAGTGGTGTAGCCGCCGAGGATGCCGGTCATCAGGAACAGCCGCCAGGGCTGCGAGGCCTCGCCCTTGAAGGCGAGATACCCGGCGATCAGGCCCATGACGAGCGAGCCGGATATGTTGATGATGAAGGTGCCCCAGGGAAACGCGGTGCCAAGGCCGCGCGCACTGATCATGTTGACGGTATGGCGCAGCGACGCACCGAGCCCGCCGCCGACAAACACCAGAAGATAGCTTTTCATCTAAGGTCGGACCCTTAACCCCTCACCCGAATTGCACGCAATTCGACCTCTCCCGATGAGAGAGGTGAAGTGGAGTATGCGGCGTTGTTTGCCCAAACGAAAGGGCGGCAGTGAGAGGCTGCCGCCCTGAGATAACTAGTTGGAAGTTTTTCCCGTCATTCCGGGGCGATGCGTAGCATCGAACCCGGAATCTCAAGATTGTTGTGCTCAAATTACTTCTGGATTCCGGGTTCGGCCCTTTGGGCCGCCCCGGAATGACGGAGGATCAAACGCCAGCCTTCGAGAACAGCTGGTCGACATATTCCCAGTTCACCAGATGATCGACGAACGCCTTCAGATAGTCCGGACGGCGGTTGCGATAATCGATGTAGTAGGAGTGCTCCCAGACGTCGACGCCGAGGATCGGGGTGGCGCCGTGCACCAGCGGGCTTTCGCCGTTGGCGGTCTTGGAGATTTCGAGCTTGCCGTTCTTGATCGACAGCCACGCCCAGCCCGAGCCGAACTGGCCAACGCCGGCAGCGGCGAAATCGGTCTTGAACTTCTCCAGCCCGCCGAGATCCTCGTCGATCTTCTTGGCCAGACGGCCGGGCAATTTGTCGCCGCCGCCGTTGGGCTTCATCCAGTTCCAGAAATGCAGGTGGTTGTAGTGCTGGCCCGCATTGTTGAACAGCGGCGCATTCTTGCCGAACGAGCCCTTGACGATCTCCTCGAGAGACTTGCCCTCGAATTCGGTGCCTTTCAGCAGATTGTTGCCGTTGGTCACATAGGCCTGATGATGCTTGTCGTGGTGGAATTC
>JBBQUA010000276.1:0-6044 GCA_038212905.1 Hyphomicrobiales bacterium
CCGCCGACCGACCTGAGAACGCCGTGGCGATCGCAAAGCCAACTGCTTGTCGCCACCCAATACCGGCTCGTTCATCGCAACCTCCTATGCTAGGTGTTGCGACGACCGGTTGAATCCGCCCTGGGTCGCCCGGTCAAGCCGGGCGATGACAGCGGTGTTTGTGAGGCAGCGAGAGTCTCACAGCGTCTCTTGCTTGTGTCCGCATTGCTTGCAGACGAACTTGACGCGGGTAGCACCCTTCTCCGCCGAGATGCGGTTCGGCGCGCCGCATTTGCCGCAGGTGGTCTCGATGCGGGTATTGCCCTGCTTCACGACCAGCGCCTTGCGTTCCATGGTCTCGCGGATCAGGCGCTCGGCCTCCTCGCGCATCGCCTGCTTGTCCATCCGCTTTACCCTGTCATGTTGGCTGCCGCAGACTTATAGCACCCGCTTCGCTTTTGCGAGGCGGGTGCCTCGATAAATCCGACGCAGGAACCCGACGCGCCGTCAGTTGCCCTATACCGTCAGAACCGTCGAGCCCGTGGTCTTGCGTGCGGCGAGGTCGGCGTGGGCTTTCGCCGCGTCCTTCAGGGGATAGGTCTGGTGCACCTCGATCTTGACCGCGCCTGATTTCACCACGTCGAACAGCTCGTTCGCCATCGCCACCAGATTCTCGCGCTTGGCGGCGTAGGTGTTGAGCGTCGGACGGGTGACGTAGAGCGAGCCCTTGGCGGCCAAGAGGCCGAGGTTGAGCGGATCGACGGCGCCGGAAGACGCGCCGAACAACGCGGCGACGCCGAGCGGCGCCAGACAGTCGAGCGATTTCAGGAAGGTATCCTTGCCGACGGAGTCATAGACCACCGGCACCTTCTTGCCGCCGGTGATTTCGTCGACGCGTTTCACGAAATCCTCGCGGGTGTAGACGATGGTGTGGGCGCAGCCGTGGGCCTGCGCCAGCTTTGCCTTTTCGTCGCTGCCGACGGTGCCGATCACGGTGACGCCGAGATGCTTGGCCCACTGGCTGAGGATGGTGCCGACGCCGCCCGCGGCCGCATGCAGCAAAATGGTGTCGCCGGATTTGACGCGATAGGTCTGGCGGATCAGATATTGCGTGGTGAGGCCCTTCAGCATCATTGCCGCGGCGGTCTGGTCATCGATGCCATCGGGCAGTTTCAACAGGCGATCGGCCGGGATCAGCCGCGCCTCGGAATACGCGCCGAGCGGCGATGCGCCATAGGCGACGCGATCGCCAGGCTTCAGGTCGGTGACCCCTGCGCCGACTTCCTCGACTACGCCGGCGCCCTCGCTGCCGAGCCCGCTCGGTAGCTGCACCGGATAGACCCCGGAGCGGTTGTAGATGTCGACGAAGTTGAGGCCGACGGCGGTGTGGCGGATGCGAGCCTCGCCCGGACCAGGCTTGCCGACCTGGACTTCCTCCCAGCTTAGGACTTCGGGACCGCCGGCTTTGTGAAAACGGATGGCATGCGTCATGGATGGGCTCCTTGGGGGGTGAGATGAAGAGAGAGAAATTGCTGCGGGCGGTTCAGGTCTCGATAATGACGTAGCTGTCCTCGATATGGACAGGAAAAGTCTCGGCGACATATGGGCCCTTTGCGAGCGTCTCGCCATCCTCGATCACGACGGGATAGGTGCGGACCTTGACCCGCTTCGGATCGAACCAGGACTGCCCGTTGCGCATGTCGAACTCCCAGCCGTGCCAGGCGCAGCGCAAGAGTTCGCCGACCCGGGTACGCTGATAGACCCCGGGCTCCGGCGAGGTCAACCTCGCGACGCAGGCGGCCTTGTCGAGCGGCGCGCCGGCATGCGGACAGCGGTTGAGCAGCGCGAAATACTCGCCGTTGACATGAAAGACGACGACGTCGCGGCCGGCGATATCGACCACCTTGTTGCCGCCGGGCGGGATCTCACTGGTGCGGGCGACGATATGACGGGTCATGCGAGGCTTGTTACCGGACTTGCGATCAAAGCTTGTACAGCGCGCGGGCGTTACTGCTGAAAATCTTGGTCCGTTCGGCCTCCGTCAGCGGCGTCTTGAAGGCGAAGCGCGGGTCATCAAAATCCCAGTGCGGGTAGTCCGACGAGAACAGCAGGCGATCGACGCCGACCCATTCGATCAGGGAGCGCAGATGCTTCGCCTCGTCAGGCTCGTCGATCGGCTGGGTGGTGAACCAGAAATGCTCCTTGACGTATTCCGAAGGCCGGCGCTTCAGATGCGGCACCTCGCTGCGGAATTTTTCAAAGTGCTGGTCCATCCGCCACATGGTCGACGGGATCCAGCCAAAGCCGCCCTCGATGAACACAATCTTGAGTTTTGGAAACTGCTCCGGCACGCCTTCGATCACGAGGCTGGTGAGCATCGCCGCCATAGTATGCGCATTGGTCTGGTGCTCCTCGGCGTAATAGGACGGCCAGCCGCCGCCGGTCGGCGCATGGCCGCCATAGCCGCCGACATGGATGCCGAGCGGCAGGCCGAGTTCCTGGGCGCGGGCGTAGATCGGCCAGTAGCGATGGCGGCCGAGCGGCTCGTTGGCGCGCGGCGAGACGTTGATCTGGACGTATTCGCCTGTCCTGGCGCAACGGTCGATCTCGGCGAGGGCGAGCTGGATGTCGTCCTGCCCGACCAGGATCGAGGCCTTCAGCCTGGGATCGCGGTGCGCCCAGAACGCCAGCTGCCAGTCATTGACGGCGCGCTGGATCGCCGCGCCGAAATCGAGATTCTGCTGCGAGAAAATGAAGAGGTCGAGCACCTGCAACAGGCCGAATTCGACGTCGAGCGGATCGAGGTGCTGCTTGCGCATGAAATCGAGGTCGGAGCCGGGCGGCCCGCCGGTCGGCGGCCAGGCGTCGCGCCGCGCAATCAGCGGCGAGGAGCGCGGATAGGGCGTGGTGCCGATATAGGGCGTGCGCAGATGGCTGCCATAGGTTTTCAGATGCTCCTGCCAGCGTTTGGGGAGGAACGGATTGAGGTCACTATGCGCATGGATGCTTGGGTGGATGTCGCAGTCGACGATGCGCAGCCGGGTTGTCGCGGTGGTTTCCTGCGCCAGGATGGGGCGGTCGATGACGTCGCTCATACGATCCTCCTTGTTTTCATAGTAGCCGCGATGCCGACTTCACCTCTCCCGTTGGGAGAGGTCGGCGCGCAGCGCCGGGTGAGGGCTGCAGGTCTAACGAGGGAGCGGCACCCCCCCACCCGGATTGCATCTGGCGACGCAATCCGACCTCTCCCCGCTGGGGAGAGGTGGACCACTTTCACTGCCGCTGCGGATCGATGCAATCTCACCATGTTTCAGGCCGCAAGTTGCAGCCGCGGAAAGGTTTCAAGCGGGTTGTCGGCGCACATGCGCTGCACCAGACTGGCCGGCAGATGCGGCGGGATGGCGTCGTCGCCGTCGAACTGCCAGTGCGGATAATCCGACGAGAACAGGAACATCTTGTCGGAGCCGATCATGTCGATGATGTCGGCAACCCCGGCCGCATCGGGCGGCGAATCGAACGGCTGGGTGGTAAAGCGGATGTGGTCGCGCATGATCGCGGCCGGCTCGCGTTCGACCCAGGGCACCTCGACCCGGACGCCGCGCCAGGTCTTGTTGGCGCGCCACATGAAGGCCGGCAGCCAGCTGATGCCGGATTCCATCAGCACCACCTTGAGGCCGGGGAATTTGCCGAACACGCCCTCGTAGATCAGGCTGAGCACCTGGGCCTGGAACGCCTGCGCCTCGGCCATGTAATATTCGTAGCGGTAGGACGGCCAGCCGACCGAACTCGGCGCCTGACGGTACGCGCTGCCGGCATGAACGGCGATCGGCAGCTTGTATTTCTCGGCAGTCTGCCAGACCGGCCAGAAATGCCGCTTTCCGAGCAGGGCCTCACCCTGCGCCAGCACCAGCACCGAGACGAAGCGGTTGTCGCCAGCGCGGCGCTCGATTTCCTCGATCGCCAGATCAGGCGCCTGCATCGGCACCACGATCGAGGCGCGCAGCCGCGAATCCTTCGACAACCATTCGGCCGCGATCCAGTCGTTGATCGCCCTGCAGAAATCGGCCGCCATATAGGGGTCGAACACCGCCTGGGCGCCATACAGCACATTGCAGATGGCGTGGCTGGCGCCGAGCTGGTCGAACGCGCCGCGCTGCACCATGGCGAGGTCGCTGCCGGGCTTGTCGCCATTGGCGGGCCGCCAGTCGGCCCGGCCGGACAGCGGCATGTTGGGCGGGTAGGAATTGAGATCGAGGCCGTCGATGGCGCGGCTGACCACCTGCTCTTTCCAGTGATCGCTGAGATAGGGCAATAGCGTGGTGCGGGTTCCACCGACGGCCGGATGAATATCGCAGTCGATCCGCGTGGCGGCCATGCGCGTTCCCTGAAGTCTCATTGTTGGCGACGCGTCGCGCCGCGGCGCAAATGTGCCGCCGGCGGCCGCCGAGCGCAAGGGTTGAACGAGGGTCGCGTCGGGTAGCAGGCCACGGCTGAATGCATGCCGGTTGATCCGGCGCCCCTGCAAGGTGGCTTGCCGCATGGCCGCAAAACGCGAATAATGCTGATAACCGGGAATCGCGGAGGCGAGCCTGGAATAATTACTCGACCCAAGGGAGAAAATTGCCATGGCGAACGAGACCGAAAACACCGCCGAACGCGGCTTCAGCACCAGCCGGCGCGGATTTCTGGGCAGCACGGGTCTCGCCGTCACCGGCGCTGTTATCGGCGGCGCCCTGCCGCTGTCGCCGAACGGCGGCGGCATTCCGGCCGCGCATGCGCAAGCCGCCGCGCCCGCCGCACCCAAGGGTCCGCAATATCTGAAATTCCCGGGGAAGAACGACAAGCTCGTGGTGCTCGGCGAAAAGCCGCTGGTGGCGGAAACGCCGGAAAGCCTGCTCGACGACGACACCACGCCGATCGAGAAATTCTACATCCGCAACAACGGGCAGATCCCCGACGAGACCAAAAATCCCGACGCCTGGAAGATCACTATTGACGGCGAGGTCAACAACAAGCTCGAGATCACGGTCGGCGAGCTGAAATCGAAGTACAAGGCGGTGACGCGGCGCATGGTGCTGGAATGCGGCGGCAACGGCCGCGCTGCGTTCTCGCCGCCGGCACGCGGCAACCAGTGGACCAATGGCGGCGCCGGCTGCGCCGAATGGACCGGGGTGCCTCTCGCCGAGGTGCTGAAAGCGGCCGGACTGAAGAAGAGCGGGATATACACCGCGCATTATGCCGCCGACCAGCATCTGTCGGGCGACGCCAGCAAGCCGACCATTTCGCGCGGCGTGCGGATCGAGAAGGCGATGGACCCGCATACCATGCTGGTGTGGGCGATGAACGGCCAGCCGCTGCCGAACATCCATGGCGGGCCGGTGCGTCTGATCGTGCCAGGCTGGGCCGGCTCGGCCTCGCAGAAATGGCTGACCAAAATCACCATCCGCGACAAGGAGCATGACGGTCCGGGCATGACCGAATTCTCCTACCGCACCGCCATCAAGCCGATGATCCCCGGCGACAAGGGGGATCCGAAGAACATGCGCATCCTGGAATCGATGCCGGTGCGCTCGATCATTACCAACCCGGCGAACGGCGCCAAGTTCGCCGCCGGCACCAAGGAATTGAAACTGCGCGGCGCGTCATGGGCCGGCGATCTCACCGTCAAGCAGGTCGACGTCTCCACTGATTTCGGCGCCAGCTGGCAGCGCGCCAATCTGGAAAAGCCGAAGAACAAGTACGACTGGCAGCGCTGGACCGCGACCTTAAAACTGCCGACCGACGGTTATTTCGAGATCTGGACCCGCGCCACCGATTCGAAGGGCGCGATGCAACCGCATCTGGCCGGGTTCTGGAATCCGCAGGGATACGGCGGCAACGCCATGCACCGCATCGCGGTGCTGGTCGGTTGATGCGGCGGTTAACGCTGGTGGCGATGGCGGGATTGTTGTGGACGGCGCCCGCCATGGCGCAATCGACCTTCACCCCGGCAGACGAAAGCCCGGAGGATTTTCCCGCCGGCGCCGGCCGCGACGAAACCTTCTATACCTGTACCGCGTGCCACG
>JBBQUA010000277.1:0-5971 GCA_038212905.1 Hyphomicrobiales bacterium
GGACCTGGCGGCTGATCTCGTTGACCGACGACGTCAGTTCCTCGGTGGCGGAGGCCACCGACTGCACGTTGGTGGAGGCTTCCTCGGAAGCCGCTGCGACCGCCGTGGTCAGTTCCTGCGCCCGCTCGGCGGTCGACGTCAAGGTGCCGGCGGAGGCTTCGAGTTCGGTCGAGGCCGACGATACGGTTTCGATGATTTCGCCGACCGCCCCTTCGAAGTCATTGGCCAGCTTCATCATGTCGGCCTTGCGCTGGGTCGCCACGACCTGATCCTGCTTGCTCTTGGCTTCCGCTTCGGCGCGGGCCTTCACCGCCAGCATGGTCTTGATTTCATCGACGGCCCGGGCCGTCGCGCCGATCTCGTCCTTGCGCTCGGTGCCGATCATCTCGACGGTCTCGCCCTTGGCCATACGGAGCAACAGGCTGACGAGAGTTCCCAGCGGTTTGGTGATTCCGAACATCGCGATAAAGAACGCAAAGCCGACGCCCAGCACCAGCCCGGATCCCATCACGGTATAGACCAGGCGGATCGTCGCATTGGTTTCAGCAGTCAGTTCGTCTGAGCCCTTATGAATGGATTTGTCGATGGCGTCGCGCAGCGCCGCGGCATCCTTGGAAAGATCGACAAGGCCCAGGCGTTCCTTGCTCAGAATTTCCTTGGCCTGGTCGTCCTGTTGCGCCAACGCGGCCTTGATCACCCCGGCATTGGCCTGGCGCACCTTGTCCATCTTTCCGATCATGACCTCCACCGCCGGCGCATGTCCAGGCGACAGATCCTTCACCTGCTTGGTTAGCTTCGCAAACTCTTCATACGTCGCAGCAATGCCGGTTTCGATCTTCTTGCGCTCCGCCATATCTGACTCGACGAGAATTCGATTCGTGAGGAATCGCAGTTCGAAGATATTCCGGGCAATGCGCGGCGCCGTCACCCACGCGACCGCATCCTTTTCCAGGTATTTCGAATAGGAGTCGTCGATACTCTGCATTCGGCTGGTCGCAAACCAGGTTCCACCAGCCATGACGGCGCCGATCAGGGCGATGATCGCCAGGATTTTGGTCAGGATACTGAAGCGCGCGAGGAATGACATGATTGGATCGCCTTGTGTCTGAATTGGCCAGTTCGGAATTCGTTCGAGCGGTTACCGCCCTGACCCAGCAATAGGTTCGCAGTTCCACGATTTGGTTAATCGCAGCTCCGTAGGATTACGCGGATTTGAACGAAAATCGCGCTAAATGCCCGCGCTGCGTGAAAGGAAAGGTGAACACACGCCTGCAACACTGCGCTCGTGACACCGGGCTCGGCTGTTGATCGACGTTTTGAATCGACGTTCCGATCGCGGGATGCACCGGGCAATTACGGCAGCTACCCCAGCGACTCCGCCACCAGGCGGATCCGAAATACCGGCTTTTTCGCCTCGTCCAGCAGTTCCATGTGCCATTCGGTGTTTGGCTTGAGACTGCAGGAAATGCCGCCGAGCAGATTGGCGCACACCTTGGTCATCTCGGCCCAGGCGTCTTCGCGGCTCTCGAATTCAGTTCCGAGATCGGAAGCGCCCGAATAGCGGCCATGGCTAATCCGGAAAAAATACTGCGACATGTTTGCACCCATTGTTTTTGGGCCGCCCCCACAGCCTGTCGAAGGCGGACAAAATGGCTCGGGAGTCGCTACTAACGCGTGAAAGTGCCTATCCGTATGACTACGGCACGACGCAGCTCCGCCGCCGTCGATGTCGCCATCGGCCTGATTTAAGTGCGCGGTGCCGTTGCGGCTGGTTGCGGTATCAGTTGGTCGAACGGCGCAGTTCGGCCGCGCCTTCCGATTTGGCCGGCTCCGACGCGATCGCGGGTTTGGCCGGTTCTGATCCGGCCCCGGACTTCACCGGCTCGAGTTTAGCGCTCTCGACCTTCGGCGTTTCGACGCTTGCCGTCACATCGGCCCGCGATGCGTCCGCCGAGCGGCCGTTTGCAGGTGCGTGCAGCGAGCGCGGCCGCGCCACCGCGCGAGCCATCAGCATCTGGACCGCGCCCTGATGGCGGAAATCGCAATAGGCAAAGCCCATGCCCGAAACCGAGCCGCGGAAGCTGCGCTCGTCTTTCTTCTCGAGATTGAAGCAGGGCTCGAACGGAATGCCTTTGATCGACGCGCAGACGGCCTGGCCGCGAACCTGCAGCGTATTGCCGGGCAGCCGCATATGACGCACCCGGGCGGCGCCGGAAAACTGCACGGCGCCCGCCGCGCCCATGTCGTCAAGAATACGGCCGGAGCCGCGGGTGCCGTCGAAACAGGTAAAGGCGAAGACCTTGCCGCTGACGAATCGGCGCGCCTCATCGGCATTCATCTGCCCGGCCAGAGCGGGTGCGACGACCGCACCAGCCACGACAACCCCTAACACGAAACGCGCAAACATGCTGCAACTCCGAACCTGACCTTGAGCCGCGGGTAACCGACTGATCTGTCTTTACCCGCTGCTTACCATACCAACCGTGGCAACATTGGAGCAGTTTCGTTGGTAAAGTCTGAACGCTGTCAGAGAATCTTTACCACGATTCGACCGCGGACCTCGCCTGCGAGGATTTTGGCGCCGGCCGCGATGACTTCACCCAATCTAATTTCATGAGTAATTTCAGCAAGTTTTCCATGATCCAGATCGCTGGCGAGGCGGTTCCAGGCGGAATTGCGCAGCTCGATCGGGCACATCACGGAGTCGATGCCGAGAAGGCACACCCCGCGCAAAATAAACGGCGCCACCGAGGACGGCAGGTCCATGCCGGCGGCGAGGCCGCAGGCGGCGATGGCGCCGCGGTATTTCGTCATCGAGAGCAAATTGGCCAGTGTTGTCGAGCCGACGCTGTCGATCCCGCCCGCCCAGCGCTCTTTGGCCAGCGCCTTGGCCGGCCCCGACAGCTCGGCGCGGTCGATCACCTCGGCTGCACCGAGACCTTTCAGATAATCGGCCTCCGACATCCGGCCGGTCGAGGCGATGACGTGATGACCGAGCTTTGACAGCACGGCGGTGGCGATCGAGCCGACGCCGCCGGCCGCCCCGGTGACGACGATGGGGCCATCCCCGGGGGTCAGGCCATGCTTTTCCAGCGCCAGCACCGCGAGCATGGCGGTGAAACCGGCGGTGCCGATCGCCATGGCGTCGCGTGTCGAGATTCCCTCCGGCAGCCGCACCAGCCAGTCGCCCTTGACCCGCGCCTTTTCAGCGTAGCTGCCGAGATGGGTCTCGCCCATGCCCCAGCCGGTGCAGACCACCTTGTCGCCGGCCTTCCACGCCGGGTGCGACGACTGCTCGACGGTGCCGGCGAAATCGATCCCCGCGATCATCGGAAAGCGCCGTACCACCGGCGCCTTGCCGGTGACGGCCAGGCCATCCTTGTAGTTCAGACCGGAATATTCGACGGCGACGGTGACGTCGCCTTCCATCAATTCGGCTTCGTCGAACTGGGTGAGCGCGGCGGTCGTGCCCTTTTCCGCCTTGTCGATCCTGATCGCCTTGAACATTGCCAACGTCAACTCTCCTCGAACCTTGATCGGGGATGTTTACCTCATCAGGCAGGTTGCGCAACCGGGCGCGCCACCGGTGCCTCGACGATCGGCAGGTTGATCAGCGCCGACAGCACGCCGAACAGCACCGACAACCACCAGATCGGCGTGTAGGACCCGAATTGCTCGAACACGATGCCGCCGAGCCATACGCCGAGGAAGCCGCCGACCTGATGGCTGACGAAGGCAAATCCATAGAGCGTGGCAAACCAGCGGGTGCCGAACATCAGCGCGACCAGCGCCGAGGTCGGTGGCACCGTCGACAGCCAGGTCAGGCCGGTGACGGCGCCGAACGCGATCGCCGAGAAGGTGGTGATCGGGAACGAGATGAAAACGAGGATCGACAGCGCGCGCGTCAAATAGATCACCGACAGGATGTAGCGCTTCGGAAATATATTCTGCAGCCAGCCGACGCTCAGCGAGCCGACGATGTTGAAGAGGCCGATGGCGGCGATCACCCAGCCGCCGGTTTGCGCCGACACGCCGCGGTCGGACAGATAGGCCGGCAGATGCACGGTGATGAAGGCGAGTTGAAAGCCGCAGGTAAAGAATCCCAGCACCAGCAGCACGTAAGAGCGATGGCCGAACGCTTCCGCCAGCGCCGTCTTGAACGATTGCTGTTCCACCACGGGCACATTGGCTGATGTCGCGGGCGGGGTCGCCAGCGCCAGCGACAGCGGAAGGATCAGCAACATCAGGCCCGCGAACACGATCAGCGCCGACTGCCAGCCGAAATTGTCGATCAGCGCCACGCCGAATGGCGCGAACAGGAACTGCCCGAACGATCCGGCGGCGGTGCCGGCGCCGAGCGCGATGCCGCGCTTTTCGGGCGGCAACAGCTTGCTGAATGCCGAGAGCACGAGGTTGAAGGAGCAGCCGGAAAGCCCAAAGCCGATCAGGACGCCGGCACTGATATCCAGCGACAGCGGGGTGGTGGCGTAGCGCATCATCAACAGGCCGCCGGCGTACAGCAGCGCGCCGACCACCATCACGCGCAGCACGCCGAAACGGTCGGCGATGGCGCCGGCCACCGGCTGGCCCAGTCCCCACAACAGGTTTTGCAGCGCCAGCGCGAGGCCGAAGACATCGCGGCCCAATGAAAGATCGCGGCCCATCGGCTGAATGAAAAAGCCGACGCTGGACCGCGGCCCGAAACTCAGCAGCGCGATCGCGCAACCGCAGATGATGATCACCAGCGGCGTCCGCCAGCCGATGCCTTGAGATGGGGAGCCTTGAGATGGGGAGCCTTGGGAAGGGCGGAGCCCGGCTGCGCTGGTCGTCATGGAATTCCCCCGATGGTTGGCTTCAAATCCGGCAAGGCCGGCGAGCCCGCGACAAGGGAGTTAATGCATTCGCATGAAAATCCCAATCGCCCGGTCGGGAAAATCATGCCCTGCATTGCAGCATTGCAAATCGTGTCGGGCAAAAATGAAGAATTGACAGCTGGCCATCTGGCGGCGCGCTGGAAGCGGTGTTATGTTTGTTTTGCTCGTAATGAGTATAATGTGATTTCCCCGAAACGAGCCGCGCGAGGGATGCACCGATGCCGATCGCTGGAATGTACGGTCCTGACGATTTCGGAAACCCGATCCACGGCCATCCCGCCGCGCAGGCGCAAAGTCGGGTGACCGCCGCCGAGCGCGCCCGGGCGCTGCCGATGCCATCGCTGCAATGGACGCCCGAGGTCGAGCGCGCCACCGCGCATCTCTATGAGCGCGTGAAGAAGGTGATCTCGCCGGCCGAGTGGCCGTTGATGGCGCCCTATGTCAAGGCGATCAACGAACTGAAGAAGGCACGCGACGCGGTGATCCTGGCGCATAATTACCAGACGCCGGAGATCTTCCATTGCGTCGCCGACATCGGCGGCGATTCGCTGCAACTGGCGATCGAGGCCACCAAGGTGAAATCCGGCATCATCGTGCAGTGCGGCGTGCACTTCATGGCCGAGACCTCAAAAATCCTGAACCCGCACAAGACGGTGCTGATCCCGGACCAGCGCGCCGGTTGCTCGCTGGCATCGAGCATCACCGGCGCCGACGTGCGGCTGTTGCGCCAGCGTTTTCCCGGCGTGCCCGTGGTCGCCTATGTCAACACCTCCGCCGACGTCAAGGCAGAGGTCGATATCTGCTGCACCTCGTCCAACGCGGTCGAGGTGGTGGAGAGCCTGAATGCGCCGACCGTGATCTTTTTGCCGGACCGGTATCTGGCGAACTATGTCGCGTCGAAGACCCGCGTGAAGATCATCGCATGGAAGGGTGCCTGCGAGGTGCACGAGCGCTTCACCGGCGCCGAGTTGCGCGCCTATCGCGAGGCCGATCCCTCGGTGCAGATCATCGCGCATCCGGAATGCCCGCCGGACGTGCTGGCGGAGGCCGATTTCACCGGCTCGACCGCGCACATGATCAACTGGGTCCGCAGCAAC
>JBBQUA010000278.1:0-5967 GCA_038212905.1 Hyphomicrobiales bacterium
CGCCGGAACGGCGCGAGGCCTATGCCGCCGAGGTGCGCGCCGATTACGCCAAGATTTCCGCGGCGCATTTCAGGGCGCAGGCCGACAAGAAACGGCTGAAGCTGGCGGATGCGCGCGCCAACGCTCCGACACTCGATTTTGCCACAGTGCCGCCGACCAAGCCGGCGTTCCTCGGCATCCGAAGTTTTGCCGATTACAACCTCGCCGAACTCGCCGACTACATCGACTGGACGCCGTTCTTCCAGACCTGGGAGCTGACCGGGCGATATCCCGCCATCCTCGACGACCCCAAGGTCGGCGAAGTCGCGCGTTCGCTGTATGACGACGCGCGCAAGATGCTGGACCTGATCGTGAGCGAGAACTGGTTCAAGGCGCAGGCGACGATCGGCTTCTGGCCCGCCAATACCGAGGGCGACGATATCGCGGTTTATGCCGACGACAGCCGGAAGGAGAAGATCGCCACCTTCCACACGCTGCGCCAGCAGCTGGAGAAGCGCGAGGGCCGCTTCAATTCGGCGCTGTCAGATTTCATCGCGCCGACATCCAGCGGCGTGCCGGACTATATCGGCGCCTTCGTGGTCACGGCGGGGATCGGCGAGGACGTGATCGCCGACCGTTTCAAGCATGCCAATGACGATTACTCCTCGATCCTGTGCAAGGCGCTGGCCGACCGTCTCGCCGAAGCTTTTGCGGAACGGATGCATGCCCGTGTGCGCCGCGAATTTTGGGGCTATGCGCCGGACGAAACGCAAACGCCGGATCATCTCATTCTCGAACAATATCAGGGCATCCGCCCGGCGCCCGGCTATCCGGCGCAGCCCGACCACACCGAGAAGGCGACGCTGTTCACGCTGCTCGATGCCGAGAGGACGGCGGGCGTGCAACTGACCGAGAGCTATGCGATGTGGCCGGGCTCATCCGTATCAGGATTGTATTTCAGCCATCCCGAGAGTTTTTACTTCGGGGTCGGCAAGATCGAGCGCGACCAGGTCGAGGATTACGCGTCACGAAAAGGCTGGAGCGTGGCGGAGGCCGAGCGCTGGCTGGCGCCGGTGCTGAATTACATTCCGGCGCAGGACCGGTCCGAGCAGGACCGCCGCGTCAAAGCGGCGATGCCGACGCTGGCGCCGGCAACGGCCGAGCCTGCCAACGACGTCGCGTCGCATCCGCCGGGCTGCAACTGCGCGGTGCATCTGGCGTATCGGAAGAAGGCAAGGGCGTAGCACTCTTCCTTCCCTTCTCCCCCTGTGGGAGAAGGTGGCGTGGACGCAGTCCACGCCGGATGAGGGGTCTCTATCCGCGGAGACAGACCCCTCACCCGTCGCCTCACTGCGTGAGGCGCCACCCTCTCCCACAAGGGGGAGAGGGGAAGAAGTGCGGAGCTTCCGATGAAATTCTTTTCCTTCTGGCGATCGCTGGCGAGTTTTCGGGTTCGTATCGCGCTCAACCTCAAGGGCCTGCCGGTCGAAGTGGTGTTCGTCGATCTCGACGCCGACGCGCATCGCGCCGACGCCTATCGCCAGATCAATCCACAGATGGCGCTGCCGGCGCTGGTCATGGACGACGGCACCACGCTGTTCCAGTCGCTCGCCATCCTCGAATATCTCGACGAGACCCATCCCGCGCCGCCGCTGCTGCCATCCGATCCGCGCGGCCGCGCGAGGGTGCGCGCGCTGGCGCTGATGGTCGCCTGCGAGGGCCATCCGCTGCTGGTGCCGCGGGTGCGGCGCTATCTCGATCACGAATTGAATTTGCGCGATGCGCAGCAGGCGGCATGGCGGCGGCACTGGACCGTGGAGACGCTGGCCGCGCTGGAAGCGCATCTCGCCGGCCATCAGGATACCGGGCGCTTCTGCCATGGCGATGCCGCCACGCTGGCCGACATCTGCATGGTCGGTCATGTCAGCGTGGCGGTCACCCAGCAGATCAATCTGGCGCCCTATCCGACCGTGAAGCGCATCTTCGACACCGCGATGGCGCTGCCGGAATTTGCGAGCGCGCATCCGCTGGCGCAGCCGGATACGCCGGAGGTGATGCGGGTGAATGGATAAGGCAGCGTGGCTTCTTACTTCCCTCTCCCCTTGTGGGAGAGGGTGGCGCCTCACGCAGTGAGGCGACGGGTGAGGGGTCTGTCGCCGCGGATATAGCCCCCTCATCCGGCGCGCTGCGCGCGCCACCTTCTCCCACAAGGGGAGAAGGGAAAACTTCGCCGCCTCACCCCTTCGGCGGGTCCAACTTCTGCACGATTTCCTGAAACGCCGGCAGCGCCTCGCACCGCGCGGCGTGCGCGGTCAGCGCCGGATGGCGCTCGGCCGACAACAGCGCGGGATGCGCCTCGCCGGTGAAGCGCAGCGCGCAGGCCACCATGATGTCGGCGTGGCCGATACGCATCCCGAACCAGAACGGCGTCGCCACGGCGGCGCGTTCCTGCTCCAGCACGTCGAGCACGCCGCCGATCTGGACCTGGCAGCGCTCCACCCACAGCTGCAACTGCTCCTGGCGCAGCACGCGCTCGTAGGTCAGGCTGACCGCCTTGTCAGCGAGCCCGCTGCCCAGCGCGCAAATCTTTAAGCTATGCCGGCGCGCCGGGCCGCGCTCGGCCATCATCGCCTTGTCCGGCCCCACCAACTCGTCGAGATAATCCAGCATCGCGCTGCTCTCGATCAGCACCTCGCCGCCGTCGAGCACCAGCGTCGGCACCCGGCGCAGCGGATTGAATGCCGCCAGCTTCCCGGCGTCGCCGAAGGTCGACCACGGGCGGTGCTCAAACGGCAGCCCGTAAAGCCGCAGCGCAATCGCCACGCGGCGGACAAAGGGGGAGTCGTATTGGCCGATCAGGATCATGAAGGTGGGTGCCTTTTCCTATAACTCGTCATGGCCGGGCTTGACCAGGCTTGACCCGGCCATCCATCTGTTTCGTATTATGGAGACTCATGGATGCCCGGATCAAGTCCGGGCATGACGATCTGAGACTGGAAGGGACCGATATGTTGCCACGTCTATTGAAGGCCCTGCTCGCGCTCAGCCTGCTGCCACTCGCCAGCGCCGCGCTCGCCCAAAGCAACGTCACCGGCTTCCGTTCGCCGTCGAACAACATCGGCTGCCAGTATTTCGACTACGACCGGCAGCTCACCCTCCGCTGCGACATCATGGAAGCTACCGTGACGGCGCGCCGGCCGGCCGATTGCGATCTCGATTTCGGCAAGGCCTTCGAGATGCGCTCGAAAGGCAGCGCCATCCGCCTCTGCTATGGCGACACGGTCATGGACAAGGCGCTGCCGGTGCTGGCCTATGGCGAAGTCTGGCAGCGCGGCGGCTTTACCTGCACGTCGGAACAAACCGGCGTGACCTGCTTCAACACCAACCGCCGCGGCTTCTCGCTGTCGCGGGCGAAGCAAGAGTTGTTTTGAGGGCGCTCCTCGTCATACTCCGCGAAGGCGGAGTATCCAGTACGCCGCGACTTCTCGGTTCTATCCCTGACGTCTCTGGAATACTGGATCCCCGCCTTCGCGGGGATGACGAGCGGAAGTTGGCTCGCCAATACCCGCTCACTCGATAATCGGCACATGCCTCGCCGCACTTCGCGGCACCGTCCCATCCAGCCGCGGATCGTCCGCAATCTCGACCTGCCGCCGGAACGGCCGAAACCCAGCGCGCTGATAGAACGCCAGCGCCGAGGGATGATCCAGCGTGCAGGTATGCACCCAGACCCGCCCGACCGGCCGCGACCACGCCAATTCCAGCGCGCGGTTCATCAGCCAGCACCCGGCGCCGCTGCCGATCAGCTTTGCGGTGACGCCGAAGAACGCCAGCTCGCATTGGCCCGGCTGGCGAAAATCCAGTTCCAGCAGGCCTTCGTCGCGGCCACCCTGCACCAGCGCATACACTTCCACCAGCGGCGAATGAATGGTCGCGGCCAGCTCAGCATCCGACATCTGCAGCCGCGAGAACCACAGCCACTCCTCGCCGACGCAGCGATAGAGATCGCGAAACCAGTCGAGGTTGGGGGTATCGACCCTGCGCAGGGTCCATGGCCCCGGCGGATCGGTGTGAAGCGCCGGACGCGCGGTCATCTCCAGATGCGTGACCACGGCGGCGATCTTGCCGGCGGGAACGTCGGAGTAGCCGTCGGAGAGGATCACTGGGGCTCACTCCCCCTCATCGCTTGCCAGCACCCCCCTCACCGCGCGCGCCCACCCCGCCAGCTTCCGTTCCCGTGTCGCTGCCGACATCGCCGGCTTGAAGCGATGCTGCAGCCGCCAGTTGTCGGCGAATTTTGCCGGCTCCGGATAGACGCCCGCCGCCAGCCCCGCGAGGTAGGCGGCGCCCAGCGCGGTGGTCTCCTGGATCATCGGGCGGTCGACCGGCGCATCCAATAAATCGGCGAGGCGCTGCATGGTCCAGTCGGAGGCGGTCATGCCGCCGTCGACGCGGAGCACGATGTTGGCGGCGTTGGCGTCGGGCCAGTCGGCGCGCATCGCGGCCCACAGATCAAACGTCTGGTAACAGACGCTTTCCAGCGCGGCGTGGGCGAGTTCGGCGGGGCCGGTGTTGCGGGTGAGGCCGAACAGCGCGCCGCGCACGCGGGGATTCCAGTAGGGCGCGCCGAGGCCGACGAAGGCTGGCACCAGGTAAACGCTCTGCATCGAATCGGATTTGTCGGCGAGCGGGCCGGTCTCCGAGGCCTGCTCGATGATGCCGAGGCCGTCGCGCAGCCACTGCACCGCGGAGCCGGCGACGAAGATCGATCCTTCCAGCGCGTAGGTGCGTTTGCCCGCGAGCTGATAGGCGATGGTGGTGAGCAGCTTGTTGTTCGACGCCACCGGGGTGGTGCCGGTGTTCAACAGGGCAAAACAGCCGGTGCCGTAGGTCGACTTGATCATGCCGGGCTCGAAGCAGGCCTGGCCGATGGTGGCGGCCTGCTGGTCGCCGGCGATCCCAGCGATCATGATGCTGCCGCCGAACAGGTCGGGGACGGTGTCGCCGAAATCGGCAGAGGAGTCCTTCACTTCCGGGAGCATCGAGCGCGGCACCCGCAGGATCTTCAGGAGTTCGTCGTCCCACTCGCCGGTGTGGATGTTGAACAAGAGCGTGCGCGAGGCGTTGGTGGCGTCTGACGCGTGCGACTTGCCGCCGGTGAGACGCCAGAGCAGGTAACAATCGACGGTGCCGAACAACAGCTCGCCGCGCCCGGCGCGTTCGCGCGCGCCGGGGACGTGGTCGAGGATCCAGGCGACTTTTGTCCCCGAGAAATAGGGATCGATGATCAGGCCGGTTTTCGCTGATATCGCGGGCTCATGGCCTTCGGCCTTGAGTTTGGCGCAGATGTCGGCGGTGCGGCGGTCCTGCCAGACGATGGCGCGGTGGATGGCCCGGCCGGTGGCGCGGTCCCACACCACGGTGGTTTCGCGCTGGTTGGTGATCCCGATCGCGGCGATGTCTTTTGCCGTCGCGTTCGCCTTCTTCAGCGCTTCGCGGCAGACCGCCACGGTCGAGGACCAGATATCCTCGGGCTCGTGCTCGACCCAGCCGGAAGCCGGAAAATGCTGCGGGAATTCCTGTTGCGCGGACGCGGCGATCGAGATGTCCGAACGGAACACGATGGCGCGCGAGGAGGTGGTGCCCTGATCGATGGCCAGCACAAAGGACATGACGTTGCTTCCCGGAATGCTTGTTGGGTGGTGTTGGGACCAAGGCAAGCGGATTGGGCGGCGAAGGTCAATATGCGGGAAGCGAAGCACTATGCCTCTGCGCACTCGGTGCGCCCCCTCTCCCGCGCTTGCGGGGGAGGGCTGGGGTGGCGGCAGCGGCACCTGACAATGTCAGAGGGACGCTGAGACAGAGTTGGTTCGACAAACGACGTGACTCGCGGCGTTGGGGCGCCCCCCCCCCCCCGCCCAGCGCACCCCACCCCCCCCCCCCCCGCCCGGGAGGGGGGGGCGGAAACCACCGACCGACCCCCCCCCC
>JBBQUA010000279.1:0-5965 GCA_038212905.1 Hyphomicrobiales bacterium
CATCACGGTGTTCGAAAGCTACGACGACATTGTCGACAAATCCTGCGCCGCGTGGCGCTTCTTCGCCGACGACCCAGAGCGCGTTGCTTCAATAACATCCAGAACCTGGGCGACGGTCAATCCTTGAGGCCGTTGGTATAACTGGCCATCTGCGTGGTGCCCCACGACCAGCCGATCAAATTGACCTTCCCGATACCGCGCCGGGATCGGATGAAGGCAACGGTCGTTGCGATGTCGCGGACCGCCACCGCGGTGCGGACGATCGGCGCGTTGTCGGCGGCCGGCATCGCCATTTCAGGCGGCCGCGTCGAATTGCCGTAGCCTCTGATGTCGACGAGGTAGACATCGTAACCGCCGCTGGCGAGATGATCCATCCACGACATCCCCGCCAGCGGAAGATCGAACGATGTCGAGGCCGGGTAGGTCGATCCGGCGACGAACAGGATGGTCTTTTCGGAAGTGAAGGTCGCTAGGTCCGCCCGACGCTTGTTGCGGACGAACAGGGCGATTCCCGGTGTGTCGCTGGCGATCATGATTTCTTCGGCGACGATATTTGTCACGGCGGATGTATCCATGTGAGTTTCCACGGCTGGCTGCGCCGTCAGTCAGCGGCCGGCGCCACGGAGGTCCAGTCTACCCTTAATATCGGCGGGGCGTCAGACTGCCTTCGTCGCCGCGGGAGCAGCTACGATCCCGGCGGCCACCAGTCGCGAAATTTCCGCGAGCGGCAGACCGGCCTCGGCCAAAATCTCGTACGAGTGTTCTCCGATACCGGGAGGCTGCCGTTCCAGGGACGGTCGCAGGCGCTGATCGCCGAACTCGATCGGCAGTGCGGGAATGCCGATCTGCGGTCCGCCACCCAGTCCGGAGATCGCGGTCGCCAGCAGGGCGCCGGGCACGCGCATCTGCGGATCGTCGGGCAGTTCATCGGGCCGCCCCACCCTGGAGTAGGCAACCCGCGCCTGCTCGCATCGCTCCAGAATCTCGTCGAGCGAAAGGCGGCTCAGATGCGCTTCAAGTTCGGGAAGCAGCCATTCGCGCGCTTCGCAGCGGCTGGCGTTGCTTGACAGCCTGACATCCCCAATCCAGTCCTTGAAGCCGAACACGGTACAGAAGCGCGACCAGTGGCCGTCGGAGGTGCAACCGATGAAGGCCTGACCGCCGTCCTTTGCGGTAAAGACGTCGTAGATGCCCCAGGCGCTCTTGCGGGCGGGCATTGGCGGCACCGGGCCACCGATCACGGCGCTGCCGGCGACAAGCGCGCCGAGTACGAAGGTCGCACTTTCGAACAGCGAGCTTGAAACCCTCTGTCCAACGCCGGTCAGGTCACGCTCGCGCAATGCGGCGAGCGCCGCCACCACGCCGAACACGCCTCCCATCAGATCGATGATGGGGGCCCCCGCCCGCAGCGGACGACCCGGCGGTCCCGTCATGTAGGCCAGCCCGGACTGCATCTGCACGACCTCATCGAGGGCGCCGCGCGCTTCGTAGGGACCTTTGAGAAAGCCCTTCATGGACAGATAGATCAGCTTCGAATTGATCTTTCGAAGGTCGTCCCAGCCGCATTTGAGCCGTTCGATGGTGCCGGGTCCGAAATTCTCAAGGACGATGTCGGCGCCCTTCACGAGCTGATGGACGATTGCCTGACCTTCGGAATGCTTGAGATCGAGCGCGATGGACCGCTTGTTGCGGTTGTAGGTCGCAAAGAAGCCCGCGGCGAAGCCGGGAAGCCTGCGGGTCGGGTCGCCGTCGACCGATTCGATTTTCACCACATCCGCGCCGAGATCGGCGAACACCACGCCTGCGCACGGGCCCATGATGGTGTGGCCGAAATCGAGGACCCGAAGACCTTCGAGCGGCTTTGCGAGTTTGGTCACGCGGCATTTCTCCTGAACTGGGCCAGCGAGCCGGATCTTGGAAGGCTGCTCGGCAGACGACGGCCAACGATGGCTTCAGCAAGATGACCCGCCTCCAGCAGCGCGTCCATATCGATGCCGGTGGCGATCCCCCTTTCCTCGCATAAGACCCCTTGGGCAAAGAGCGCTGGGGCCGGCGCCTGATTCGATTCGACCTGGGGCGGGTGCCGCATTGCTCGCCACTGATCTGCCGGCGCTAACATTCCCGTGATCGGACGGGAATGGACAGCGGGAATAATGCAACCCGTTATAGAACCTTGCGGCAGCGTCCTCCGCCAAAGGGGGCCGGATGCGCAAAGAATCGAAAATGGATAAAACAGGGGAGGTAGGGCATGTTCGAGATTTCGCGTCGCGATCTGGTTCTCGGAAGCGCCGGGGCAGCACTCGTTTTCGGACTCAAGGGACCGGTATCGTTCATCGGCGCGGCGCAGGCACAGCGCGCCGCCGACAGCCTCAAATACAAGGTCGGCGACATTGAGGTCTTCAGCCTGCATGACGGCAGCATCGAGCGCGTTCTCAATGACGGCTTCGTCAAGAACGCTTCGATGGACGAGGTCAAGAAGGCCTTGACGGCCGGCGGAATCGGGCCCGACAAGTTCGACAACCCGTTCACGATGACCGCGATCAGGACCGGCGGCAAGGTCGTGCTGTTCGACACCGGATTCGGCGGCAACGGCCCGCCTACCGTGGGCAAGCTCGCCGACAACATGAAGGCGGCCGGCCTCGATCCAGCCACCGTCTCAACGGTCGTGATCTCGCATTTCCATCCCGATCACATCTCGGGCCTGTGGGTGAAGGAGACCAACGCGCAGGTATTCCCGAACGCGGAAATCCTGATGCCTGAGGTCGAATACAAGTTCTGGACCGATCCGGCGCTGGTGGAGAAGCTCCCGGAAGCGGCGCGCGGCAATGTGCGGCGCATT
Organism: Hyphomicrobiales bacterium; assembly: GCA_038212905.1. Taxonomy (GTDB): domain Bacteria; phylum Pseudomonadota; class Alphaproteobacteria; order Rhizobiales; family Xanthobacteraceae; genus Bradyrhizobium. The sequence continues at coordinate 2,840 of JBBQUA010000279.1, forward strand.
CAGTCCACCTTCCCGACCTGGAAGAACATCAAGCAATATGCCGATGGCGCCGAGGTCGCCCCCGGCGTGCGCGCCATCGCGACGCCGGGCCATACCGTCGGGCACATGTCGTTCCTGGTGGCCTCGGGCGGGCAGCAATTGTTCATCCAGAGCGACGTCACCGGCATCCACCAGCTGTTCGTCAGGAACCCAGGCTGGTTCTCGATGTTCGATTCCGACGGTCCGAAGGCGGAGGCCACCCGCCGCGCCTTCTTCGATCGGGTGATTGCCGAGAAGGGCATGATCGCAGGCTATCACTTCGGCTTCCCCAACGTCGGCATGCTGTCGAAAGACGGCAACGGCTATGCGTTCGCCGCCGTCAAGGCGTGACGCTGCCGGGCTGATGTGAAACCACCGAAGGCGCCATGCCTCGCACGGCGTCTTTTCGCTGTCCGGAATCGGCGGCTGCCCGACACTTCAGAGTTGCAAAACCTGACCCACACGGCATGCTGGCCGCCGATGCCAGGCAAGATCAGCAAGCCCCCGGACCCCGACAAGGACCAGACCGCCGCGACGCCGCATTACCACGGCCACCGCGAGCGGTTGCGCGAACGCTTTTACGGCGCCGGGCCGGATGCGCTGAGCGACTATGAACTGCTGGAGATGGCGCTGTTTCCGGCACTGCCACGGCGCGATACCAAGCCGCTGGCAAAGGTTCTACTGAAGAAGTTCGGCTCGTTCGCGGAGGTCGTTCATGCCCCGGAAGCACGGCTGCGCGAAGTGGAGGGGATCAAGGATGCATCGGTCACCCAGCTCAAGCTGATCGCCGCCGCCGCCAGTCGTATCGCCAAAGGCGAAATCCGGCGCAGCATCGCACTGTCATCCTGGAACGACGTGATCGGCTATTGCCGCACCGGCATGGCGTTCGCCGACAAGGAGCAGTTTCGCATCCTGTTCCTCGACAAGCGCAACCAGCTGATATCGGACGAGGTGCAGCAGACCGGCACCGTCGACCACACCCCGGTCTATCCGCGCGAAGTGATCAAACGCGCACTGGAACTGTCGGCCACCGCGCTGATCCTGGTGCACAACCATCCCTCCGGTGACCCGACGCCGTCGCAGGCCGACATCCATATGACCAAGGCGATCGTCGACATCGCCAACCCGCTCGGGATTTCGGTGCATGACCACATCATCGTCGGCAAGAACGGGCATGCGAGCCTGAAGGGGCTGCGGCTGATTTGACGGAAAACAACTTGTGATTGCTTTTTGCCAAAGCTAGGCTCGCAGTCCTTGCACTGCGAGATGCCCGCCATGCCGGCGTTCAGGGAGGAACCAATGGCTGATAAATTTCCTGCTGTGGGCCACAAATACCTGGTCGATTTCAAGGCCGACGACGGCAGCGGCCGCTTCAAGGTACAGCTCGACTTTCACTCGGAGAACTCGCTGACCTATACCGGGGTGAGGCCTGACGGTTCGCTGGGGGATAATTCCGAGACCGTGGACATCACCGTCGAACCGATCAGGGACCTGCTCTTCCTGGTGACATGGAAGGAAGAGCAGGGAACAACCGTCGTGCATCTGGAGGACTACAAGAACAATACCATCATCACCAGCATCACCGAGCCCGGACCCGATCCGACATTCTCCAAATTTCACGGCACGATGACGCAAACTTCCTAGCGCGGCCTTTGACGCGCGTTCGCATCACGGCAGGCTCGCTTTCGCGCGCGACGCCCTAACTTTGCGGCGAACTCAAAGCGATCTCTGGCGGCGCTTCGCGTATCCGTCGCCGCATGCCGATCGCGCAGCGCCGCATCAGGTGGCCCGCTCGGCCACGCGCTCGAGCTTCTTGCTCACGATCCAGGAGAGGCCGAGGAACAGCACCAGCATCACCAGGCCGAGGCCCGAAGAGGCGTCGCTCATCACCTTCTCCGAGACCTGGCCAAAGGCATAGCCGACCGAAACCGTCGCACATGACCACAGGCCCGCCGCGACGAAATTGAGCGCGAGGAAGGTGGACCAGGGCAGCTGCGACATCCCGTAGGCAAAGCCCGCGACGCCGCGAATGCCGTGCGGATAGCGGTGCAACAGGATCATCCAGACGTAGTGACGGTCGGCCAGCCGGGCCGCGGTCTGGACAGCGCGCGTAATCCTGGAGGTCGACGATCCCAGCCAGCGGGTGCCGTAACGCCGCCCGATCCAGAACCGGATGACATCGCCGGTAAAGCTGCCGAGCCAGCAGACCGCGATGACGGTGCCGAAACCCAGCGCGCCGGAATGCGACGCGTAACCCGCGAACAGCGTCAGCAGCAGGCTGTGCGAAGAGGCATACGCGAACATCAGGCTGTAGGCGGTATTGCCGTGTTGGCGGATGAGTTCGAAGAACGAGGTGAGGTCGGACGGAAACAGCAAGCGGGCTCCAGTTCAACGGCTTGTCATCGCAGTTTCCGATGACCGGACCGCATGGGATTAGCATGCAGCCGGACGATTTTTGCGAGACATGCGGTCGCAGCGCCAGCAGTTCCGGCACCACGATCGTCAACCACGGAAGCCGCGGCGCAGACCAGTTCCCATGCCGGCTTGACGTATTTGTTTGTACCGCATACAAATATCGAAAGCCGCCTGATACCAGTGTTTTGGCAGCAACGAGGACGCATGAACGGCGCTTCGACCACGGACCGCCTGCGCGATCCCAAGCTCAGCGCACGTGCCACGCGCGTGGCGGGCCGGCAGATGCGCTCGCGCCTGCTTGATGCCGCGAGCCGGCTGTTCAAGGAGCAGGGGCTGGCGGCGGTTTCGATTGCCGCGATTGCCGCGGCGGCCGACGCCTTTCCGAGCCAGATCACCTATTACTTTCGCACCAAGGACGCGCTGTTCGTCGAAGCCGCCTGCCGTGACGTGCTCTATGTCGCGCGCGCGGCCGAGCAGCATGCGGGGAAACAGCTCTCCCCGCCAGATTACACGCGCGCGCTGGTCGACAGCGTGATGGGAGCGGATGCGGTCGGCTTCTTCGTGGAGGCAATGACGCTGACCCGGCGCCGCCAGGATCTGGCGCCGCTGGTGGAGCGGACGGTCGAGCGGCTGCATGTGGAGGGCCTGCGCGCCTATGCCGCCGAGATGGCGGCGCGTGGCTGGCAGTCGCGG
>JBBQUA010000280.1:0-5940 GCA_038212905.1 Hyphomicrobiales bacterium
GGATCCGTCTCCACATCCGCCAGCGCGCGCTCCAGATGCGCCCGGCGTTCCCTGAGTTCGTCGAAGTCGAGGCGGATCGCATTCAAAATGTTGAAGCCGTCATTAAGCCGCGCAAACCGCTGCTCGATCTCGATCTTCTCCTTCGAGAGCGCCTCGACGCGCGAAGTCAGCTTTTCCTCGCCGCTGGTTTCGAGTTGATCGAGCGATGCGGTCAGCTGATCGCGCCGCACGCGCAGGTCGGCGATCAGGATGTCGAGGCCGCCGAGCGGCACCAGATCGGCCTCGGACTTTTCCAACTCTTCCTTGAAACGGTTCAGCGTCGCCAGCGAGTCCTGCAGCAGGGTTTTCCGTTCGTGGATCACCGCGACGTTATGCGCGAGTCCTTCAGCCGGTCGGCGATGTTGTTCTTGGCATCGTCGGTCTCGAGATCCGTCAGCCACCTTTCGAGCTGGCGTTGCCGGTCCTTCAGCTCGCCGAAGACAGGTTCGACCACCCGCCGCTTTTCGGCGACGACGCCGATCGTCTCCCGCAGCACCTTCTGGCGGCGCCTGATCTCGTCGAGCCGGTCCCGCATATCGACGGATTCGCTCTGGCCATGCGCCAGCACGGCCCGTTGTTCGGTCTCGGTGAGCGCTTTCTGAATCGATGCGATGGCTTCCTGGGGGTCGCTGTCGATGAGATGCTGGATCCCGGTATCGAACTGGGTCTGCGTTTCGTGCGCGGTCAAGGTGTCCTGTCGAAGCCCCTTGAGGCGATCGCGCAACAGCTTGTTCTGGTGCGCGAGGCTGACGGCTTGCCATACCGACGACCCGATCAGCGCCAGGGTCGTGAACAGGATGGCGCCGAGCGCGAACCGTTGCGGACCTGGCAACGCCGAGAAATGAATCGAGATCTGGGCCGGACTGAGATCGAGTGTTGCCCCGGCGAAGAATGCCGCCGCGCTCACCAACACGATCCACGCAACTATCGGAAACCACATTTTACAAAACTCTAATTCGACCGGCCGCCGGAGAACCCGGCCGGAAATGGGAGGCCGGTTCGCCCAATATCCGCCATGCTATCGGCTCTGCCGGCTCTGCGGTAGCCGGTTCGGGGCTGCGGCGGCTGCGTCCCTGGATAAATTAAACGGCGTCAAGACCGGTCTGCCGGCACGAAACGGACGGGGTGGTGCAACCGGAGCGTGTCTGCGGGCTTTTTCCTCGTACGGCAGCGAACTTCCGCGAGCCGTAGCTCAGGCGCCCTGCGCCTGCTGGCGCGCGCGCATTTCGTCGCTCGGCCTGACGTCCTGCGAGCGACTGTAGATCGCCACCGCGGTGATCAGCACTACCGTGAGCACGCCGAACAGCGCGTGGTAGGCCGCTTCGGAGCGGGCGCCGCCCGCCAGCGGCTCGAACGCGCCGAGGATGACGCCGGACAGGCTCTGCATGCAGGCGACGCCGAGCATCACGGCGGTGTTGAGCGTCGACATGCCGCGCCCGATCAGCCGGTCCGGGATGATGGCGCGGCCATGCGACAGCACCATGGTGCTGGCGGCCGAGACAAAACCCATGACCAGGATGGCGGCAACCGGCACCCAGACCGGCGGGTGGGACGCCAGCGCCAGCGTGGCGAGCATGGAAACCGTCACCAGGTTGCCGGCGACCGCGATCCATTTGCGGGTATCGAGCACACGGTCGAGCGGGCCGATGGCGAGCATGCCGAACTGGTAGGTGACGACGGCGCCGAGCAGCACGTTGCCGGCCGCGATCGCGCTCATGCCGTGCACCTCGCGCAGGAACGGCCCGCCCCACAGCCCCTGCACCGTGAAGGTGCAGGCATAACTGCAGAAATTCAGCGCCAGGATCGGCCGCAGCCGCGGGTTGCGCAATATCTCCATCAGGCCCTGCAGCATCACGCGCGGCGGCTCCGCGGTGCGCTCCAGGAACGGGTGGCCCGATGGCGCGTCGCGCACCACCAGCCAGACCGCGACCGCGGCGATCGCGGTGAAGGCCACCGCAAAGCCGAACACGCCGCGCCAGCCGATCGCCTCCGAGGCCCAGGCCAGCGGCGTGGTGGCGAGCAGGTTGCCGACCAGGCCGATCGACAGCACCATCGCGACCAGCGTGGAGAAGCGGTCCGGCGGGAACCAGCGCGAGATCACCACCATGCTTCCGATCAGCATGGCGCCGAAGCCGGCGCCCATCAGCGCACGGCCGGCGAGCAGGACAGGCCAACTGGTCGCCAGCGTGAAGATGACGCCGCCGATGGTGGCGACCATCAGCATGCCGGTCACGGTGCGGCGCGGCCCGTAATGGTCGAACAGCAGGCCGCAGGGGATCTGCATCGCGGAGAAGCCGAAGAAGAACGCGCCGGTCAGCGCGCCCAGCGCCTCCGGCCCGATGCTGAGGTCGCGCATCAGGTCGAGCCCGATGGTGACGTTGGAAGCACGGAAAAAATGGCTGGCGACATAGGCCGTGGCCAGGGTCGTCACGATGATGAGGCCCCGGCGGTGGGGGAAGGGCTGCCGCTCGGTGGTCCGCATCGGTGGGATATGTCCGCTTCTTGTCGCACATCGCTCAGGGGGTGATGTTGCGGCGGAGCCTAGGCGGGATGGTCGGGGGGTTCAAGGAGGGGGACGCCGTCAACCACCCGGTCGACGCCGGATCGAGAAAAAGGGCCCCACCGGGATGGGGCCCTTGATCGCCTCGCAGAAGGTCGAACGCCTTAGTTGTAGTCGGAATACTTGAACTGCTGCATCGCCTTCAGCTGATCCTTGGTGCCATTCATGACGGCGTGATCTGGCGTCCAGTCGTTCGCATTGGCGCTGCGTGCGGTCGTGGAGGTGGTTGTCGTCGTGGTGCTTGCCGCGCCGGTTGTGGTAGCCGTACCTGCCGGCGCCGTCGAAGTCGTAGTCTCGCGCGTCGCGCCGGCGGGGGCAGTCGAACTGGTGCGGACCGGGGTCTCCACGAATTTGAGCTTGTCGATCGATACGGCAATGTCATGTTCGCCCATGCCGAGGAAGCCGCCGACGCCGATCACCACGGCATTGATCTTGCCGTCCTTGTCCAGGATCAATTCGTTGATGTCGCCAAGTTTTTCGTTGGCTTCGTTGTAGACATAGAGACCCATCAGCTTGGAAGCGCGCCAGTTGCCCTTCAGCATCATCTTGCCGGCGACCGGGGTGGTGGTGGCGGCCGGCGCGGCGGGCTGGGCGGTCTGGGCATAGGCGGGGGCGCTGATAAAGGCGGCGCTCAGAAGGGCAGCAGCTAGGAAACTTTTCATTGTATTCTCCATGGAAGGTTATCGATGTCTCTAGAACGGAGGATGCAGACGAATGTTCCGGCCACCCGTGCACTTTGCGATTGCGGCCGATCATGCAAGCTGCCGGTTCCAGCTTCGCGTCGAGTGGACAATGCGGAACGATGCGCCACGATTTGCATTGATGACCTGCCCAACTCCCCGATGTGTATTTTGACGAGAAAGGCCGGTCCCGCAGGCTAACTTTGGGGTCATGGACGGCCGCCGATCAGGATCATTGCCACGTCGGGCATGATCAAAGTCGGAAACGACGATTCGCAGCCGGCTAGTACAGCCGTCTTTCATCCACGCCGATGGGCCAACTGGCCAGTCTGACTTCCGGCGCGTTCGGTTCGGCGCCGTTTTCGGCGACTTCGAGGTTGGCCTGGATTTGATACTTGGCGGCCTGCGCCAGCCAATACCATTTTCGTTCAGGTTCGCTCAGCGCCCGCTGGCGGCAATCGGCTTCCAGTCCTCGTAACCAGGCAATTTCCTTCATCGGAGTAACCCCCGCGAGAGAACTACCAGCGCAGTTTGCCACATCGGCAGATTAATTGCCGAGGTCCTTTTTGCCTGTGAGGAAGCCAACGTGGGGTTATGATGAATACCTACAACTTGAATCGCAATTTTTTTCCGGCAATTGCACCGACAGGAGCCGGCCAAACGGCTGTCGTTTCTCAAGTGGCGTTTCGCGGACGTCACGGACGCCGCGCAGGATGCGGGACACGGGCGGAAAAACGAGTTCAATTCGGCGGCTTGAGTTCCGCTGAAGAGAGCCATTGATTGATCTGCGACGCCGTCTCCAGCTGACGCGCCTTGCGCTCCAGCGCTTCGCGCTCCTTGCCGTGCGGCAGTTTTTCGGCTTCCTCCCTGGTCGTTTCCGAAAGTTGATGCCACTTCTGTTCAATGCTCTTCTTACGCATGGACCGCTTCCTGAGGTTCTCTGGCAGGGTTGCAAACGGACAGTCGTTGAAACGACGAAACAACCTTCCGGTTCCATTTGCCAGAATACACTTCGTTGCGCTGGGTCGGGTGGCCGACAAAGGGCGGTCTCCTTCCCCACGCGCATGACGCCAGATCACAGGGAACACAGCCGCCTCCGGAATGTTTTATCCGCTGGAGAATGCATCATGCCCGAGCCGCTGCCGATCCTGATGGAAAATTCTATTCAGATGCCTGGGACTATCTCGAACGCAGCGGCGAACTTGGCGAACCGGAAACCGCCAGCCGGTTCTTGCTCGACAGCGTCGAGTTGATGGTTCGGCACGGCGAACGGCGTCAGCTTGTCCTGTCGAACCGGGCGATCGACGCCTATAAGCGCTTCCGAATGCAGCGCGGCGGCATTTCGCTGGTCTCGTGAGTCATACGCAGCAGCTGCGCGCGGACGAACTGGAGAATGACGAGATATTTGGGGAGACGATCGAGCCCAGGCGGTCGCATGGGAAGTGAGGCCGACGACCGTCCCGTTACGAGGTTGGCGCGGTTGGCTGGCCACCCGCGTTGAGCAGTTGCGAGATGGCAGTGACGAGTTGCGCCGGGGCGAAGGGCTTGGTCAAAAGAATGCTGTTGGGGACGCCGTGCGAAGCCCATTGCTCTGCCGCGGCGCCGGTCATGTAGATAATGGGAAAGGACGGGTCGATCTCTCTCGCCTGCCTGGCGATATCCCAGCCGTCGATTGTGCCCTTGAGGTTTATGTCGGAAACCAGCGCCCGGTAATGCTCCCGATTGCCTTGCAGCAGCATCACGGCTTCCTCGCCCGAGGCGACGACCGCCGGTTCGTAACCGCCATCGCGGAGCGCCTCGTCGATGAGCGTTTGAATTAACGGGTCGTCTTCAACGACCAGCACAATCAGCAAGTCCGCCAAACTCGAATCCCCCCATGACCAGCCCTCAGACATCACGCGCAGGCCGGAAATTAGTTCCGGCGAAACATACAAAAGTGATCTTGGCGGCTTCGGCGCAACACCTCCGTCGATAGCCCGAAGGCCAGGCGGCTTTTGCAAATCCGGCCACTGACACCGGCGATGCCAGCTCCCGCAAGCGCGCCTTTGCCCACCTTGCGAAGCTGAAATCTCAGTCGAACAGGCTCGACACCGATTCTTCCGCGGCGGTGCGGCCGATGGCTTCGCCGATCAGCCCGGCGATCGACAGGGTGCGGATGTTGGGCGCATTGCTGACCGCCTCGGTCGGCAGGATCGAATCGGTGATGACGAGCTCTTTCAGCCGGGAGCCGGCGATACGCGCGGCGGCGCCGCCCGACAGCACGCCGTGGGTGATGTAGGCGTAAACGTCCTTGGCGCCGTTGGCGAGCAGCGCATCGGCGGCGTTCACCAGCGTGCCGCCGGAATCCACGATGTCGTCGATCAGGATGCAGGTATAGCCGGCACAATCGCCGATCACGTTCATGACTTCGGATTCGCCGGCGCGTTCGCGGCGCTTGTCGATAATCGCCAGCGGCGCGTTGATGCGCTTGGCGAGGCCGCGCGCACGCACCACGCCGCCGACATCGGGCGACACCACCATGAGGTTGGCGAGGTCGAAGCGTTCGCGGATATCGCGCACCATCACGGGCGAGGCAAAGAGATTGTCGGTCGGAATGTCGAAGAAGCCCTGGATCTGCGCGGCGTGCAAATCGAGCGTCATGACGCGGTCGACGCCGGCGCG
>JBBQUA010000281.1:0-5842 GCA_038212905.1 Hyphomicrobiales bacterium
CACTTCGAAGGCCAGCGCCGCATGCGCACCGCCGAAGCCGGCATCGCCGAGCTGCACAAGGTGGTCGATACGCTGCTGATCATCCCGAACCAGAACCTGTTCCGGGTCGCCAACGAGAAGACCACCTTCGCCGACGCGTTCGCGATGGCCGACCAGGTGCTCTATTCGGGCGTTGCCTGCATTACCGACCTGATGGTCAAGGAAGGCCTGATCAACCTCGACTTCGCCGACGTTCGCGCCGTGATGCGCGAAATGGGCAAGGCGATGATGGGCACCGGCGAGGCGACCGGCGAGAAGCGCGCGCTGACCGCGGCCGAGGCCGCGATCGCCAACCCGCTGATCGACGATTCCTCGATGAAGGGCGCCCGTGGCCTCCTGATCTCGATCACCGGCGGCAAGGACTTGACCCTGTTCGAAGTCGATGAAGCCGCCACCCGCATCCGCGAGGAAGTCGACCAGGACGCCAACATCATCGTCGGCGCCACCTTCGACGAGACCCTCGATGGCGTGATCCGCGTCTCCGTCGTTGCCACCGGCATCGAACAGGCGCTGATCTCGCGCAACGCCGGCACCCCGGCGCCGGCCGTGACCCATGCGGTGGCGCCTTCGGCTCCGGCCTCCGCGCCCGACACCAGGCTGGCCGACCTGACCGCGCGGCTGCGCGCCGACAATGCGCGCATTGCCGAACGCAACCAGAAGCTGGAAGGCGCGGCCCCCGCGCAGGCAGCTCCCGCGGCACCCCAGCGTGCTTCCAGCAGCATCGAACGCGCCGCACTGGCCGCGATCGCCGCTGCGGTTGCTCCGGAAGCGCCGCAATCGGCCGCGCCGCTGCAACAGGCGTCGTATGGCGACGTCACGGTTCGTCCGATCGCGCAGAAGCCTTCATTGTTCCCGGATCATGACGTCGCGCGCGTCGAAACCCAGGAGCCGGCGACACCCGAGACCTTCATCCCGCAAGCCGCCGAGCGCCCGCCGGTTCGCGCGCCCCGGATGCCGAAGTTCGAAGACCTGCCGATGCCGGCCCAGGCTGAAATCCGTCAGGCCCGCGGCGAAACCGAGGATGAGCATCCGCAGAAGACCCGGATGTCGCTGCTGCAGCGCCTCGCCAATGTCGGCCTCGGCCGCCGCGACGAAGAAACGGAGCCGCCGATCGCGGCCCGTGCCTCCGGTCCGGCCATGCCGCCGATGCCGGAACGCAAGCCGCAGCGCACGGTGGCCCAGCAAATCGCGGCGCATGAGCCCGTATCCGAATATGCCAGGCGGCCCGCGCCGCAGGGACTGGACATCCACGGTCGTCCGGCACCTGTTGCTGCAGCGCCACAGGGCGACGATCATTTGGATATCCCGGCCTTCCTGCGCCGCCAGTCCAACTGAAGTTTGTTACAATTCTGACGACCAAAAAGGCCCCGGCGGTATCCGCCGGGGCCTTTTCCTTTGCCTGCGCAAGGCCATCAAAGATGCAGCCAAGCGGCTGATATTAAATGATTAATTATGCATTCAGTGTTGGATATATCGGCCGAACCTGCGCTTAACCACGCCGCATTTTGGTTAACCTTTGGCGCGAATACGGCAGAGATAGGGTAACAATTGGTAAAAAAGCGTGAGTTGGCGCTGTTTGAGGCAGTGACTATGGTCTGCCGTGACTTGGGGATACTGAAGGCGACTCGACTGGCGTATCGCGTCATTCCGGTCTTTTAGTAAGTCGGGTAGTGGGCAGTTAAGAATGAAATTCAGCCGGCAAACAACGCTTCGCTCACAAGCCACCGTGACGGGCGTCGGCGTTCATTCCGGTTTACCCGTTAATCTCACGCTTGGACCCGCACCCGTCGATGCGGGTTTTATTTTTCTCCGCAGTGGCCTCGATGGCTGCGACCGCGAAGTTCAGGCGTGCGCCGAATCCGTGATCGCCACCGAATTCGCCACCGTGCTGGGCGACCGCGACGGCCCGCTGGTCTCGACCGCCGAGCATGTGCTGGCTGCGCTGCGCGGCATGGGCGTCGATAACGCCATCATCGAAGTCGATGGCCCCGAAGTTCCGATCATGGACGGCAGCGCCGCGGCTTTCGTCGCCGCGATCGATCAGGCCGGTATCGTGACCCAGCAGGCCGCGCGCCGCTTCATCCAGGTGCTGAAGCCGGTGCAGGTGACGATGGGCAATTCGTTCGGCGAATTGCGCCCGCATGCGGCCGGCTTCCGCGCCGAGGTCGAAATCGATTTCGCCAATCCGGTGATTGGCCGCCAGAGCTACATGCTCGATCTCAATCCCGAACGGTTCCGCCGCGAGATTGCCCGCGCCCGCACCTTTGGATGCATGAATGACGTGGCGCGGCTCTGGAGCGCCGGTTTTGCGCTCGGCGCCTCGTTCGAGAATTCGGTAGTGTTCGACGACACCCGCCTGCTCAACACCGAAGGCTTGCGCTACACCGACGAATGCGCCCGTCACAAGGTGCTGGATGTGGTCGGCGATCTCGCGCTGGCCGGCCTGCCGCTGCTTGGCGCCTTCCGCTCGGTACGCGGCGGTCACAAGCTCAACCACGCGGTACTGACCGCCCTGATGGCCGATCGCAGCGCCTGGTGTGTGATCGAGGCCGAAACGGCCCGCCGTTCTTCGCGCGGCGCCGAAATCGGCAGCGGCATGGTGGGCGGCATGGTCGCCCCGGCCTACGGCCCCGACGTTTCCTGACTGGGTTCCAGAGCGGCACCACCAACTCCCTCATGGTGAGGAGCACGTTGGCGGTGCTATTGCGCTGCCGACGTGCGTCTCGAACCATCTGGCACATGGCTGCTGCCGTCCTTCGAGACGCCGCGCGAAGGCGCTCGGCTCCTCAGGACGAGGTTCAGTATATCTTCAGTGCCGGATCTTCCGCGGTAACCATGATCGGCCGCAATCCGGTCCGGCCGCCTTAATCCGGGCGAAATGCCTGCGTATTCGGTTGGTTAACGGACTTTTTTCGGCTAAATAGGCCCGCGGTTGCGCGACAAGGCGCTACGGGCACGGCGATCATTGCGATCATGACCAGGTTCATGGCGCGACGGGCTCCGCATCACAGGTGTCAGGTCTTATTTCCATGTCGGCACAGCGTATGACGGCTCGTTCGGACTTCGCAGGGCTCGCTCACCTTGGGCGGCAGTTGCGGCTGGCTGCGGGTCTGGCGCTATTGGCAACTGCCCTCACCGGATGCGGCACCGGCGCGCTGTGGGACAAGTTCACCGCCAAGGACGACACCTTCAACGAGGAGCCCGCCGACAAGCTGTATAATGAGGGCTTGTACCTCATGAACCAGCGCAAGGATAACAAGGCGGCGTCGAAGAAGTTCGAGGAAGTCGACCGCCAGCATCCTTATTCCGACTGGGCGCGCAAATCGCTGCTGATGTCGGCCTATGCGTTCTACAATTCCGGCGACTACGACAGCTGCATCGGCGCCGCGACCCGTTACGTCACCCTGCATCCCGGCAGCTCCGATGCCGCCTACGCGCAGTATCTGATCGCGGCCTCGCATTACGACCAGATTCCGGATGTTTCCCGCGATCAGGGCCGCACCGAGAAGGCGATCGCCGCGCTCGAGGAAGTGATCCGCAAATATCCGACCTCGGAATACGCCAACACCGCCAAGGCCAAGCTGGAGGGTGCGCGCGACCAGCTCGCCGGCAAGGAAATGGAAGTGGGCCGCTATAATCTGGAAAAGCGCAACTTCACCGGCGCCATCAACCGCTTCAAGGCCGTGGTGACGCAGTACCAGACCACGCGCCATGTCGAGGAAGCGCTGGCGCGGCTGACCGAGGCCTATATGGCGATCGGCATCGTCGGCGAGGCGCAAACCGCCGCCGCCGTGCTTGGCCACAACTTTCCTGACAGCAAGTGGTACAAGGACGCCTATAATCTGGTAAAGGGCGGTGGAGTCGAGCCGAGCGAGAACAAGGGCTCCTACATCTCCAGGGCCTTCAAGAAATTCGGTCTCGGCTAGGAATTTGGTTTAGGAAATTACCTGGCATGCTGGCGCGTCTTTCGATCCGTGACATCGTCCTGATCGAACGGCTCGATATCGAGTTTTCCCGTGGCCTCGCGGTGCTGACCGGCGAAACCGGCGCGGGCAAATCCATCCTGCTCGATGCCTTCGCGCTGGCGCTCGGCGGCCGCGGCGACGCCGGCCTGGTCCGCCATGGCGCCGAACAGGGCCAGGTCACCGCGGTGTTCGATATTCCGAAGGGCCATCCGGCCGCGGCGATCCTCAGCGACAACGGCCTCGACGACACCGGCGAGATGATCCTGCGCCGGGTGCAATTGGCCGACGGCCGCACCCGCGCCTTCATCAACGATCAGGCCATCAGCGTGCAGACCCTGAAGGCGGTCGGCTCCGCGCTGGTCGAAATTCACGGCCAGCATGACGAGCGCGCGCTGGTCGATGCCTCGACCCATCGGCGGCTGCTCGACGCCTTCGCCGGCCTCGAAAAGGACGTCGCGGCGCTGGAGGCCCTGTGGGACTCCAGGCGCGCGGCGTTGACCGCGCTCGACGAACACCGCGCCGGCATGGAGCGCGCCGCCCGCGAGGCGGACTATCTGCGCCATGCCTCCGACGAATTGAAGAAGTTGAAGCCGAAGGACGGCGAGGAGACCGCGCTGGCGGAGCGCCGCACCGGCATGATGCAGGGCGAGAAGATCGCGTCCGATTTGCGCGAGGCGCAGGACGCCGTCAGCGGCAATCATTCGCCGGTGTCAGCCTTGTCGGCGGCCGTGCGCCGGCTGGAGCGCCGCGCCGGCAATTTGCCTTCGCTGGTCGAACCCGCGGTGAGGGCGATCGATATCGCGATCAACGCGCTGGAAGAGGCCGACCAGCATCTGACGGCGGCGCTGATCGCGGCCGACTTCGATCCCGCCGAACTCGAACGCATCGAGGAGCGGCTGTTCGCGCTGCGCGCCGCCTCGCGCAAATATTCGACGCCGGTCGATGGCCTTGCGGCGCTGGCGGCGAAATACGCCGCCGACGTCGCGCTGATCGATGCCGGCGCCGATCAATTGAAAAAGCTCGAAGCGACCGCCGGCGAGGCCGACAAGCGCTATGGCGCCGCCGCCACAAAGCTCTCCGCCGTCAGGACCAAATCGGCCGAGAAACTCAACAAGGCCGTCAATGCCGAGCTCGCGCCGCTGAAGCTGGAGCGGGCGAAATTCATGGCGCAGATCGATTCCGATCCGAAATCGCCGGGCCCGCAGGGCTTTGACCGCGTCGAGTTCTGGGTCCAGACCAACCCCGGCACCAAGGCCGGGCCGATGATGAAGGTCGCCTCCGGCGGCGAGCTGTCCAGATTCCTGTTGGCGCTGAAAGTCGTGCTGTCGGACAAGGGCTCGGCGCCCACGCTGGTGTTCGACGAAATCGACACCGGCGTCGGCGGCGCCGTGGCCGACGCCATCGGCGCCCGCCTGGCGCGGCTGGCCGGCAAGGTGCAGGTGATGGCGGTGACCCACGCGCCGCAGGTCGCCGCCCGCGCCAGCCAGCATCTGCTGATTTCCAAGGACGCCCTCGACAAGGGCAAGCGCGTCGCCACCCGCGTCAACGCGCTGGCCCCGGACCACCGCCGCGAGGAAATCGCAAGGATGCTGGCGGGCGCGGAGATCACGGCGGAGGCGAGGGCCGCGGCGGACCGGCTGCTCAGGGCGGCGACGGCGTAGGTCTCTCAACGTCATTCCGGGGCGCGTCGAAGATGAGAACCCGGAATCTCAGAGCTCACAACATCGAGATTCCGGATATGATCCTGCGGACCATTCCGGAATGACAACCCCGTTAGTTTAATCATGATAGCAAAATCAAAAAAAGTCAGTCCCACCGACGTCACCAAACTCACCAAG
>JBBQUA010000282.1:0-5788 GCA_038212905.1 Hyphomicrobiales bacterium
CCTTGTGGCGCACCGCGGGATCACCGATCAGGCCGGCCAGTTCGGCCAGCGCCGGAATCGCCTCGCCGACGATGGCGGAAGAAGCCACCGTGTTGTGGGTGGCGGTGGCGCCGATCACCAGCGAGCGGCCCTTCATCTCGATACCGTCAAGCCCCTCGATGTGGCTGAGGTCGACCAGATGCGGCGGGCTGGCGAGCCGCTGCTTCATGACCGGTAGCAGCGTGTGGCCGCCGGCGATCAGCTTGGCCTCCTCATTCTTCAGCAGCAGATTGGCAGCCTGCCGAACGGTCGCCGGACGATGATATTTGAATTCGTACATGAGAGTTTCCTGATCGCCGTGCGTTACGCGAGGTCGGATTTCGCCATCGCCTTGGCGCCGGCCGCGATCGACAAAACGATGTTCTGATAGCCGGTGCAGCGGCAGAGATTGCCTTCGAGCTCTTCGCGGATGGTGTGATCCGAGAGATCGTTGCCCTTGCGATGGACGAGGTCGACCGCGGTCATGATCATGCCGGGGGTGCAGAACCCGCATTGCAGGCCGTGGTGCTCGCGGAAGGCCTCCTGCATCGGGTGCAGCGGCGCGCCGTCGGCGGCAAGGCCTTCGATGGTCTTGACCTCATGGCCGTCGGCCATCACCGCCAGCGTGGTGCAGGCCTTCACTGCCTTGCCGTCGAGATGCACGACGCAGGCGCCGCATTGCGAGGTATCGCAGCCGACATGGGTGCCGGTCAGGCGCAAATTCTCGCGCAGAAACTGCACCAGCAGGGTGCGGGGGTCGATATTGGCATTGACGGGATTGCCGTTCACAACAAGGGAGATCTTGGCCATTCAGCACTCTCTTCATCTGCGCTGCCGCATTGCACAGCGGCGCAGTCATTAAAATCATTCCAAAGCCATAATATGGGCCATCCCGGCAATGAGCAACCTCACCTTCTCACTCCCCTCCCTCCGCGCGCCCTTGCGCGTGGTGGGGAGGGGTCGGGGGTGGGGGGTAGCGCGGCGAACTCGCTGCCAGCTGTAGCGCTGATAAACCCCCACCCCCGACCCCTCCCCGCCGCTTCGCGGGTGGAGGGGAGAAGAAAAGCGCGCTCTCCGTTGAACCCTAGCCCTGCACCGCCTTGGCGAAATTGGCGAAAAACTCATCGGCCAGCTTCTTGGCCGATCCGTTGATCAGGCGCTGGCCAAGCTGGGCCAGCTTGCCGCCGATCTGCGCCTCGACATTATAGGTCAGCAACGTTCCGCCATCCTTGTCGGCCAGCGCCACGGTGGCGCCACCCTTGGCGAAGCCGGCGACCCCGCCCTCGCCCTCGCCCGATATCCGGTAGCCGTTCGGCGGATCGAGATCGCTCAGCGTCACCCGTCCCTTGAAGCGGGCCGAGACCGGGCCGACCTTCATCTTGGCGACCGCCCGAAAACCGTTGTCCTCGGTTCGCTCCAGTTCCTCGCAGCCGGGGATGCAGGCCTTCAGCACTTCCGGATCGTTCAATTTGGCCCACACAGCCTCGCGCGGCGCCGCAAGCTGGACTTCGCCGTTCATCGTCATGGCCATCTTGGAGTCTCCTGGATCGCTTCGCCCGCTATCCCCCAAGTAAAGCACGGCAGGCCCAAAAGGAAGGGCGGGATGGCGGTGAGCGATGCATATTCGCAACGCAGCAGACTTGTCAGGTCGGACTTGCGCCGATGCTTTGGGATTGGCAGAGGGAGGCTGGAAATGGTTAGGTCGCGCCACGTGACGAGGAATCCAAGATGCCGATGATCGATGCCGACGGTTGCCTGCTCAACGTGTCAGTCGAGGGCCGCGATGGCGGTCCGACCCTGATGTTGTCGAATTCGCTGGGCTGCACCTTGCAGATGTGGGAGCCGCAGATGAAGGCGCTGACCCAGCTGTTCCGGGTGATCCGCTATGACCGCCGCGGCCACGGCAAATCCAGCGTGCCGCCGGGCCCCTACTCCATGGAGCGTCTTGGCCGCGACGTGCTGGCGATTCTCGATGACCTCAACATCGACAAGGTGCACTGGTGCGGATTGTCGATGGGCGGCATGGTCGGACAGTGGCTCGGCGCCAACGCCCCGGAACGATTCGGCAAGATCATTCTCGCCAACACCGCCTGCCACTATCCGGATCCGACCAACTGGCTGGGCCGCATCAAGGCGGTGCAGGAAGGCGGCATCCAGGCGATCGCCGACACCGTCATCGCAGCCTGGCTGACATCCGATTTCCGCGAACGCGAGCCGCAGGTCACGGCCAATGTGAAGGCGATGCTGCTCGCCACCCCGGTGCAGGGCTATCTCGCCTGCTGCGAGGCACTCAGCACGCTCGACCAGCGCGCGCTGTTGCCCAAAATCAAGAGTCCGACGCTGGTGATCGCCGGGCGCCATGACATGTCGACACCGGTGGCGGCAGGCGAATTCATCCGCAGCCAGATTCCGGGTGCGGCCCTGACGATTCTCGACGCCGCCCATATTTCCAACGTCGAACAGTCGCACGCCTTCACCGACGCCGTGGTCGGATTTTTGACGCAGCGTTAGCTCCAACAAGCGTCAGGCATTGTCCAGAATTCGGGGATGCCTTAGCGACAGGTCCGGCGACGTTGCACGGCTCTCGGTCTGCGGCAAAGCGGGACGTTCGACCACCAGCACGATGGCGGTGCCGAGCAGCAGCAACAGCTCGGTCGCATGCAGGCGAAGCGCTGCGCTCTCGCCGACCTGCGAGGCCAGCACCATGCTGGCGAAACTGATCACGCTGCCGAGCGCGAGCGCAATGCCGAGCGCCTCGTCGCAGCCGCCGGTCTTGCGGATCGAGGCGCGGGTGAGCAGCACCACGAAGACCGCAAAAAACGCCACGACGGTGAGCTTGCCGAGCGCCAGCAGCCAGGCGAAGCGAACCGTGTTCAACGCGGTCAATTGCAGGTGATCGCTGATGAACAGCGCCACCGAGATGTTCGGTCGCACGTAGAGCCCCTGGATCGGCGAAACCATGATCTTGAAGGCGACGATGGTCCAGGTCGGGATGAAATAGGCCGCCAGCAGCGCACCGTTGAATGAACTGATCCGCCAGTTTGTCGACATGTCGCTTCCCGCATTTCCGCATGCGCTCCGGATGGGAGCAGCGGCTTGCGGCGAGCTAACCTGCTTAAACTGCGGCGGGCAATTTAAACCATTTGTTTACCTTAACGGGCGCGGTTGGCGGAGCAGAATACCGGCGACCTGCCTCCCCCAATTCGTACCGTGATGCCGGCACAAAAGAAAAAGTCCCGTCTTGAAGCCGGGAAGAAGATCAAGCCAGCATCTGCAACCCATGCTTCTGGACGATGGCGAGCAGTTTCAATGCCATGCCGCTGGGACGCTTGGCCCCGGTCTCCCACTTCTCGACGGTAGACTCGCTGGTGTTGAGATAGCGCGCGAACACAGGTTGGCTGACGCGGTTGGCCTTGCGCAGCCGCTGGATATCCCTTGGCGCAAACGCCGGGGTGACGGAAAGACATGCCGCATCAAAATCGCGCATGGTCGCCTTGTCGATCACACCCACCTTGCGCAGCGCCTTGGCCGATGTGTGGACTGCCTCGAAGGCGTCGCTCTTGTAAGCCTGCTTGCTCATCATCGTTCCTTCAGCTTGCCGAAATCCTCGCTTTTGCAAATCTCAATCCAGTCCTCGCCCGACACCAGCGCCGTGACCTGTTCTTCGGTCAACGCCGCATAGCCCTTGGCCAGTTCCCGAAACGCCTTCAGTTCGTCATCCTCGATGTTGGCGCGATCCTGCTTAGCGAAGAGATACTGATAGACCCAATAGTCGCGCCCGCGCGCCAGAATAATCGAGCGATACTGGTTGCCCGACAAGCGCTTCTTGAACACGCCGCCGCCCAGATCATCGGCCTGACCTGCCATCACTTGCGCAATCGCCTTGCACAGCAGGGCGTCCGAAACCTTCGCCTTCTTCGCTGCCTTGGCAAACCATGCTGACTTGAAGGCCCGCGGGTGAACCGGATCGAGCATGACGTCATGTAGCACTGAGTGCTACTAAATGCAAGATCTCGGTTGACCTCGCCCCGCCTCTCGGCGGCGCCTTCCCCGCTCTCGCATTCAGGACAGCGCTGGTGACGCGCCCGCTGGTCCGGGTTTGGTCCCGATCCGGTTGCGCGGGAACCCCGGTTCCGGCGGGATCATTGCGGGGCGGAGCCTCGTTGCGACAGCGGCGACGGAACCCGGCTTCAAAATGACCCATGTACAAGCGCCTCCCGCGCTGTTGCCGCACCCGGTTCCCGCTGTTAGAAAATGACACGACGCGGCGTACCGGCTGCCGGGGCCACCGCCGCGTCATCCACACAACGGCAGCGCATGGATTATTTCGCCCAGCAACTCATCAACGGCATCGTGCTCGGCTCGATCTATGGCCTGATCGCCATCGGCTACACCATGGTCTATGGCATCGTCGGCATGATCAATTTCGCCCATGGCGATATTTTCATGATCGGCGGCTTCATCGCGCTGATCTCGTTTTTGATCCTGGTTTCGTTCGGCCTCGCCTTCGTTCCCGTGATCCTGCTGATCGTGCTGCTGGTATCGATGGCGATCACCGCGCTTTACGGCTGGACGGTGGAGCGCATCGCCTATCGGCCGCTGCGGCACTCGTTCCGCCTCGCGCCGATGCTGTCGGCGATCGGCATGTCGTTCGTGCTGACCAATTATTCGCAGATCGCGCAGGGCGCGCGGGTCAAGCCGGTGCCGCCGATCATCACCGGCGGCTACACCCTTTATGAGGCCGACGGGTTCGTGGTGCGGCTGTCCAACGTGCAGATCATCGTCGTGATCACCACCATCGTGCTGCTCGCGATCTTCACCTGGGTGGTGGCGCGAACCCGACTCGGCCGCGACATGCGCGCCTGCGAACAGGACCAGACCATGGCGGCGCTGCTCGGGGTCGATGTCGATCGCACCATTTCCATGACGTTCGTCATCGGCGCCGCGCTCGCCGCCGTCGCCGGCATGATGTACCTGCTGTATTACGGCCTGGTCGATTTCTTCATGGGCTTTGTCGCCGGGATCAAGGCCTTCACCGCGGCGGTGCTGGGCGGCATCGGCTCACTGCCCGGCGCGATGCTGGGGGGCCTCCTGATCGGGCTGATCGAGACCCTGTGGTCGGCGTATTTCTCGGTCGAATACAAGGACGTCGCCGCGTTCTCGATCCTGATCGTGGTGCTGATTTTCATGCCGTCGGGCCTGCTCGGCCGTCCCGAAGTCGAAAAAGTCTGATGGGCGGCGTGAGCGCATCCGCGCCCGCTTCATCGGCCGCATCGCGCGCACCCGGCGCAGCCTTCATCTTCAAGAAAGCCCTGATCAGCGCCGTGGTGGCGCTGGTGCTGTTTTCGCTGATGATCGGCGTCCGTACCGAAGCGGGCTCGGACGGCCAGCTCACCTACTGGACACGGTTCGGCGATCTCGCGGCCATGGTGGCGACCGTGTTCGGCGGCAGCATCGTGGTCGAATTGCTGCGGCAGTGGTGGGGGCCGGTCGGCACCATCCGGATCGTGCCGCCGTCGGTGCAAAGCGGCCTCGCGCTGGCGCGGCGCGGCATCGCGCCGGTGCTGCTGGTGTTCACCTTCCTGGTGCCGGTGATCTTCTACAACGAGCGCTACATCCTCGACCTCGGCATCCTGGTGCTGACCTATGTGATGCTGGGATGGGGGCTGAACGTGGTGGTCGGGCTCGCCGGCCTGCTCGACCTCGGCTATGTCGCGTTCTATGCCGTCGGCGCCTATTCCTACGCGCTGCTGGCGACCAACTTCGGATT
>JBBQUA010000283.1:0-5720 GCA_038212905.1 Hyphomicrobiales bacterium
ATCCTGCTCGAGGCGGTCGGACGCGCCGTGATTGCCAACGACGTCGAGCCTTCGCGGGTTCGCGAATTTCTGGCCGAAAGACTCGCGCGCAAATCTTGATTCTCCGCACTCTCTGCCGACCGTATCGAGCCTGACACCGGCCTCACAGGATCGCAATGACCGAGACGATCGTCCATCTTCTGATCGCCATCTTCCTGCTCGCCGCCAACGCCTTCTACGTGGCCGCGGAGTTCGCACTGGTGAAGAGCCGGGGCTTTCGCATCAATGCGATGGCCGAGCAGAATCGGTTCGGCGCGCGCCTGCTGCAGAAAATGCTCGGCAACATCGAAGCCTATCTCGCCTGTTGCCAGCTTGGCATCACGATGGCCTCGCTCGGGCTTGGCTGGGTGGGCGAGCCGACGGTGTCGGGGTTGCTGGAACCGGTTTTGGGGCAGTTCGGAATGTCCGACTCGGCGCGTCATTTTACCTCGTTTCTGGTCGGTTTCCTGGTGTTCTCCTCGCTGCATATCGTGATCGGGGAACAGGTCCCGAAGACGCTGGCGATTCGCGAGCCGGTGCCGGTGTCGCAATGGATCGCCTATCCGCTCTACGTCTCTTTCCTGGTGTTCTACCCGCTGAACTGGTTGCTCAATGCGGCGTCGCGCTCGATCCTTCGGATGCTGGGCGTCCGGGAGAGCTCGCAACATGAAATCCTGACGGATCTCGAGATCAGGGGGCTGGTGGAAATATCGGCCGAGCATGGCGAGATGGAACAGGGTGAAGCGGAATACATCCAGAACGTCTTCCGCTTTGGCGAGTTGCAGGTTTCCGACGTCATGGTTCATCGCACCGAGATGGTGATGCTCAACGCCGACCTGCCGGCTGAGGAACTGGTGCGCGACGTGCTGACCACCGAATACACCCGGATTCCGCTGTGGCGCGACAAGCCGGAAAATATCATCGGCGTGCTGCACGCCAAGGATCTGCTGCGGGCGATCCGTGCCGCCGACGGCGATACATCCAGGATCGATGTCGCGGCCATCGCGCTGCCGCCATGGTTCGTGCCGGAGATGCGTCCGGTCGCCGATCAGCTGAAAGCCTTCCGCCGCCGCAAGACCCACTTCGCGCTGGTGGTCGACGAATACGGCGAAGTCGAAGGCATGGTGACGCTGGAGGACATCCTGGAGGAAATCGTCGGCGACATTTCCGACGAGCACGACGTGGTGGTGGCCGGAGTCCGCGCCCAGCCCGACGGCTCGGTGGTGGTCGACGGCTCGGTGCCGATCCGCGATCTCAACCGCGCCATGAACTGGCACCTGCCCGACGAAGAAGCGACCACCGTCGCCGGGCTGGTGATTCACGAGGCGCGTTCGATCCCGGAGCGCGGCCAGAGTTTTACCTTCCACGGCTTCCGCTTCCGCGTGCTGCGCCGCGAGCGCAACCGCATTACCGCGCTTCGGATCGTCCCGGTGCCGCGCGAGGCCGAGGTCGAGGAAAAGAAGCCGAAGCGAGCGGGCACGTCGTTTTAGTTTTCTTACCCCTCCAGGGGAGGGTGACGGGGGCCTATGCGCCCCCGGCTTCCCCCGGGGCCTGTGCCTTGATCGCCAGCGCATGCACGGTATCAGCGAGTTCCACCGCCAGCACCGCATTTATCATGCGGTGGCGTTCGATCCGGCTCTTCCCTTCGAACGCCGGCGACACGATATAGACCCTGAAATGCGTCTCGCCGCCCGGCCTGTGGCCGGCGTGGCCCTCATGCAGATGTGATTCGTCGGTGACGTCGAGGCTTTCCGGCGCGAAAGCTTCACTCAACTTGTTTGTGATATTGTCCCTGGCGCTCATGGCGGGGCAATACGTCCGCAGCCGTGTTTCGTCAATGGCGCGTCAAGAGAGCGAGGTATTCGCAATGTCAAGACTTGAAGCTTTTCGCATTGCGTTGTCATAGTCAGCCATGGCGATTGATTCATCCAAATTCTTCGACAGCATTCGCATCAAGCCCAACAAGCTGAGCGCGAAGCAGCAGGCGGCCGCGCGCGAAGAATCCGCCATGTGCGAATGGCCGGAGTGCAAGAACAAGGGTCCGCACCGCGCTCCCAAGGGCCGGACCAACGACAAGGAATACTGGCACTTCTGTCTCAACCACGTCCGCGAATACAACCAAGGCTATAATTTCTTTTCCGGCATGGCCGCCGACGCGGTCGCGCGCTACCAGAAGGATGCGCTGACCGGCCATCGTCCGACCTGGAAGATGGGCGCCAATGGCGGCAAGAAGGCCAAGGCCGGAGCCGAGGCCGATATCGACGCCGCTTCCGATCCGTTCGCCATGTTCTCGGAGCTCAACGGCCGCGGCCACTGGCGGCCGGGTCCGGGCGGCGCTGCCGGCGAGACCAAGGTCGAGACCAGGAAGATCTTCAACGCCGAGCGCAAGGCGCTGCAGGTGATGGGGCTCGGCCCCGAAGCGACGCTGGAAACCGTCAAGGCCAAATACAAGGCGCTGGTCAAGCAGCACCATCCCGACGCCAATGGCGGCGACCGCTCCACCGAGGATCGCCTGATCGAAATCATCAAGGCGTATAATTATCTCAAGACGGTGGTGCGCGGCGTTTGAGCCTTCGTCGCCCCCTGCGAACGCAGGGGCCGATACGCCGTGCAGTCGCGTCAGGCCACGGTATTCAATACCTTCCCCAACAACAAACGCCTGCGGCTATGGGTCCCTGCGACGCAGGGACGACGGGATGAGAGATTCCTGCATCACTCCGGCATCGGGCCGATATAGGCCGAACTCGGCCGGATCAGCCGGCCGCCGCGCTGCTGCTCGCGGGCGTGCGCGGTCCATCCGGCAGCGCGGGCTACCGCGAAGATCGGCGTAAAGGCCTGCCGCGGGATCTTCAGCGCGTCGAGCAGGATCGCGGTGAAGAATTCCACATTGGTGTCGAGCGGTCGCTCCGGATTTTTCCGTCGCAGCGCCGCGCGGATATAGGCCTCGACTTCACCCGCGAATGGCAGGTCGGTGCCGCCGCCGGCCAGCCGCTCGATCGCGCCCTTCAGCACGTCGGCGCGCGGATCGCGCACCCGGTAAATGCGATGGCCAAAACCCATCAGCCGTTCACCGCGTGCCAGCGCGGCGTCGACCCACGGCTTGATGCGCTCGCTTTCGCCGATCGCATCCAGCATTTCGAGCACCGGCTCCGGGGCGCCGCCGTGCAGCGGTCCGGTCAACGCGCAATAACCAGCCGTGACGGCCGCGAACAGATCGGCCTGGGTCGAGGCCACCACCCGCGTGGTGAAGGTCGAGGCATTCATGCCGTGATCGCACACGGTGACAAAATAGGCGTCGAGCGCCGCCACCTCCCGCGGATCGGGTTTGCGGCCCAGCATCATCGACAGCGTATCGGCGGCATGGCTGAGATCAGGGTCGGGCGCGATGGGGTTGCCGCCCTTGCTCCGCTGTACCAGCGCGCCCGCGATCACCGGCACCGCGCCGACGATGGTGGCCTCGTGCGGCAATCCGCTTTCGGCGCACAATCCGGCGATGGCGGCACGGACACCATCGACGATCGACAGGCCGCTGACGATGCCGAGCAGGTCCGGTAGCCTGGCGAAAGCGCGTTGGCGGGCCGCGCCCAGGGTCTCGCGTACGCTGGCCTCGGCCACCTTCTGGCCGGTTCCACCGCTCCACAGCCGCGCGGTCACCCCCTCGAAGCCGGTTTGGCGCACGAGTTCACCGACGCGCTCGCCGGCGATGATGAGTTCTCCCCGCTCGCCATCGACATGGCTGAGCACGGTTTCGGCGGCGGGAATGCCATCCAGCCCGATCGGGCTCCTGGATATCTGCAGGTTCATGGGTCGGTCTCCTCTGAAGTCTCAAAGGTCGGCCGTCTCGACAGATTGATCAATCTTGATTATGTAAATCAATATGAAAAAATCCACCGGCCTTTATTTGTCCGCCCGCGAGGCTTCGGCCGAACTCGCGATCTCACCGGCCACGCTCTACGCCTATGTCAGCCGCGGCTTGATCCGGTCCGAGCCGTCGTCGGATTCGCGCAGCCACCGCTACCGGGCGGAGGACGTCCGCGGGCTGAAGGAACGCCGCGCGCCATCGCCGGAGCCGCGCGGCCTGAAAAGTTTCGACACCGATCTGCCGGTGATGGATTCGTCGATTTCGACCATCACCGAGGACGGTCCGATCTATCGCGGAGTCAACGGCATCGATCTCGCCGAAACCGACACGCTCGAACATGCCGCGACGCTGCTGTGGGACGTCACCGGCGTCGATCCGTTTGCGCCCGACAATTGTCCCGACGTGTCGGACGAAATGCGCGCGGTCGCCGACGCGGCGCGCCATGCCTCGCCGATCGACCGCACCATTGCCGTGTTGGCGCTGGCCGCCAGCGCCGATCCACGGGCGTATACCCGGGCCGCCGATGGCCGCGCGATGGTGGGTGGCCGCATCCTTCGGTTGGTGATCGCCACCATGCTGAACCGCCCATCATCGGCGGCGCCGCTTCATCTCAAGATCGCCAGGGCATGGGCGCCGGACCACAAGCATGCTGCCGACCTGATCCGCCGGGCGCTGGTGCTGCTGGCGGATCATGAACTGAACGCCTCGACCTTTACCGTGCGCTGCGCGGCATCTACCGGCTTGAACCTCTACGATGCCATGATTGCCGGCCTCGTGGCCCTGAAAGGCCCGAAGCATGGCGGCGCGGGGGTGCTGGCGGCGCAGCTTGTGAAGACATTGGTCGATGGCGATGTGGCCCCGGTGATCCGCGAGCGCGTGGCGCTGGGCGAGCGTTTCGCCGGCTTCGGCCACGGCGTCTACAAGCACGGCGATCCGCGCGCCCACGCCTTGCTGGATGCGCTGGCGCGCGCGGGCGCGGCGCCAAAACTCACCCGGGAAATTCCGGAGCGCATTGCCGAAGCAACCGGCGAATTCGTCAATATCGACTATGCGCTGGCCGTGCTGGTGCACACGCTGGGCCTGGCGCCCGGCAACGAGCTGGTGCTGTTTGCCATGGCGCGCACCGTGGGCTGGATCGCGCATGCCAGCGAACAATTGCGGCACGGCGGGTTGATCCGCCCCCGCGCCCGCTATATCGGCCCGGCACCCGGGCGCAGCCCGGCCGCCAGCCGGTCATGACGGATGGCTGCGCAATCGATGGGGAAGGAAGCCATGACGGCAGGGCCGGAAAGCCGCCGTTTCCGGCCCGCCCTGCGATCCAACGGTCGAAAGTACGGCGTGATTCGCAGAGCAGCCCTCCAAAAACCGAGGCCAGCACCTATCTTGATGATAACGCAGCGAAACTTTGATTAAGCGGCGGGCTTCTGCCGGCCGATGCTCTCTGATAGGTTCCTCGAAGCAACCATCCGCAGCCACTCAAAAAATCTGGTTTCGGGAGCGTCCGGGACCTCGGAGGATTGATGACGACCGCCGCCATGACCAAAGTGCAAGAGCCCGCAGGTATGCCCGACATGAAGGTGTCGGTCCGTCAGGTATTCGGAATCGACAGCGATCTCGAGGTGCCGGCCTATTCCGAAGTCGATCCGCATGTGCCGGATGTCGATACCGATTATCGCTTCGACCGCGCCACCACGCTCGCCATTCTCGCCGGCTTCGCCAGGAACCGCCGCGTCATGGTCACCGGCTATCACGGCACCGGCAAGTCGACCCACATCGAGCAGGTCGCCGCGCGGCTGAACTGGCCCTGCGTGCGCGTCAATCTCGACAGCCACATCAGCCG
>JBBQUA010000284.1:0-5656 GCA_038212905.1 Hyphomicrobiales bacterium
CGGCTGTTCGAAAACGACATGATGCGAATCATCGTCGCCGACGAGATCTCGCCGGATTCGTGCCGGCTGTGGGACGTCAAGTCGAACGAGAAGCTCGACAAGGACCGCTTCCGCAGGGATCTCGGCGGCGTGCTGGAGGCCTATACCGAGGTCGCCAAGCGTCTGGGCATCCTGACCGAGAACGAGCGGCCGATCGGCACGGGTCCGGTGCTGGTGAAGAGCTGACCGGCGCCGTCATCCTGAGGTGCTCGCCCGCTTGGGCGAGCCTCGAAGGATGAGATACGAAATGCAATGTCGCCCTTCGAGGCTCGGGCCGCGCCCGAGCACCTCAGGGTGACGGTTCGAATACTAGGTTGAAGAAATGAAAGCGCGCGTTACCGTCACATTGAAGTCAGGCATTCTCGATCCGCAGGGCAAGGCCATCGAGGGAGCGCTGAAATCGCTCGGCGTCGATGGCGTTGCCAGCGTGCGCCAGGGCAAGGTATTCGACATCGAAATCGCAGGCTCCGACCAGGCCCAGGCCGAAGCGGCGCTGAAGGATGCCGCCGACAAGCTGCTGGCGAATACGGTGATCGAGAATTATGCTATCGAGGTGAAGGTCTGAAGGATCGGGCGATGGCCGAAGTCAGCAATGAGTTGATTTTTGAAGTGTTGAAACAGGTTCAGCAAAGGCTTGACCGGGTTGACAACAAAGTCGACGAGCTGAAGTCTGAAATGAACGCCTTCCGGGGCCATTTGATTTCGCTCCAGCAAGATACGCAGAATATCTATGCCATGCTTGGGCGTCATGATGTGCACTTGGGGCGCATTGAACGTCGTCTCGAACTTAGCGATGCACCCAGTTGATATGAAATCCGCAATTCTCGTCTTTCCCGGAATCAATCGCGAGCGTGACATGGCGCGCGCGCTGAAACTCGCATCGGGGCATGAAGCGGCGATGGTCTGGCATGCCGAGACCGCGCTGCCTGAAGGCACCGACCTCGTGGTGGTGCCCGGCGGGTTTTCCTACGGCGATTATTTGCGCTGCGGCGCCATTGCCGCGCGCGCGCCTGTGATGGACGCGGTGCGCGATTTCGCGGCCGGTGGCGGTCTCGTGCTCGGGGTCTGCAACGGTTTTCAGATCCTCTGCGAGGCCGGCCTGCTGCCCGGCGTGCTCATGCGCAACGCGCGGCTGAAATTCATCTGCCATGACGTGCATCTGCGGGTCGAGCGTTCGGATACCCCGTTCACCCGCGGCTACAATGCCGGGCAGGTGATCCGGGTGCCGGTCGCGCATGGCGAGGGCAATTACGAAGCCGACGAGGAAACGCTGAAGCGGCTCGAGGGCGAGGGCAGGGTGCTCTACCGCTACTGCTCCGCCGCGGGCGTGGTCGACGAGCAATCCAACATCAACGGTGCAGCGGCCTCGATCGCCGGCATCGTCAACGCGCGCGGCAACGTGCTCGGTATGATGCCGCATCCGGAAAACCACGTCGAAGACATCATGGGCTGCACCGACGGCCGCGGCCTGTTCGCTGGCCTCGTGGCGCATCTGGAGCGCGCGGCGTGACCTCTTTCGCGACACGGCTGCTTGCAGCCGTCGCGGCGCTGTCGTTCGTCACCGCCGCCGCGGCGCAGGATTACCCCAAGCGTCCCATCACCATGATCGTGCCGTTCGCGGCTGGCGGCACTTCCGACGTGATCGCGCGCGTCGTCGCCGAGCAGATGAGCTCGGCGCTCGGGCAGACCATCGTGATCGAGAATATCGGCGGCGCCGGCGGTTCGACCGCGCTGACACGGGCGTCGCGGGCGGAAGCCGACGGCTACACCATTGCGATCGGCAATGCCGGCACCAGCGCGGCGTCCTACACCATCTATCCGCTGCTGCCGTTCAAGCCCGATGCCTTTGCCCCGATCGCCATGGTCGCAAAAACCTTCGGCATCGTCGCGCTGCGCAAGGATTTTCCCGCCAAAGACCTCAAGGAATTCATCGCCTACGCCAAAAGCAATCCAGGCAAGGTCAATCTCGGCCATGCCGGCGTCGGCTCCTCGAACTTTCTGATCTGCAAGAGTTTCATTCAGGCCGCGGGGATCGAGGTGACGCTGGTCGGCTATCGTGGCGCGGCACCGGCGCTGACCGATGCGATCGGCGGGCAGATCGACGGTGTCTGCGATGCCGCGGCCTCGGTCAGCCAGGCGATCGACGACAAATTGGTGAGGGGGCTGGTGGTCGGATCGACGGTGCGGCTGGCGACACTGCCGGATTTGCCGACCTCGGCGGAAGCCGGGCTTGCCGACTTCGAAGCGCAGGGCTGGAACGGCTTGTTCGCGCCGAAGGGCACGCCGCCGGAGATCATCGCGAAGTTGAACGCCGCGGCGCGCACGGCGGTGGAAAGCGATGCGGTCAAGAAGCGTTTTCACATCCTCTCGACGGTCGCCCCCGACGCCAGCGAACACGCGCCGGAAGTGCTGCAGCAGCTGGTGACGCGCGACATCGAGAAATACCGCAAACTGCTGGAAGAGAAGAAGTAGGATTGTTCGAAATCGATCGCGCCGTCAGCCGATGCTCGAATCTCTTGCCGCTCGCCACCGCGCGAGGCTTGCCTCCGGCCAGATCGCTTTCCGGTCATAGAACTCTTCAAATGCGGGCACATCCGGAGCCAGCACGACCCAGGGCTGCTTCGACATCGTGAAAATGTGCACGTCCGGCGGCAGCGCGTCCGGCGTATCGAGCGTTCCCACGCGAACGAAGCGGAAGCGATCGCCCGAACCGGCATAGTTGCTCCACACGGCCGTATGACATTTGGGGCATCGCGCGATCTTCTGGCCCTTGCCGCTGAGCGAAGGCGTCAAGATAATCTCAGGCTCGCCGCACAGCAGTTCGACCCGATCGGCCTCGATCATGGCATTGAGCGCAAACGATGCGCCAGTGCCGCGCTGGCACCAGCGGCAATGGCAGCAATGAACGATGAGGGGAGGCGACGTCATGCGGTAGCGCACCTCGCCACAGCTGCAGCCGCCATCGATGGGGAAGGTACTCATCGGTTTTCTCCTGTCCGGGGAAAAATAGGGAGCGACGGCTGAGAGAGCAACCGTTTCACAAGTTTGGCGTGGTCTTGTGGTCCGTCAGCCGCGAAACCGGCCGATCCAGCGGCGGTAACTATCGCCGGGAATGGTCATGGCGGCGACGCCGGCCATCACGAGGACGAGGCCGAGCGCCAGATTGGATGGCACGGTTTCGCCGACCAGCACCACCGACAGGCCGACGCCGATCGGAATGCGCAGATAACCTTGCGCGTTGGTGGTCAGCGTGCCCAATCGCGAAAGGCACATGTAGAACAGCATCAGCCCCAACGCGCTGGAGAAAATCCCCATCGCGACGACTGCGACCAGCGCTTCGGTCGTCGGCCGCAAGGTCCAAGGATGATCTGTTATCAGCGCTACCGGCAACAGCAGCAGGCCGCCGAACAGCAGCGAGCCCGCCGCCACCACCATCGGGTCGTATTGGGTGAGCCGCAGCCCGAAGATGGTGGCGCAGGCAAACGAGACGGTGGCGAGCAGGATCACGATCTCCGCGAAGATATTGCCGCCGAGGCCGCTCAAGGCATCGAGCCCGATGATCACGGCGGTGCCGGCGAGCCCCAGCACGGCGCCCGCGAGCTTTAACAGGGTGGCCGGCTCGTGCCGCGTGATGCCCCAGGTGATCAGGAAGGCGAAGATCGGCGTGGTCGAGGCCAGCACCACGGTCGGCGCCGCCGCCACATATTGCTGCGCCCAGGTGATCATCAGGAACGGGATCGTCGAATTGATGGTCTGTTGCTGCGCGAACAGTTTCCAGGCCCTCGCATCGGTCGGGATTCGCAGGCCGCGCGCGTACAGGATGGCGATCAGGAAAAATGCGGCGATCAGCGAGCGCGCCGAGATGAAGGTGACCGGCGGGATCGAGCCGAGCCCGATTTTTGTCAAGGGATAGGTCGAACTCCAGCAGCAGGCCAGCGCCAGCAGCAGCGCGTAATCACGCCAGCCGCGGGTGCGTGGAGCAGCGGCCGCACCGGCAGCAGGTTCCGGCGTGGCGCCGCTGTCGACCTCGTCACGGCTAGGTGGCAATGGCACCCGCTTTTGCCGATGGCTTCGACTTCACCCGCTTGATGGTGGCGGAAAATGTGAACAGCGGCCGTTCGCCTGATTTCAGCACGCCGCGCAAAAAGACCATCGAGCCGCCGGCCCGCATGATCTCACCTGATCCTGTGATCAATTCGCCCTCGCGCGCGGCGGCAAGGAACTCGCAGCCGAACGACACCGTCACCCCGGTTTGCTCCAGCACGGATGCGGCGAAAGCGAACAGGCAATAGTCGGCAAACGTCATGAAGCAGCCGCCGTGGACGTTGTGCGAGCCGTTGAGGTGCTTCTTTTCGACCCTGAACGCGCAACGTATGCTGCCATCGTCCTCCATCCGGTGCCAGAACGGGCCGGTATGGGTTTCGAAATTGTCGCGGGTCCAAGTCTGCCAGCCGGCGAATTCGCCCTTGGTTTCGACGTAGAGATCGGGACGGTTGGCGCGCGCCGGTTTGGTCAGGTCGTCCAATTGCAAAGGCCCTTCTTTTGGGTGATTTGAGTCTTAAATCCGATCCACATCCGTTGCGCAAACGCCCACAGCGCATGGACCGCCCGCAAATCTATGGACAGGGGGAAATTGCGCCATAAAAGGCCTTTTCCAGCCCGCCCGATCTCCCTAATAAGGGACCTCAATCGCCCAAAGAGCCCCATGAACCAGCCGCAGATCACCCCCGAACTCGTCGCCAGCCATGGCCTCAAGCCCGACGAATATGAACGCATTCTCAAGCTGATCGGCCGGGTGCCGAGTTTTACGGAGCTCGGGATTTTTTCCGCGATGTGGAACGAGCATTGCTCGTACAAATCCTCGCGGCTGCATTTGCGCGGGCTGCCCACCAAGGCGCCCTGGGTGATCCAGGGGCCGGGCGAGAATGCCGGCGTGATCGACATCGGCGACGGCCAGGCCGTCGTGTTCAAGATGGAGAGCCACAACCACCCGAGCTACATCGAGCCCTATCAGGGCGCGGCCACCGGCGTCGGCGGTATTTTGCGCGACGTGTTTACGATGGGCGCCCGCCCGATTGCGTGTCTCAATGCGCTGAGTTTTGGCGCGCCGGAACATCCGAAGACCCGGCATCTGGTGTCGGGCGTCGTCGCCGGTGTCGGCGGCTACGGCAATTCCTTTGGTGTGCCGACCGTCGGCGGGCAGGTGCGTTTCCACACCCGCTATGACGGCAACATCCTGGTCAATGCGATGGCGGTCGGGCTCGCCGACACCGACAAGATTTTTTACGCGGCGGCTTCCGGCGTCAACATGCCGATCGTCTATCTCGGCTCCAAGACCGGCCGCGACGGCATCCACGGCGCCTCGATGGCGTCGGCCGAATTCGACGAGGACTCCGCCGACAAGCGTCCGACCGTACAGGTCGGCGATCCCTTCGCGGAAAAGCTGTTGCTGGAAGCCTGTCTCGAGATCATGGCCGCCGATTGCGTGATCGCGATCCAGGACATGGGTGCGGCAGGCCTGACGTCCTCGGCGGTCGAGATGGGCGCCAAGGGCAATCTCGGCGTCGACCTCAATCTCGACGCGGTGCCGACCCGCGAAACCGGCATGAGCGCCTAT
>JBBQUA010000285.1:0-5567 GCA_038212905.1 Hyphomicrobiales bacterium
GGTGTCGTCGACGCCGGTGCCGGCAAACTGGACACCGCATCTGCTGCGGCTGCCGGACGCTGTCTTCAACATGGTGCTGGGGCGAACGATGAAGATCGATCCCGAGGCGCGCTCGTCGATGTGGGAAGACCTGCAGCGGGGGCGGGCCACCGAAATCGATTATCTGCAGGGCGTTATCACCGACATCGCCGACCGCCACGGGCTTCAGGTGCCGCTGTCGCGCCGCATCGTCGCATTGATCAAGAATGCGGAGAAGGCAGGTAAGGGTTCGCCGGGATTGACCCCGGAGCAGATCCGCGATGCGCCGCTGGTTTGAAATGGTAATGCCCCGTCATTGCGAGCCAACGGGTCGCGCGAATGCGCGCCCGATGACAAGCTCCGCGAAGCAATCCATCTTGCGGCAAGAAAGAAAGCCGGATTGCTTCGTCGCATCCGCCTTCGCCCGAAGGCGGGCTTCTGCGGACAAGGGTGCTCCTCGCAATGACGAACGCGAGCGCAGGGCGACCTAACTCCGCTTGGCCTTGTTCGGCGGCGGATTGAACAGCTTCTTGATATCCTTGATGCCTTCGGAGAGTCGCGGCCACTCGCAGGAGAAGGAATTCTTCGCGCAATTGGTGGCTCGGGTCCGTGACCTCAGGTCGCCAGACCTCAGGTCGCCAGACCTCATCTCGCCAGGCCTCAGGTCGCCGGATCTCGGCTCGCCCGTGGCGGCGTGTTGCCTGGCCGGATTTCCCCTGGGCACCGGGACCTTTTCAACTTCGCTTTTCAGCGACGCCTGCTGCACTTGCCGCTGCCTGGCGGTGAAGGCGGCGGCGATGGTGGAGCGCCGCTCCTGTTCCAGATAGGCAATATACTCCTCGTCGATTTTCTTCTGCTCTTCCGTCGTCGGGTTCGGTCCCGCGATGTCGAAATGCCGGTTCTGCATGAAATCGAAATAGGTGTAGCCGCCGCCGGGCTTGCGCCGGCCGGCGAATTTCGAATGGCAGTCGCCGAGTCGCGAGGCCTTCTCTTCCTTGGTCGCCGCCTTCTCGGCAATGTCGGCGCATGCCTCGAAATCGGCCGGCTTGCTGCTCCACCACTGCGCCTGCGCGCGCAGCGGCGTCAGCACGACGCACGCAACGAAAATGGCCGTCAGCAATGTGGATGCACGTGACGCCATCACAGACGGTTTTCCGAGATTCTCAAGGTCTGGTTCCTGCAACACAATCTTCGCAGATTGTCGCCACTATTGGCGCCCTTGTCACCCCGGAATCCGGCATTTTTGTGCCATGGCATACCAGCCGTCCGTTCGCAGGATGAACTGGGCAGATGTCCGCGGTTTGCCGCGCCAACTGAAATATCCCAGGTTGAACAAGGCATTCGGCTGCGTCGAGGTGGCGTACCAAGCAGGCTCTTGCCCGCGAGAAGGATGACGAATTTGTCGGATTCCAGACAACCCGGAATGTTTCTCGTATTTGCCCGTCACGGCGGAGTCGCGGCGCTGCTGGTGGGTGTGGTGGCTGAAGCGCTGGCCTGGCTTGCGGGCGCCATCGCGTTGCAGCCCGTCATGATCGCGGTTGGCGCGCTCATGTTCTATCTCAGCGAATACGGCATGCACCGTTTTGCCTTTCATGCGCCGCCGCTGGCATGGGCTCCACTGCGCAGGTTGCAGCATCGTCTGCACTACGATCACCATGTCGAGCCGAGCCGGCTCGATCTGTTGTTCCTGCCGCTCTGGTTCCTGGTGCCGAATCTCGCTATTGCGGCCGGGCTGCTCGCACTTGTGTTCGGGATGCAGGCGGCGAACTCCGCGCTTGCAGGGATGATGCTGGCGATCCTGCATTATGAATGGGTGCATTACGTCGCGCATATCCCCTACCAGCCGCGAACGCGGCTCGGCCGCTGGATCAAGCAATATCACCTGCGTCATCATTTCATCAGCGAGAAGCACTGGTTCGGCGTCAGCAATCCCGCGCTCGACGGCGTGTTCGGCACGTTGTGCGGACCCGATGCCAACGAGAAGAGCGCAACGACCCGAAAGCTGTATTCCTGAGAGCGCGATCAGGTGAAGGGCTATCTCCTGCACCTGATGCAGGAAGTGCCGTTGACGCGAATTCGGTTCTGATCCAGCGGAATCACCGTCGCCGTGGCAGGCAGCAGGTTTTGCTTCGCCTTGTCGTCGCTCCAGAACTCGAAGCAGATCAACTTCAGCGCCCCTGACCCACGGTTGGCACCCTTGGCCATTGACGAATATAGTAGCGGCTGGCGGATTTCGATTCCGACTTTTTCCCGCAGGAGATATCCGATGAATCTTTTCAGCAAGCTGCGTGAGCGCGAGGCATCTGGCCGGCCGCTGCGGGTGGGCTTGATCGGCGCCGGCAAATTCGGATCGATGTATCTGGCGCAAGTACCGCGTACGCCGGGCATTCATCTGGTGGGGATCGCAGATCTTTCGCCGGCCAATGCCCGAACCAACCTCGCTCGCGTGGATTGGCCTGCGGAGCGCTTTTCGGCCTCCTCGCTCGACGACGCCCTGAAGACGAAAACGACGCATGTTGGCGATGATTGGCAGGCGCTGGTGGCGCATCCGGAAATCGAGATCATCATCGAATGCACGGGAAATCCCCCCGCGGCGGTGGAGCACGCGCTGGCGGCTTTCCGCCACGGCAAGCATGTCATCAACGTCACGGTGGAGGCGGATGCGTTCTGCGGGCCGCTGTTGGCGCACAAGGCCGCCGAGGCCGGCGTGATCTACAGCCTGGCCTATGGCGATCAGCCGGGGCTCGCCTGCGAGCTGGTGGATTGGGCGCGGACCGCGGGCTTTCCGGTCGTCGCCGCCGGCCGCGGTCATAAGTGGTTGCCGCAGTATCGGGAGTCGACCCCTGATACCGTTTGGACCCATTGGGGCCTGACGGCTGAACAGGCGAAAGAGGGCGGGCTCAATCCGAAGATGTTCAATGCTTTCCTCGACGGTTCGAAACCGGCGATCGAGAGTGCGGCGATCGCCAATGCGACGGGCCTCGAGGCGCCCGACGCTGGACTGAGCTTTCCGCCGGGCTCGATCGATGACATCCCGACCTTGATGCGGCCGAAAAGCGAAGGCGGCATCCTCGACCGCAAGGGACTGGTCGAGGTGGTTTCATGCCTGACATCAGATGGCGTGCAGATCCCCTATGACATTCGCAAGGGAGTCTGGGTGTGTATCGAGGCCGACACGGATTACATCCGGCGCTGCTTCAAGGAGTACAGCGTCGTGACCGATCCAAGCGGGCGCTACATGAGCATGTACCGGCGCTGGCACATGATCGGGCTGGAACTGGGCATCTCCGTCGCCTCGGTGGGACTGCGCAACGAGCCGACGGGTGTGGCGACCTGCTTCAACGCCGACGTGGTGGCAACCGCCAAGCGCGACCTCGCGGCGGGCGAAATGCTGGATGGCGAGGGCGGCTACACCGTGTTCGGCAAGCTCGTTCCCGCGGAACGCTCGCTCGCGCAAGGCGGTCTTCCGCTCGGGCTTGCGCACCAGCTCAAGCTGGTGCGGCCGGTCCGGAAAGACCAGTTGCTGAACTGGAGCGACGTCGCCATCGACGAAAGTCAGCCGGCGGTCAGAGCGCGGAAGGAAATGGAGACGTTATTTGCGCCTCGGGGCGCGGTCGTCAGCGCTGCCTAGCCTAATGGCCTCAGGCGCGATCGTTTCCTGAATATCAGGTATTGAAGGATTGGTTCAGGGCGCAACTTGACCTCACCCCGGTGGTGGCTGCAGATGTCGCGCCGGAGCCGGAATGCAAGAGTGGACCATGCTGCACCCGCTCCAGCAGCGCGCGCCCAAATGCCAGAGGAATCAGCTAAATGAGCGTCACCATCGCCATGGAAAGCGTGCCAAAGCCCGCGCCTGAACTGATCGAGGCATTCCGGAGCGCGCCGACATGCATCATCAGCGACAATCTGGCCCGGCTGCCGGGCGCAGTGGGGCTGCGCCAGTACCATCGCAGCGGCCGGCTGGTGGGCACCGCGTTCACCGTGCGCACCCGGCCGGGCGACAATCTGGCCATCCACCGGGCGCTTGAACTGGTCGGGCCGGGCGACGTCATCGTGGTTGACGGCGGCGGCGACGAGACCCGGGCGCTGGTCGGCGAGATCATGAAGAACATCGCCGAGCACAGGGGGGCCGCGGGCTATGTGATCGACGGCGCCATCCGCGACGTCGCCGCCTTCGCCGCATCGGATTTTCCATGCTTTGCGCGCGCCGTGATTCATCGCGGGCCCTACAAGAGCGGTCCCGGCGAAATCAACGTGCCGGTGTCGATCGGCGGTTCGGTGATCTCACCCGGCGACATCGTGGTGGGCGATGAAGACGGCGTGCTGTCGTTTCCAGCCTCTATCGCAACCACCTTGCTCGAGGCGGTCCGCGCCCAGATCGTGCGCGAGGAGGAAACCCTCGTCGCGATCCGCGAGGGCCGCTACCAGGGCTCCTACGCCAAATCCTGATCGCAACTCCTGATCAAACGACATTGAGGACGCCACGATGAGTCAGAAGGACGAGTTTCACAATCTGGACAATCCGCATGACGGCCTGTTTCGCGAACTCGCGCCGGGCCTGAGCACGCGGATTTTCGCTGGCGAGCATGCGATGCTCTCGGTAGTGACGCTGGGGCCAAATTCGGAAGGCACAAGGCATCATCATCCCGAAGAGCAGTGGGGCGTGCTGCTGGAGGGCTCGGCGATCCGTTTTCAGGGCGATGAGGCGATCGAGGTGAAGAAGGGCGATTTCTGGCGCACGCCGGGCAATGTGCCGCACACCATGCGCGCCGGGCCGGAAGGCGCGCGCGTACTCGATATCTTCAGTCCGCCGCGGCCGGAATACAAGAAGCCCGGATCGGGCTTCGGCAATTCATAGACCTGCGAACAAAAAAGCGCTGCACCAACACCGGAGCAAGAGACATGCGGAAGATCACGAGACGTACCATGCTGGCGGCGTCAGCCGCCTTCGTCATCACGCCGACGCTGGCGCAGCAGGCCAAGAACATGAATCTGGTGGTGCCGTTTCCGCCCGGAGGTTCCACCGACGCGCTGGCCCGGCTGCTGCAGGCGCATCTGCAAACCAAGCTCGGCCGTACCGTGCTGGTCGAGAACAAGTCCGGTGCTGCCGGTTCGCTCGGCGCCGCCCAGGTCGCCAAAAGCGCGCCTGATGGCATGACGTTTCTCGTCACCTTCGATTCCCACGCGGTGATTCCCGCCATCCTCGAAAAGCCGCAGGTCGATGTCGAGAAAGATCTGATTCCGGTGTTTCTGGTCGGCACCGCGCCGTATGTGATCGCGACCAACGCCAGCCGGCCGTTCAAGACCTTCGCCGACGTCATCGCGGCCTCGAAAGCCAAACCCGGCTCGATCCAATACGCCTCGGTCGGCATCGGCACCCTCGGCCATCTCGCCATGACGATGCTCGCCAAGCAGGCCGGCGTCGATATCGTCCATGTGCCGTACCGCGGCGGTGGTCCGGCCATGAACGACGTGCTGGGCGGCCATGTCGATCTGATCGTGGGATCGGCGGCGCTGGTGACGGCGCAGCTCGGGCCCAACCTCCGTCC
>JBBQUA010000286.1:0-5518 GCA_038212905.1 Hyphomicrobiales bacterium
TTTCAGCTGCAGCCGGGCTGGAAAACCTATTGGCGGACGCCCGGCGATTCCGGGGTGCCGCCGCGCTTCGATTTCTCGAAATCGGACAATGTCGAAGCCGTCACGGTGCTGTGGCCGGCCCCGATGAAGTTCGATGACGGCGCCGGTGGTCAATCATTGGGCTACAAGAACCAGGTGGTGCTGCCGTTGCGAATCGTCGCCAAAAATGCCGACAAGCCGGTAACGCTGCGCGCTGATATCAATTACGCGGTCTGCGAAAAACTCTGCATTCCCGTTGACGCCAAGGCCGAGCTCGCCTTTACCAGCGTGGCCAGCACCGAGGACAGCGCACTGTTCGCGGCCCTGGACACCGTGCCGAAGCCGGCCAATGTCGGCGATCCCACCCCGGTGACCATCCGCGACGTCAAGCGCGACGGAAAGACGAACGTGCTGGTCGATGTGGCCGTGCCCGACACGCGCGAGGTCAGCCTGTTCGTCGAAGGACCGACGCCGGACTGGGCGCTGCCGGTTCCAAAACTGATCGAGGGCGGGTACCCCGGGGTCAAGCGCTTCGGCTTCGAACTCGACGGCCTCCCCCCCGGCGCCAAGCCGGAAGGCGCCGCGTTGAAGTTCACGCTGGTCGGCGGCGACAAGGCATATGAGTTCAATGTCAATTTGAACTGACCCGACGGGTCACTCCGGGGCGCGCGATAGCGCGGACCCGGAATCTCGAGATTCCGGGTCTGGTGCTGCGCACCATCCCGGAATGACGGAGCCACCGAATCTTAACGAATAGTTGATACGCCCTGACATCGCCGCACCTCACGCGGCTTCAGGGATTTTCGCTGTGGCCGTGATGGACACTCAATCCGCGCCAGCCTCGCCCGCAGGACCGATCGCACGGCTGCGGTCAAAACTCGACCGCCTTCTTGGCGGCACCAGTGAAGCCTCCATTACAAAACGCCTCGCCGGCACGGTGTTCATCATTCGCGTCGTCAGCGCGGCCATGGCCTATCTGTCGCAGATCCTGCTGGCACGCTGGATGGGCGGCTCGGATTACGGCGTCTATGTCTATGTCTGGACCTGGGTGCTGCTGCTCGGCAGCATGATGGATTTTGGAATTTCGGCGTCGGCGCAGAAAATCATCCCGGAGTATCGTAGCAGCGGCGAAACCGCGCTGCTGCGAGGCTTCCTCTCGGGCAGCCGCTGGATGACGTTTGCCGTGTCCGCCCTGGTCGCGACGCTGCTGGCGGGCATCGTGAAGATACTGTCGCCGTGGCTCGATCCGAATTCGGTGGTGCCGCTGTACATCGGCTGCGTCACACTGCCAGCCTTCGTCGTCGCCAACACCCAGGATGGCATCGCACGCTCGCATGACTGGATGCGGCTTGGCCTGATGCCGCAATTCATCGTGCGACAATCGTTGATTATCGGCTTTACGGCGGGCGCCTTTGCGCTCGGCTTCAATCTCGGCGCCACCGCCGCGATGCTCGCCAGCGCCGCCGCGGTGTGGATCGCCATGATCGGGCAGATGCTGGTGCTGAACCGCCGCCTCGCCGGCCATGTCGAGCCCGGCGCAAAAGCCTACAATTTCCGCGGCTGGCTCGCGGTCTCGCTGCCGATCCTGCTGGTGGAGAGTTTTTATCTGTTGCTGTCCTACACCGATGTGCTGGTGCTGCAGCAGTTCCGCTCCTCCGAGGAAGTCGGCGTCTATTTCGCCGTGGTCAAGACGCTGGCGCTGGTGTCCTTCATCCACTACGCGATGTCGGCAACGACGGCGCACCGCTTCGCCGAATATCACGCGCTCGGCGACAAGGCGCGGCTGTCGGCCTATGTTGCGCACGCGATCAAGTGGACGTTCTGGCCGTCGCTGGCGGCGACCGCCGTGCTGCTGGCCATGGGCAAGCCGCTGTTGTGGCTGTTCGGGCCGCAATTCGTGGTCGGTTACGACATCATGTTCATCGCCGCCATCGGCCTCGTGGTGCGCTCCGCGATCGGTCCGGTCGAGCGGCTGCTCAACATGCTCGGCCACCAGATGATCTGCGCGCTGGCCTATGCGCTGGCGTTCGCGATGAATCTCGTGCTCTGCATCCTGCTGGTACCGAAATTCGGCGGCCACGGCGCGGCGGCGGCGACCTCGATGGCGCTGGTGTTCGAGACCGTGCTGCTGTTCTGGATCGTGCGGAAGCGGCTCGGGCTTCACGTGCTGGCGTTCGGGAAGTAATCCGCTGGCTGTCATCACCCGCGAAGGCGGGGGATCCAGTAATCGCAGTTGCCGAAGCTCAACTCAAACGTCACGGCGTACTGGATGCCCCGCCTTCGCGGGGTACGACAGCTCCCCTACCCCGCGGTCCAGCCGCCGTCGATCGACAGGTTGGAGCCGGTGATCTGCGCCGCGTCGTCGCCGCAGAGAAACAGCGCTAGGGCGGCGACCTGCTCGGACGTAACAAACTCCTTGGTTGGCTGGGCTTCCAGCAGCACGTCGCGGATGACCTGCTCCTTGGTCAGGTTGCGCGCCTTCATGGTGTCGGGGATCTGCTTCTCGACCAGCGGGGTCCAGACGTAGCCCGGTGAGATGCAGTTGCAGGTGATCTTGTGGGTGGCGAGCTCCAGCGCCACGGTCTTGGTGAGGCCGGCGATGCCGTGCTTGGCCGACACATAAGCCGACTTGAACGGCGAGGCGACCAGCGAATGCGCCGAGGCGGTGTTGATGATGCGGCCCCAGCCGCGCTTCTTCATACCGGGCACCGCGGCGCGAATGCCGTGAAACGCCGATGACAGGTTGATGGCGATGATCGCATCCCATTTCTCGATCGGGAACTCCTCGACCGGCGAGACGAACTGGATGCCGGCATTGTTGACGAGAACGTCGACCGATCCAAAGGTGCTTTCGCCGAGCGCGACCATGCCGGCGATTTCCGCAGGCTTGGTCATGTCGGCGGGCGAATGCACCGCCTTGACCTTGAAGTCGGCCTCGATGGCCGAGCGTTCCTTCTCGATGTCGGCGGGCGCGCCCATGCCGTTGAGAACGATATTGGCGCCGGCGCCGGCAAAGGCGCGCGCATATGCCAATCCGATGCCGCTGGTCGAGCCGGTCACCACCGCGGTCTTGCCTGTCAAAATACCCATTCCGTCTACTCCTTGTTGCCGTTGAGGGTGCCGTCCCTCGCCAGATCGTAAGTCACCATGGTTTCGCCGGATTGCGGCCGCTGCAGCGAATCCTTGTGGCGCATCGACAAATGAACGTCGCGCTCACCGGAGCCCCAATGATCGACCATGCCGACGCGTGAGAAATCATAGTCCTTGGAGGACGATTCGTAATTCTTGCTGCGATAGATCAGGTGCACCACCGTGACGGTGCTCTCTTTGGTGGCTTCGCAGAGGATGTCGACCGACGGATCGTTCCTGAGATAGTCCGGCAACTTGCCAATCAATTCGCGCAACGCCTTGCGGGTGTTGTGAACCTGCTTGTTTTTATCGGTGTTCATGCGGGTGCGGCTGGAAAAGCGGATGTCCTTTTCGCGCTCGGCGGCGTCGAGCAATGTGACCGGCAGTTCGCCGCGCGCGCTGAACAGATCGATCTGGAAGATCAGGAGATCGCGTTCGGTCTCCTCGTCCAGCACATAATCGAGCGGCGTGTTGGAAGCGATGCCGCCATCCCAGAAATGCTCGCCCTCGATCTCGATCGAGGGGAAGCCCGGCGGCAGCGCAGCAGATGCCATGATGTGCTCCGGTCCGATCTTCTTGCCGAGTTTCTTCATCTCGTAATTGTCGAAGTACTTGAAATTGCCCGAGGCCACGCCGACGGCGCCAACGCTGAGCCGCGTCTTCAAATCGTTGATGCGATCGAAATCGACCAGCTGTTCCAGCGTCTTTTTCAGCGGCGCGGTGTCGTAATAGCTCTGCGACTGCGGGCTGCCCGGCGGCCACAACGGCGCCGGCGGGACGCGCGGCGTGAAAAAGCCGGGAACGCCGAAGGTGGCGATCAATGCGGCGCTGGTCTCGTTGAACAGGGATCGCGCACGGTCGCCCTTGCCGACGGGATTCCAGGACACCGGCCGGGACACCATCTCCCAGAATTCCTTGAGACGGTCCACCCGCTTCTCGCGCGGATTGCCGGCAATGATCGCAGCGTTGATGGCGCCGATCGAGATGCCGGCAATCCACTCCGGCTCGAAATCATGGTGACACAGCGCCTGGTAGGCGCCGGCCTGATAGGAGCCGAGCGCGCCGCCGCCCTGCAGCACGAGCACGCGCTGCGCCTCTGCAGGTGTCCTGGCCGGCGCGGAATGGGGATTATCCGTCATGATATCAGATCGAACATCGAAAGGGATTGTACCGTGGCGTCAGTTGGCGACGGCGTCAATCAGCCAGCCGCCGTCACGGATCACGCCGTGGTTATCGCTTTTCCGGTGATGCAAGAATGAGCGTCCAGAACACCTTGTACTTGGTGTTTGGAGCATAGCTCGCCGCGATGCCTAAATTTGTGACACCGTTCTTCAGCATATTCGCCTTGTGCGGGGGCGAGTCGCGCCAGCCCGAAAAGGCCTCGGCCATGGTGTGATAACCGGCGGAGACGTTTTCAACCGCCACCGTCGCGGGGTATCCAGACGCATTCAGGCGTTTCGCCAGCGGTCCCTTGACGTCGTGGTCGAGCTTGTTGCGGCTCGCCATGGCCTGCGACTGCTGCTCGGCGAGCTTCATCAATTCGGGATCGACCGCCACGGCGCCGAGGCCGTTATTCTGCCGGTAGAGCGAGATCATCGAGGCCGCGGCCTGCGGATCGAGCCTGGCGCCGCCATTGGCCATGCTGAGATACATGGTGGGCTGCTCGGTAACCGGAGCAACGTCGCCGGCGCAGCCGCCCAGCGCCAGCAGGCCGATAATCGCGACCGTCGCGCGCGTGATTCGAAAGTTCCCCATGGCTGGGGTTGTTGCACAGGAACCGTGGCTGAATGGTGAACGCAAACCCAATTTAAGGCGTCATTCCGGGGCGAGGCGAAGCCTCGAACCCGGAATCCAGAGATAATCAGATCGAGATTCCGGGTTCGCGCTTCGCGCGCCCCGGAATGACGGATCAATCCTGCCCGGCAAAAATCCGGTAGCGCCGGGGGTGCAGGCTGACGATATCCCCCGCCTGCAGCGCGCGATCCCGGGGGGCGTCGATCTCGATCACGGTGGCGCCCTCGCCTGCCGAGAGTGCCACTTCGGCGCGCTGGATCGGGCCGAAGGTCCGGACATGCCGCACCGCGCCCTCGAAGGCGCCGCTGCCGGCCGGTCCGATCGCCATGTCGTGGCGGCGGACAAACAGTTTTGAGGCGCCGGAGCTGACGCCGTCAGCGGCGATGTTCAAAGGCTTGCCGCCGAGTTCAACGCAGCCGTCGCGCACCTCGACCGGCAGCACGATGGATTCGCCGATAAAACTGTGCACGAAGGCGGTCGCCGGATTGTCGTAGACGTCGCCGGGCGTGCCGATCTGCTCGATGCGGCCCTTGTCCATCACCACCACCCGGTCAGCGACTTCCAGCGCCTCTTCCTG
>JBBQUA010000287.1:0-5490 GCA_038212905.1 Hyphomicrobiales bacterium
GGGGCGTTCAAGCCGGTCGAGCAGGTGCTCCGGCTGGTCCCCGGTCTGAATGTCGAGACCATCGAATCCAGCTGCTGCGGCATGGCCGGCGCCTTCGGCTACGGCGCCGACACCTACAAAACCTCGATGGAGATGGCCGAATTGTCGCTGCTGCCTGCCATCAGGCGCGCCGACGAGGCCACGCTCGTTGTCGCCGACGGCACCTCATGCCGACACCAGATCAAGGACGGCGCCGGGCGTGGCGCCCTTCACGTCGCGCGCGTGCTGGCGATGAGCCTCGACAGCGCCCGCTCCACCCCTTATCCATCCGTCATCACAAAGGAACCGATCCATGGCTGAACTGACCCTCGACATCGCCCGCAAAATCCTCGATGTCGCGCTCGCCAAGGGCGTTGAGAAGAAGTTGAAACCTCTCGTCGTCACCGTTCTTGATGCGCGCGGCTGCGTCAAAATCACCGCGGCGCAGGATGGCACCAGCCTGATGCGCAGCGAGATCGCCCATGGCAAGGCCTACGGCGCATTGGCAATGGGCATGGGATCAAGGGCGCTGTTCCAGCGCGCGCAGGAGCAGGCCTATTTCGTCAGTGCGGTGAACACGATGGCGCAGGGCCGGCTAATCCCGGTGCCCGGCGGCGTGCTGATCGAGGACGGCGGCGTCCTGCTCGGTGCGGTCGGCGTCAGCGGCGACACGTCAGACAATGATGAGATCTGCGCCGTCGCCGGCATCGAGGCCGCCGGGTTGAAGGCCAATGCGGGATAGCTCGCCCCCAGCCGCCAAGCCCCGGCCTCACGGTTCCGGCCCTGGTCGACCGTAGCTTGGACGCCCAGACTATCTTATGATCTGTACCGGTTCGGTTTTCTAGATAGAGACTAAATGGACGACGAATTTAAGCGTGAGTTACTGGAGCGGCTGAACACTATCGAATCTCGGCTGGACGGCCTGGACACGAGACAGAGCCAGCTTCAGGAGGCTTACGCCAGATCTCGGGCGCATCTCCGCCGATTCTGGCTGCGTCCGCCGATGTGGACCTTCGAGCAGCATTCGCCTCGCGCGCTCAATCTGCGTTCGCTGCCGGCGTCGCCAGCATTGCCCAAGCGCGTTCCCACCATCGGAATCGTGACGCCAAGCTACAATCACAGGCCATTCCTGGCGGCGACAATCGAAAGTGTCATCGGCCAGAATTATCCCGCGCTGTTTTATCATGTCCAGGACGGCGGATCCGAGGACGGCAGCGTCGAGATATTGAAGGGCTACGGCGACAAGATCAGCTGGCGCAGCGCGCCCGACCACGGCCAGGCCGACGCGATCAACCGGGGCTTTGCGGGCGTCGACTGCGAGATCATGGCCTATCTCAACAGTGACGACACGCTGATACCGGGAGCGCTGGCCTGCATCGCCGATTTCTTCGCGGCGAGACCGGAAATCGACATCGTCTACGGGCATCGCATTTTCATCGATCATGCCGGCTCCGAAATCGGTCGCGCCATCTTGCCGGCGCATAGCCGCGAGGCGCTTCGCTATGCCGGCTATGTGCCGCAGGAAACCATGTTCTGGCGACGCCGGGTTTGGGATGCGATCGGGCCGATGGACACCAAATTTCAGTATGCGCTGGACTGGGACTTCATGCTGCGGGCCCAAGCGGCCG
Source organism: Hyphomicrobiales bacterium (assembly GCA_038212905.1). GTDB lineage: Bacteria > Pseudomonadota > Alphaproteobacteria > Rhizobiales > Xanthobacteraceae > Bradyrhizobium. The sequence goes on from JBBQUA010000287.1 coordinate 1,647, forward strand.
GATTCAAATTCGCGCGGTTGCGCAGGTTTCTCGCCTGCTTTCGCGTGCATGACGCGCAGAAAACCACCAAGGACTACGAACTTGGGCGAAAGGAGATGCAGAGCCTCCGCCTGAGGAACCTGGGATACGTGCCAAGCCAGCTCGAAATATCCAGCGCCTTGGCGCCCTATTTGTTGCGCCAGTTCATTTTTCACTGGAGCTACCGGCTCGGTCTGGTGAGACGCTGATCAGCGCTGCCTTTAGACGGACCTGGTGTATTGCTGGATGACCCGATCGACGGGGCCCACTTCCTTGACCCGGCCCTGCTCCAGCCAGACAGCCATCGTGCACCAGCGGCTGCAGAGATTGAGATCATGCGAGGCCAGCACCATCACGCTCGCACGCTCGATGAAACTTCGGACCCGCGCCTCCGCCTTGCCCATGAAATGCGCATCACCGGCCAGAATCCATTCATCCATCAGCAATATCTCCGGCCGGAAGCAGGTTGCGACCGCAAAACTGAGCCGCAAGATCATCCCCGTTGAGTAGGTCCGCACCGGCATGTCGAGATAGTCGCCCAGTTCGGTGAATTCGACGATATCAGGCAGATGCGGCTCGATTTCGCCCGGCGAAAACCCCAGCAGAAGCGCGCGCAGACGAATGTTCTCATAGCCGCTGAGGTCCGGATCGATTCCGAAGCTGATATCGAACATCGGGGAAATGCGTCCGCGCGTGACGACACTGCCTGCGACGGGCTCGTAGATTCCCGCGATTGCCCGCAACAGCGTGGTCTTGCCGGCGCCGTTGGCCCCGATCAGCGCCACGCGTTCCCCGGCCGGAAGCGAAAACGACACGTCGCTCAGGGCCTCGATGACTATCTGCTGGTTGGCGTCGCGCCCGATTCTGCCCGCCGAACCGTGGAACAGAACACGCTTCTTCAGGGAACGCGATCCACCCTGATAGACCGGAAACGACACCGACACTCGATCGCAGCGGACGATGGTCTCGTAGTCTGCTTCTGAAATCATCGAATTCATACCCAGTAGGCAATCCTGCTGCGAAACCGAACGAACAGGAAAGCCGCCGCAACGAAATTTATCGCGGTAACGGCCAGCGTCGCGGCTACCGTTTGCGCGGATGGCAGCGATCCAAGCAAGGGTGCGCGGACAATCTCGATCAGATGAAACAGGGGATTGGCATAAGCGAGATACGCCCGCGGGCCGAGCAAGTCCGGGGTCCAGATAATGGGCGTGATCAGGAACGCGATCTGCATGAAGCTGGTGATGATGCGGGGGATATCGCGAAATCTTGCGGAAACCATGCCGACTGTAAGGCTGATGAGCACCGCGTTGAACGCCAGCAGCAAAAAGCCCGGAATGGCGTAGAGCGCAACGGCCCCGGGCCAGGCTCCGAAATATACGACCAGGACGATGTAGATCGGCAGATCATGCGCGAACAAAACCACTTTGCTGAACACGAAGCGACAAGCGTGAAGCGAATAGGGCAGCTTTATATGCTTGATGTAGCTCTCCGAACCGGAGAACAGCGCCCCTGCCTCAAGCATGGTCGAACTGATAAAGCCCCAGACGATCAGCCCGACGCAAATGAAAGGCAGCAATTGCCGGATCGGCATGTTGAACAGCTGCGAATACACCGCCCCAAGCGCGATGACGGTGATCGCCATATTCGCCGTCGACCAGAACGGCCCCAGTGTCGAGCGTCGATACCGGTAGAGAATGTCGTTCCAGCCAAGCCTGATCCAGAGGGGCCGAAGCCGAACCGCAGCCGTGAGGTCAGCGACCGCGAGGCTGAACTGACTATTTGGTACTCGTCTTTCAAACAAAACCGGCGGTCCTTTCAGCAATTATCCTATCACGAATATTTCGCAGCGGGGCAAACCCATGCCGGGGCGATACATGGATTGATAGCCTCCGGTCTCGTGAACGTCCTTCCCAGCGCCCCAGGGCAGCCGCCGGCCCGCACGCACCGCGCGCGATTTCATGCACAGCCAGATTTCCCGGGGCTGATTGTTATTTGCCCGGCAATATCGCACCATTGAGCTGCCTGGAACCGGGAAGTGCCTGAACATGTCTGCTCCGAAAAACGTCCTGTGGATCATGTGCGACCAGCTTCGCCATGATTATCTGGGTTGCACCGGGCATCCGACGCTGAAGACACCGAATATCGACGCGATGGCCAAACGCGGCGTACGATTCTCGAATGCCTATGTGCAGTCGCCGATCTGCGGCCCCTCGCGGATGTCGTTCTACACCGGGCGTTACATGCGCTCGCACGGCTCGCACTGGAACGGCTGGCCGCTGCGCGTTGGCGAGCCGACGCTCGGCGATCACCTGAACAGGATCGGTGTGCGCAATGTGCTGGTCGGCAAGACCCACATGACGCCCGACCTCGAAGGTCTGAAGATGCTGGGGATCGCCCCGGATTCGGTCATCGGCGTGCATGCGGCCGAATGTGGCTTCGAGCCCTATGAGCGCGACGACGGCCTGCACCCGACCGGCCGGCCCCGCCCGAAATACGACGCCTATCTGCGCCAACGCGGCTACGACGCGGCCAATCCCTGGGAGCACTGGGCCAATTCCGGCGCTGACGAAGACGGCTCACTGCAGAACGGCTGGCTGCTGGTGCATGCCGACAAGGCCGCGCGCGTGGCGGAAGAGGATTCCGAGACGCCCTATATGACCCGCCGGGCGATGGATTTTATCACGGAGGCGGAAGCCGACGGACGTCCGTGGTGCATGCACCTGTCCTACATCAAGCCGCACTGGCCCTACATCGCGCCCGAGCCCTACGCCAGCATGTATGGGCCGGCAGACGTGTTGCCGGCAGTTCGTTCGGATCAGGAAAAGCAGTCGGCGCATCCGGTGTTCGCCGCCTACATGGACATGCGTTACTCCCGCAACATGTCGCGCGACGAGGCGCGGGAAAAAGTCATTCCGACCTATATGGGCCTGATCAAGCAGATCGACGACCAGATGGGCGTGCTGATGGGTTTTCTCGAAGCGCGCGGCCTGCTCGAGACCACCATGATCGTGTTCACCTCCGACCACGGCGATTATCTCGGCGATCACTGGATGGGCGAGAAGGACCTGTTCCACGACGCCTCCGCGAAAATCCCTCTGATCGTGATCGATCCGTCCGCGACAGCCGACGCCACGCGTGGCACGGTCTGCGACGCGCTGGTCGAGGCGATCGATCTGGCGCCGACCTTCATCGAGTACTTTGGCGGCAAGCCGCCGGATCATATTCTGGAAGGGCGCTCGCTGATGCCGCTGCTGCACGACAAGCGGCCTTCGGATTGGCGCAAGGTCGTGTTCTCCGAATACGATTACTGCATGCAGGATGTCCGGCTGAAGCTCAACCAGCCGATCGAGCAGTGCCGGCTGTTCATGGCGTTCGATGGCCGCTGGAAATACATCCACGCTTCCGGCTTCCGGCCGATGCTCTATGATCTGCTCGAAGATCCACAGGAATTGACCGACCGCGGCGAGGATTCCTCCTGCGCCGGGGTCATGGCCCGGCTACAGGCGGCCCTGTTCGACTGGGCGCTGCATCCGAAGGGGCACATCACCACCAGCACGGAAAAGATCGCCGCCTATGCGGAGAAGCAGCTGCAGGTCAGGAACGGGGTCCTGATCGGGATCTGGGACGAGACTGAGCTGTCAGCGATCCGGCAAAAGATCGGCATCCCGACCGCTTGATGCGATCAATTGGTGATCTTGTAGCCCGAGGCCTGGACGATGGGCTGCCAGAACGCGGTGTTGGCGGCGAGTTCCTGGGTGAGCCCCTCCGGCGTGGTCCCGACCGGAATCAGGCCGATCGCCAACAATTTCTCGCGCGCCTCGGG
>JBBQUA010000288.1:0-5445 GCA_038212905.1 Hyphomicrobiales bacterium
TTACGTCTATCTCGGCTACTGGATCGAAGGCTCCAAGAAGATGGACTACAAGGGCCGCTTCCTGCCGCAGCAGCGCTTGGCGCCCTCGGGCTGGCTGCGCATCGACGCTTCGGGCGAAGTGTTTTCGGAGCCGCAGGATTAAGATCGGCGAATAACGATTGGCGAGCAGCGAATAGGGACCTCCATTCGCTGCTCGCCATTCGCCATTCGGCCTTCCTCAATTCCCGATCACGCGCACCGGATCGGTGCCGTCCCAGTTCGCGGCGGCTTTCCGGACATGCCCGAAGAAGCGTCCTTTGCCGCCACTGACGTCGGAGATCTCGACCACGGTTCCGGCATGGCCCGATGTGTCGAAATAGGCGAACCGCCCTTGCGGGCCGCCGATCTGTCCCTCATGGCCGACGACGAAACCTGCGGCGGTGGCGCGGTCGTAGAGCGCCTGGTAGTCGTTGGTCCACCAGGACATATGCTGCATGCCTTCGCCATGCTCATTCAGAAAGTCCAGGTACATCGACGGCGCGTCGTTGCGCTGCTGGATCAGTTCAATCTGCAGATCGCCGGAATTGGCCAGCGCGATGCTCATCTCGACCGCTGAATCCACCCCGCGATAGCGAAACCAGTCGGTCTTGACCCTGGGGATGTAGAAGAACGGCCCGACGCGCATCGTCTCGGTCCAGAACTTCATCGCCCTCTCGATGTCGCGAACGACATAGCCGTTCTGGCAGACCTTGCCGAATAACATGCTCATGCTTTTCGCTCCGCCGTTACAATCCACCCGAACCAAAGCGAAGGCGGGCGATCCAGTACGCCGCGGTTTTCATCCTCACCCAAAAAACGTCTCGAACAGCAGTTTTAGATTCAGCACCACGATGATGCCGGCGACGATCCAGGCCACGGCGGCCACCGGGAGCGAGATCGCGAACTTGCCCATCTTGCGCCGGTCGGACACGAACTGCACCAGCGGAATCACCGCGAACGGCAGCTGCATCGACAGGATGACCTGGCTGAACACCAGCAACTGCCCGGTGCCGCGTTCGCCATAGAGCGCGGTGACGATGATGACCGGGACGATGGCAATGCCGCGGGTGACAAGCCGCCGCGCCCAGTTCGGCAGCCGCAGGTGCAGAAAGCCTTCCATCACGATCTGGCCGGCCAGCGTCGCCGTCACGGTGGAATTGAGGCCGGAGGCCAGCAGCGCCACGGCGAACAGCGTCGAGGCGATCGACAGGCCCAATAACGGCGACAACAGCTCGTGGGCCTGGCCGATTTCGGCGACGTCGGAATGACCGCTGGTATGGAAGGTGGCGGCGGCGACGATCAGGATCGCGGCATTGATGAACAGCGCCAGCATCAGCGCGATGGTGGAGTCCGTCGTCGCCCATTTGATGGCGTCGCGGCGGCCTTCGTCCGACCGCTCATAGGCGCGGGTCTGCACGATCGAGGAGTGCAGATAGAGATTATGCGGCATGACAGTCGCGCCGATGATGCCGATGGCGATGTAGAGCATCTCGGGATTGGTGAAGATCTCGGTCGACGGCACAAAACCCTTCAGCATCGCGGCGACCGGCGGCGCTGCGGCGGTGATCTGGATCGCAAAGCAGACGAAGATCACGATCAGAAGCGCAATGACGAACGCCTCGAGGAAACGAAAGCCCTTGTTCATCAACAGCAGCAGCAGGAACGCATCGAGGGCCGTGATCAGCGCGCCGCCGAGCAAGGGAATGCCGAACAGCAATTTCAGCGCGATCGCGGTGCCGATCACCTCGGCGAGGTCGCAGGCGATGATCGCCAGTTCGCAAGCCAGCCAGAGCATGAAGTTGACCGGCCGGGAATAGGTGGCGCGGCAGGCCTGTGCCAGGTCGCGATCGGTGACGATGCCGAGCCTGGCGGCCAGCGCCTGCAGCAGGATCGCCATCAGGTTCGAGATCAGGATGACCGACAGCAGCGTGTAGCCAAACTTCGACCCACCGGCGAGGTCGGTCGCCCAGTTGCCCGGGTCCATGTAGCCGACCGAGACCAGATAACCGGGCCCGGCGAAGGCCAGCAGCTTGCGCCACCAATGACCGCCCAGCGGGACCGCGACGGTCCCGTAGACCTCGGGCAGGCTCTTCTGGACCCCGGCCGCTGCGTCAGCACGCCAGCCGGAGCCATCCTTCTGGGCGTCTGTCGGGGAATCAGCGGGCAAAGCGGGGATTTTCGCGTCCATCGCGACAAGATGGGGGTAGCAGCTATTTAATGCAACTCATTAGCAACTGCATCTAATCGATCCGTCCTGCCGTCGGGAAGCGGGTGGCTTGGCTGTCCCGGGAGCAAGACAATGGCTGCCTGCCGATTTGCCGGGAAACCACGCCATGACTGCGATCCATCACGCGCCCCACCTGCCCCCGACCTTCAACCGTCTGGCCTGGTCCAATCTGGCGGCGCAATCGGCCGAGCAGATCGCGCTGGCGGCGGCGCCTATTGTTGCCGTCATCGTGCTCGGGGTCGGCGAAGGCCAGACCGGGTTGCTGCAGACCGCGCTGACGCTGCCATTCATCCTGTTCGCGATTCCCGCCGGCCTGCTCGCCGATCGCATCTCGCGGCGCCGGCTGATGGCAGGTTCGGAAGCGCTGCGCGCGGCGGCGCTGGCGGCAATCCTGCTGCTGGTCTGGCTGGATGGGCTGACGCTGCCGCTGCTGGCCCTGCTCGGCTTCGTCGCGGTATGCGGCACCGTCGTCTACAGCGTGGCGACGCCCGCATTGGTGCCGTCGCTGGTACCGCCTGACCTGTTACCCGCCGCGAACGCGCGGATTGAGCTCGCGCGCACTGTCGCGTTCGCCAGCGGTCCGGCGCTGGGCGGCGTGCTGGTGGGATGGACCGGCGCCGCACCCGCCTTCGGCGTCGCCGCGGCGCTCTCCGTGATCGCCGTGGTGCTGCTGTCGGGCATCTATGAGCCGGTGCGCGCGCCTGCGCCGCGCCGCCATCCGCTGCAGGAGATCAGGGAAGGCGCCGCGTTCGTGCGCCATCATCCGCTGTTGCGGCCGGTGTTCATCACCCAGTTCATCTTCAACACCGCGTCGTTCCTGCTGCTGGCGGTGTTCGTGCCCTATGCGGTGCGCCGGCTCGGATTATCAGCGAGCGGTGTCGGGCTCACGCTCGGGATGTACGGCGTCGGCATGGTGTTCGGCGCGCTGCTGGCGACGCGGCTGATGCGCCGTCTCGCCTTCGGCACCGTGATCGGGCTCGGACCGGTCACCGGCTTCGTTGCCGCCTGTGTGATGGCGCTCACCACCCTCATTCCATCGCCGGCGCTTGCCGGTCTGGGCTTCTTCCTGCTCGGCGCCGGTCCGATCCTGTGGGTGATCTCGACCGCCACGCTGCGGCAATCGGTGACGCCGCCACGGCTGCTGGGGCGCGTGTCCGCGATCAACATCCTGAGCTATGGCGCGCGCCCGATCGGCTCCGCGCTCGGCGCCCTCGTCGGCGGGCTTTACAGTGCCGAGGCCTGCCTCTATCTCGCCGCCGTCATCTTCGGCGCCCAGGCGCTGGTGATCCTGATGTCGCCCGCGGTCTCGCTGGTGCGGCAGCCGGACATGGTCGGCGACGGGCCGGAAGTGTTGCGGGCCTGCTGAGCGATGCCGCCCGAACCGGACCTCGATCCGGGCGGCGCTCGCTATCAGTCGCGGCCTTCATTTAGAGCCTGTCGAATGGCGATTTCCACCGGTGAGTAGCACCCGTCCTCCCGATCGAGCCTGAAAGGCTCGGCCGGATGGAGCGGCGGTTGCGCCATGAAACGCGGCACCACTCCATGATGCATCTGCGCGGCATGCAACAGGAAGGGATGGCAGAGATAGACGGTGCCGGCTTCGCCTATTGCCAACGCCTCCGGGCGGGCCAAGGTGGCTCCCAATTCGCTGGGCGTCCAGTTTGGCGAACCCGCCTCGCCCGCCGGTTCGAGCAGCCGCGCGATGTCGCGATGCGATCCGATCTTGATCCTCGTCGGTGCGTCGCGTTCGCCAACGTCGGAGAACAGGAACAACATCAACAGCGCGCGGCCACGCGAGGTCACATTAGCCCGCCACGATGAATAGTCCTGTGCTTCGTTCGGATCGTTGGAGGGGCCGGGAAAGCTGACATCTATGTGCCAACCGGCATCGCCGGGATCGTCAGGGCTTGGAAACCGCACCGGAAAGGTTCCGAGGTCGCCCCGCGGATGCCAGCGTCCCCTGCCGACCAGTTGGTCGAATGCGGCGTGCAGCAAGGGACTATTGACCGCACGCTTGAACGGCTCGTCGCCATAGTAACCGAGCCGGATCACCGGCCGCGTCCATGTCGCCGGGTTATCCGCTTCGCAAGGCAAATCGCGCCACAGGATGGCGCGGCCCTGGTCGGCCAGTTCGCGGGGAAAGGCGAGATCGAGCCGGACGAATCCGTCGTCAATGAATTGCCGTATCTGCGCGTCGCTGAGCGCGTGCACGGGTTTGGGTTGATGGGTAGGCATAAAGATCCTCGTATCGCTTGGCCAGCAACCATCGCCCGCTCGAAGCGGAACCGGTTGGGCTCGGTCCAAAGGGAATTGATCTTCCAGCCGCCTGACGGCGGCGCTGTCAGCAGCTCAGGAAGAAGACCGAAGCGATATCGAGGGTACGGATCATCATAGTGGCTGAAATATAAACCTGGTCGTCACGGGTTGGCAAATGGCGCAAGACCGCGCTGTCATCGCCGAGGGTTCGCGCGACCCCCGTTGGCTCGCAATGCCGGGTTCCCTTTTCTGGATCGCTGCCACCCCTCATTGCCTGTTCCGCAACTCGATTTATATGATATACGTCATTTAATCTTTAAACGGGAGCTCCCATGGCCGACCAGACCGTAGCGATCGACGCAGCTCCCCGGCCGGAGGTCTCCTCGACCTTCCTGCAGATCGCGGTCCTCGCCGCGCTTGCGGCGACGGGAACGCTGGCGACCAACATCCTGCTGCCATCGCTGCCGCAGATGGCGGCGTCGCTGCTTGTGTCGACCGCCGAAGTAACGGCGTCGATCACCGTGTTCCTCGCGGTATTCGCGCTCGGCCAGCTGGCGGTCGGGCCGATCTCCGATCGCTACGGCCGGCGCTGGCCGGTGCTGGCAGGCTTTGCCGTGTTCCTGGCCGGCAGTATCTGGTGTGGCCTTGCCACCGATCTGCCCGGCCTGCTGATCGGCCGCGTCATCCAGGCCGCCGGCGCCTGCTCGACTTCGGTGCTGTCGCGCGCCATCGCACGCGACCTGTTTTCGGGCGCCGCGCTTGGCCGCGCCATGGCGCTGATCATGATCGCGATGGCCGCCGCGCCCGGCTTCTCGCCGCTGCTCGGCGGCGCGCTCGATCACTATTTCGGCTGGCGTTCGGAATTCGTCTTTGTCGGCGCGTTCGCCGTGATAGGCGCGATCGCTTATGCTGCGGTGCTCGGCGAGACCCACCACGCGACCCGG
>JBBQUA010000289.1:0-5260 GCA_038212905.1 Hyphomicrobiales bacterium
ACATATTCGCGGCGAGACCAATTTTGCCCGTAGCGGCAAGCCGGCGGGAATCTGGCTCAAGATGAACTCGCTGGTGGATCCCGACATCATCGACGCGCTGTATGAAGCGTCGCAGGCCGGCGTTCCGATCGAGCTGGTGGTACGCGGCATTTGCTGCCTGCGGCCCGGCGTGCCGGGACTTTCGGAGAATATCCGCGTCAAATCGATCATCGGCCGTTTTCTCGAACATGGACGAATCTACTGCTTCGGGATGGGACAGGGCCTGCCCAGCGCCAAAGCGGCTGTGTATATCTCCTCCGCCGACATGATGCCGCGCAACCTCGACCGCCGCGTCGAGATCCTCTGCCCGCTGCAAAATCCCACGGTGCATCAGCAGGTTCTCGAACAAATCATGGTCGCAAACCTGAAGGATACGGAACAGAGCTGGCAGTTGTTGCCGGATGGATCGTCAACGCGTATGAAGGCCGCGAAGGGCGAGGAGCCGTTCAATCTGCACGATTACTTCATGACGAATCCGAGTCTGTCTGGCCGTGGAAAGTCTCTCAAGGAATCTTCGCCGCGCCGCCTCACGCGCCGTGCCGAGCGTCATCAGTCGCCCTGAGGGGGCGAGGTGGTGAAGCGGCCGCGCAAACGCGCATCCAGTGTCGCGGTCATCGACATCGGCTCGAATTCGGTGCGCCTCGTCGTCTATGAAAAGATGGCGCGCAGCCTGATCACGATCTTCAACGAAAAGGCGCTGTGCGGCCTCGGCCGTGAGGTCCAGACCACCGGGCTGCTGGCGCCGGATGCCGTCGCCAAGGCGCTGACCGCGCTGCGGCGGTTTCGCGCGCTTTGCCGGGTGATGAAGGTCGGCCGCGTCCATGCGATCGCCACCGCCGCCTGCCGCGACGCCAGCAACGGCCCCGACTTCATCGCCAGGGCGGAGCGTATCTGCGGCTGTTCGATCGAGATCCTGTCAGGGCCGCGCGAGGCGTATTTGTCGGCGCTGGGCGTGGTGTCCGGCATTCACAAACCGGACGGCATCGTCGGCGACCTCGGCGGCGGTTCGCTGGAACTGATCGACGTGCACGGCAACCGGGTTCGCAGCGGGGTGACGCTTCCGCTCGGAAGCCTGGCGCTGCAGGACGTGTCGCAGAAGTCGCTGAAGCGCGCCGAACGCATCGTCAAGACGGATCTGACCGGCGTGGCGCAACTCAAGGCCGGCCGCGGCCGCACCTTTTACGCGGTTGGCGGGACATGGCGGGCGCTGGCCCGCATCCACATCATCCAGAGCGGTTATCCCCTGCGGGTGATGCACGGCTATTCGATCACTGCGGCGGAAGCGCTCGATTTCGCGCAGCGGCTGCGCCGGCTGGCGGCGGTCGACATGCTGGCGGATATCGAAGCTATCTCAGACGCCCGGCGGCCGCTGCTGACCTATGCCGCCCTCGTGCTCGAATACATCATTCGCGTCGCCAAACCGAAGACCATCGTGTTCTCGACCTTCGGCGTCCGCGAAGGCCTGCTGTATGCGAAGCTGCCGCCGGCCGAGCGCTCCAGGGACGGCTTGATCTGCGCCGCGCAGACGCTGAACGAACTGCTGTCGCGATCCAGCCGGCATGCCGAGGAACTGATCGGATGGACCGATCGGCTGGTCAGGGTCGTCAAGCTCAAGGAAACCGAAGAGGATCGCCGGCTGCGGCATACCGCCTGCCTGCTATCGGACATCGGATGGCGGGTGCATCCGGACTATCGCGGCGAGCAGACGCTCAACCTCATTACCAACGGCAATTTCGGCTCGATCAGCCATCAGGGCCGGGCCTTTGTCGCGCTGTCGGTGTTTTACCGCTATGCGGGCTTCAGCGAACAAAATGAACCGCCCGCGATCATTCAGCAACTGGTGCCGCCGGCCATGGTCGAGCGCGCCCGGCTGCTCGGCGCGGCCTTTCGCGTCGCCCATCTGATATCGGCGGCACGTCCCGGTGTCCTGCCGCTGATCCACTTTCGAAGCCAGGGCCGCAAGCTGATGCTGGTGTTCGAGCACAGGATGGTCGATCTGGTCGCCGATCGCGTCGGCAGCCGGTTCAAGCAACTGGCGCGGCTGGTCGGCCGCGCCGGCTCGATCGTGCGGCGATAGCGGCGGTCAGGCCGCCGTCGCGTGATGCGCAGCGCCTTCCAGCTTGCGCTTGCGCCACATTCCCCCCGCCACCAGAACGATGATGATGCCGATGATCCCGAACAGCACCTCGGCGCCGTGACCGTCATTGGCGAACTGCGGGAATACCCTGAGCGGCGCGAAGAATGAGTCGAGCGTGATGCCGGCCGGGCCGTTGAAGAACGACTTCAGATAGGGAACGATCGCGGGATCGGTCGCCATGACCTCGCCGGCGACCCAGCCGAGCAAGCCCGCGCCCGCCCATACCAACGCAGGCATGCGCGTGAGCAGCGCCATGATCAGCGCGGCCCCGGCAACGATCAGGGGAACGCTGATCGCAAGGCCGATCACAAGCAGGGGAATGCTGCCATTGGCGGCCGCGGCAACCGCGATGACATTGTCGAGGCTCATCACGATGTCGGCGATCGCCACGATCCGCACCGCCGCCCACAGATGCGCGGCCGTATCGACGTCGCCCTCGCCCTCGTTTTCGGGTACCAGCAGCTTTGCCGCGATGAACAGCAGCGCCAGCCCGCCGACCAGTTTGAGGAACGGCAGCGCCATCAACGTCACGACGATGCCCGTGAAGATGATGCGCAGGAAGACGGCGACGCCGGCGCCAAGGACCATGCCCCAGAACCGCTGGCGCGGCGGCAGCCCGCGGCATGCCATCGCGATGACAAGCGCGTTGTCACCCGACAGCAGGATGTTGATCCACATGATCTTGCCGAGCGCGACCCAGAAGGTCGGCTGCTGCATCTCGGTTTGAAACTGGGTGAAGAAGTTCGAGATGATCGCAGGATCGAAGATTTGCATGACCCAGTTCACAGCACAGTCCCCCCGGCGCGTGGCCGTTCTGCGCGGCTATTGTCTGCCGCTTTGTTGGTCGATCAACCGACGATTTCGTTGCCCGAGAAGAACTGGGCAATTTCAATCGTCGCGGTCTCGGCGGCATCGGAGCCGTGCACGGAATTTTCGCCGATCGACTTCGCATGCAGCTTGCGGATGGTTCCGTCGGCCGCCTTGGAAGGATCGGTCGCGCCCATGACGTCGCGATGCCTGAGGACGGCGCCCTCGCCTTCGAGCACCTGGACCACGACCGGGCCCGAAATCATGAAGTCCACCAGCTCGCCGAAAAACGGACGCGCCTTATGAACGGCATAGAAGGTTTCGGCCTGTTCGCGGGTCATGCGAATGCGCTTCTGGGCAACGATCCGAAGTCCGGCCTTTTCGATCAGCGCGTTGATCGCGCCCGTCAGGTTGCGCGCGGTCGCGTCGGGCTTGAGTATCGAAAAGGTACGTTCAATCGCCATAGTCTCGTCCTTGAAAAGCGCTGGTGGGAGTTGCGGCGCTTATATCGGCGCCGTCCGGGAACGGCAAGCGACCTGGCGAATGTCGCGGGCAACACAAATTCCCCCGTGTTGCAGTTGCCGCGGCTACGCTCGGTGCGGTCCCGCGGGCCGATCTCGGCCTCAGCCGGTGGGCCTACCTGGCACCGCAGCCATGGGGACCCGGCTTCGCCGCGGCCATGGCCGCGGCTACCTGCGGCGATTGGTCCCGACGCCGTGGGGCGCCCACTGGCGCCCGATCCACCGGCCCGATCATACCGGTTCCGCGTCAAACAGCCCGTCCGCCGCTCGCCGGGGCATCGTTCTCGCGTTCCCTCAGGCGGAACCGGCGGTGGCGTTAATACCATTTTGACGAGCAGGGCATCCAATCCACCCCCGGCGCGAAACCATTTCCATCCCGATGACTTGGTTCTGCAGCATCAGCACCGACTACCAAGCGGAATGCCGTTATGAACAGCCACATCGACAACAGCGAACAAATCGATCGCAAGACCAGCCGATCGATTTGCCATGCCGTGGGCGAACGGCTGCAGCAACACCTCCGCCCGCTGGATTCCGAACTGCCGCCCCATCTGGCACGTCTGCTGGATGAACTGCGCCAACAAGACGCCAGCGGCCACCAAATGCTGCCGAATTAGGCCCTAATACGGGACCAGCCGCCGCGCCGCCGCCATTTCGTGCAATTAACGGGTTGCGTTTTGAGACGGCTCCGGTGAAAAGCCCGCATGCTTTCAATCACCGATATCTCGGTCCGGATTGCCGGACGGCTTTTGATCGACAACAGCTCGGTTCAGATCGTGCCCGGCTCGCGCGTGGGGTTTGTCGGCCGCAATGGCGTCGGCAAATCGACGCTGTTTCATGCGATCCGCGGCGAGTTGCCGACCGAAACCGGGTCCATCTCGATCCCTCCCCGCTGGCGTATCGGCAGTCTCGCGCAGGAAGCGCCCGACGGCCCGGAAAGCCTGATCTCGGTGGTGCTGAAGGCCGACCTCGAGCGCGACGCGCTGCTGGCCGAAGCCGAGACCGCGCACGATCCTTCGCGCATCGCCGATATCCAGACCCGGCTCGTCGACATCGACGCGCATTCGGCGCCGGCCCGCGCCGCCGCGATCCTGAGCGGCCTTGGATTTTCCACCGCCGACCAGGCGCGATCCTGTTCGGAGTTTTCCGGCGGCTGGCGGATGCGCGTCGCACTTGCCGCGACGCTGTTTTCGGCGCCCGATCTTCTGCTGCTGGACGAGCCCACCAACTACCTCGATCTCGAAGGCACGCTGTGGCTCGAGGACCATCTGGCGAACTATCCGCGCACGGTGATCGTCATCAGCCATGACCGCGACCTGCTCGACACCTCGGTCGACCAGATCCTGCACCTCGATCGCACCAAGCTGACGCTCTACAAGGGCACCTACTCCTCGTTCGAGGAGCAGCGCGCTACCCGCGAGATGCTCGACGCCAAGCATGCCAAGCGGCAGATGGACGAACGCAAGCGCCTGCAGGCCTTCGTCGATCGTTTCAAGGCCAAGGCCTCGAAAGCCCGCCAGGCACAGTCGCGCGTCAAGATGCTGGAGCGGATGAAGCCGGTCACAGCCCTTGTGACGCAGGACGTGCGCGAGATTTCCTTTCCCATCCCCGAAAAAATGCTGTCGCCGCCGATCATCGCGGTCGACAATGTCTCGGTCGGCTATGACCCGAAGAAGCCGGTGCTCAATCGCGTTACCCTGCGCATCGACACCGATGACCGCATCGCCCTGCTCGGCTCCAACGGCAACGGCAAATC
>JBBQUA010000290.1:0-5216 GCA_038212905.1 Hyphomicrobiales bacterium
CGCGCCGTGATCTCGCGGCCGCAATTGCTGCTGGCGGATGAGCCCACCGGTAACGTCGATCCGACGCTGGGGCGGCGGTTGCTGCGGCTGTTCATCGAACTGAACAAGTCCGGCACCGCGGTCATCATCGCCACCCACGACATGACGCTGATGGACCAGTACGATGCGCGGCGGCTGGTGCTGCATCAGGGACGGTTGCATATCTATGAGTAGAACCGGCGACGAACACGGCCCCCTGGTGGATCTCGGACATGAGCGTCCGCAACTGCCGGCGCGCGCGCGCAATCTGTCGCCGATCGTGCCCCGCGCCTCGATCGCGGGCCGCGCGCTGGTGGCGGTGGTCGCCATCATGACCTTCCTCGCCTCGATCACCACCGGCGCGGTGCTGCTGGTGAGCGCGTCGGCGGCGGAGTGGCAGTCGGAGGTCGCGAGCGAAATCACCATCCAGGTGCGTCCCGCCGCCGGGCGCGATATCGAGCGCGATGTGGCGGCGGTCGCCGAGGCGATGCGAGCGCAGTCCGGCATCGTCGAGATCAAACCCTTCACCAAGGACGAATCCGCCAGATTGCTGGAACCATGGCTCGGCACCGGATTGTCGTTCGACGATCTGCCGGTGCCGCGCGTCATCGTGGCACGGGTCCAGCCCGGCACCGTGCTCGACCTGGCGGTATTGCGCGGCCGGGTGACGCAGCTGGCGCCGACCGCCAGCGTCGACGATCACCGCGCCTGGATCGAACGGATGCGGTCGATGACCGGCGCCACCGTGTTCGCAGGCATCGGCATCCTCGCGCTGGTGATCGTCGCGACCATCATTTCGGTATCGTTTGCGACCCGCGGCGCGATGGCGGCGAATCGCCCGATCGTCGAGGTCCTGCATTTCGTCGGGGCCGGCGACCGCTTCATCGCCAATCGCTTCCTGCGGCATTTTCTCAGGCTTGGCCTGCAGGGCGGTGTGATCGGCGGCGGCGTCGCCATGCTGCTGTTCGGCTTCTCCGAATCGATCGCCGGCTGGTTCTCGGGCACCCCGGTCGGGGATCAGTTCGCGGCCTTGCTCGGGACGTTTTCGCTGCGCCCGTCGGGCTATCTGGCGCTCGCGGCACAGGCGGTGCTGATCGCGGCGATCACCGCCTGGGCATCGCGGCGGACGCTGTTTGCCACCCTCGACGACATCGAATGAGGCGCATCTTGCCTGCGTCAGGGTCAAACCGGGCTCCCTTTCATCCGAAAACGTTCTAGACTTGCAGGGAAAAGGAAACACCGGCACCGCATGGTTTCGAAGTCCGACGATAGATCGCCCGATGCGCCGGCTGCCGCGCCGAGGGGATCGCTGCGCGCTGTTATCGTGGCGTCGCTGGCGATCGCCTTCGTTGGCGCCGCGATCGGCTTCGTCGCCTTCCTGTCGCAGCTGCGCGGCGCCGAAGTGACGCCCGAACGCAGCGCCGACGGCATCGTGGTGTTGACCGGCGGTTCCTCGCGGGTTTCCGATGCGATGGCTTTGCTGGCCGGCGGTTACGGCAAGCGGCTGTTGATTTCAGGCGTGCATCCCACCAACGCCGCGAGCGACATTTCCCGGTCGCTGCCCGACAATCAGTCGCTGCTGGGCTGTTGCGTCGATCTCGATCGCTCCGCCGTCAATACCCGCAGCAACGCGGCGGAGACGCGGCGCTGGGCCCGTGACCGCGGCTTCAAGTCGCTGATCGTGGTGACATCGAATTACCATATGCCGCGCGCCATCGTCGAATTGTCGCATGCGATGCCCGATATCCAGCTGATTCCGTTCGCGGTGGTCGGCGATAAATGGCGGGATGAGCCGTGGTGGACGAGTGGCGCGACGTTGCGGCTGCTGCTATCGGAGTATGCCAAATACGTCGCCGCCGAGCTGCGGGTGCGCCTGGCCGATGCCGGCCTCGACCTTGTGCCCGAACTCACGAGCCAGCCGGCCGGATCGCTCTCGGCACGCAGACCGGCGACGGCTCAAGCCAACTGATCCAGGGTATTCCATGGTTTCGATCTTCCTGCGCTCGCTGGTCTACAACGTGCTGTTCTATATGCTGCTGGTGTTCTGGAATGTGGTCGCCATTCCCACCTTCCTGATGCCGCGGCGCGCCTTCATGGCGGTCGCCAAAGCCTGGGCGCGCAGCAGCGTCTGGCTGATGCGCGTGGTCTGCAACACCCGATTGGAGGTTCGCGGGCGGGAGAAAATCCCTGTGGGGCCGCTGATCGTCGCGTCGAAACACCAGTCGATGTGGGAAACCTTCGCGCTGATGCAGTTCTTCGATGCGCCATTGTTCATCTACAAGCGCGAACTCGCCTGGATACCGTTCTTCGGCTGGTATTTGATGAAGTCTGACATGATCGGCGTCGACCGCGGCGGCGGCATGCGGTCGCTGATGGACATGGCGCGGCGCGCGCCGAAGGAAATTCGCAGCGGCCGGCAGCTGATCATCTTTCCCGAGGGCACCCGCACCCCGGTCGGCGCGCCGCCGGATTACATGACCGGCGTCGGCCAGATCTATGCCAGCAGCGGCGTGCCCTGCCTGCCCGTAGCATTGAATTCCGGCCTGTTCTGGCCGCGCCGGACTTTCATGCGCTATCCCGGCACGCTGGTGGTCGAATTCCTGGATCCCTTGCCGGCCGGCCTCTCCCGCAAGGAATTCATCGTGCGGATCGCCACCGTGATCGAGGCCGCCACCAACCGGCTGGTCGAGGTCGCGCGCGAGGAGCAGGCGCAATTGTTCGGCGTGGTGCCAAGCGCGCCCTCGGGGAACAAGTAATCTTTTTCCCTTCTCCCCTTGTGGGAGAAGGTGGCGCGAAGCGCCGGATGAGGGGGCTTCATCCGCGCGTACTGAATTCGCGGAGACAGACCCCTCACCCGTCCGCGACGCTTTCGCGTCGCGTCCACCCTCTCCCACAAGGGGAGAGGGGAAGAACAGAATTCAACCTTGATGCAGCATCGTCGCCAGCTGATGCAATTGCGCGTCGCGAAACCCCTGCGCCTCGATCGATTTCACTGTCGCCAGCACGTAGTCGCGGTTGTTGCCGGAGCGGCCGTGGCCCTGCTGCACGAAGCGCAGTTGATCGGCCAGCGAGAGCCGCCCGGCATATTGCACGTGGCCGCGATCGACCACATAGGCCAGCGCGCTGACGCGCTCGCGGGCTTCGTTTTCGAGCCAGACCGAGCGCATCACTTCGCGATAGACATGGGTGGTCTGCTCGCGGCTGCGCAGATAGTCGACGACGTCGCCGCGTTGCTGCGCCGCCACCCGGAATGCGACGCCGCGGCAGGCGCCGCCGCGGTCGAGCCCGAGCACCAGCCCGGGCTTTTCCGGCGTGCCGCGGTGGTCGAACGAATAGACGCAGAGCGCACGATGCTCGCCGATCAGCCGGGCCGGAACCTGTTCGATGAACGCGAAGTCCGGCCGCCACATCAGCGAGCCGTAGCCGAACACCCAGAGGTCGCCTTTGGACAATTCCGCTTCGGATACGATTTTGGCTGGCATCGCGCGCACGCCTAGCAGAGTTTTGCGGCGAGTGAAAATGCGTTAACTTGATAGGCTCCGACAGGACGGCTTAAACCGCGCCTCAAACCACGGCTTGCACCACCGCTTAATTGACAAAATCGTCCGCCAAAGGTCCCGCATGCCTGATATGACCCCTGCGCCGCGCCGGCGCCCGCTTTGGCGCCTTTTCATCATGCCTGCTCTGCTTCTGGTCGCCGCGGTGGCGTGGAGCGGATTCTGGTTCTTTGCCGCCTCCCAGGTCGAGGTCAAGGTCGACGCCTGGCGCGCCCAGGAGGCGGCATCCGGCCGGGTCTATGACTGCGCCAAGCGCTCGGTGGCCGGTTATCCGTTCCGCCTCGAAGTCCGCTGCAGCGGCGCCAGCGTGTCGCTGCGCGCGCAGACCGCTGAATCGGCCGCGACGCGGGCGCCGATTACCGCCAATCTCGGCGAAATCCTGGTCGTGGCGCAGATCTGGGATCCGAAATTGCTGATCGCGGAATTCACCGCGCCGGCGACGATTTCCGATCGCGGCGGACCGCCCGCCATGATCGTGAACTGGAGCACGGCCCGCAGCAGCGTGGTCGGGCTGCCGGCCGTGCCGCAGCGCGCGACCATCGTATTCGACGATCCCACGATCGAGCGCGTCAACGGTCCGGTGCAGACGCCGCTGGCGCGCGCCAAACTGGTCGAGCTGCACGGCCGTCTCGCCGAAGGCTCGGTGCAGGATCGTCCCGTGATCGAGACCGTGCTGAAGATCGCGCAAGGCAGCCTGCAGGAGTTGCATCCGCTGCTGGCCGTTCCGTTCGACGCCGACGTCCGCACCCTGCTCAGTGGCTTGCAGGACTTCAAGCCAAAACCCTGGCCGGAGCGGTTTCGCGAAATCCAGGCGGCCGGCGGGCGGGTCGAAATCGTGCAGTCGCGAATCCAGCAGGGCGAGTTGATCGCGCTCGCCACCGGCAGCCTCGGCCTCAGCGCCGGCGGCCGGCTCGACGGCGAATTGCAGATGACGGTGGCGGGGATCGAGAAGATCATCCCGGCGCTCGGCATCGAGAAGATGCTGGACGAGGGCGTGCCGCAGGCGACGCTCGACCGCGTCGCGCCGGGGGTCAAGACATCCGACGTCAACAACCTGCTCGGCGCGCTGGACCGCGCCATCCCCGGCCTCGGCCGCATGGTCAAGCAGAACGCCAATGTCGGCGTCACCGCGGGGATCAACGCGCTCGGCAAGGACGCGGTGCTGGAAGGCCGGAAGGCGAGGGCGTTCCCGCTGCGCTTCGTCGACGGCGCGGTGTTTTTCGGACCGCTGAAGGTGGGGCAGGTTCCGCCGCTGTTTTGATGTAAGGCCGCGAGTGGTGCGCACCATCGCGGTCATCCCCAGCTGTCATCGTCCGGCTTGACCGGACGACCCAGTATCCCAGAGACGCCAGCGATAGAACCGATAGGCCGCGGCGTACTGGGTCCCCCGCTTTCGCGGAGGACGACGACTGTGGGTGCGAAACGGTGGAGCTCCTACTCCGGCTTTTTCCCCAATTGCTCATGCGGCCGTCCGAAATCCGGCGCCGCCGAATCCTGGCCGATCTCGACGATGCCGCGGCGGATGGCGCGGGTGCGCGAAAAATGCTCGAACAGCGCCTCGCCGTCGTTGCGGCGGATGGCGCGGGTCAGCTTCGACAGGTCCTCGTTGAAGGTGCCGAGCATCTCCAGCACCGCCTCCTT
>JBBQUA010000291.1:0-5136 GCA_038212905.1 Hyphomicrobiales bacterium
CAATAGACTGTGGAATACGCTATTTTGGTGCAGCATGGCTTGATCCTTCTCCGTGTCCCAAAACGTCGCCAAACGCTTGGAACACAGAAGAATCAATGCCATGCGCCTTGTCCAGCAAAACTGAACCGGACAGCCGTGGGCCACGACCGGGCGACCCAGTACGCCGAGACCTCTCGATTCATCTCTGACGCCTCTGAAATGCTGGGTCCCCCGCTTTCGCGGAGGACGACAAACTTTGGATGTTCTCCGTCTCGGCCCTATCCTCCTCCCGCCGCGATCTCCGGATAAAGATCAATCCAATCTGGATTGTCTTTTTCGATCAACGCAATCTTCCACGCCCGTGTCCATTTCTTCAGCCGCTTCTCACGATGAATGGCAGCTTCGACGCCCTCGAAGCATTCGAAATAAACTAGTCGATTCACATCGTAATCCTTGGTGAAGCTCTGGGCTTCCCCTGTCTTATGCTCCCAAACGCGACGAACCAGATCGTTGGTCACGCCGATGTAGAGCGCGCCGCCAATGCGACTGGCAAGTATGTAGACGTAGAAGCTGCGTGCCCCCATCTGCCGCCTCTGGATACTGGGTCGCCCGGTCAAGAGCCGGGCGATGACAGCATCGGATAATATCAATGGTTCCCGAATCTGCTAGCACTGCGGCATGACATCCACGCCAGAAGCAGCCAGCAAGGCCTCAATCGCCCCTACCCCCCGCGCCTCCTGGCGCGAAGGGCTTGCGGTGTATCTGCAACCGCGCGTGCTGATCGTGATGATGCTCGGTTTCTCGTCCGGGCTGCCGCTGGCGCTGTCGGGATCGACGCTGCTGGTAAGGGTCAGCGAGAACGGCGTCAACCTCCGCACCATCGGGCTGTTCACCCTGGTCGGCACGCCCTACACGCTTAAGTTCCTGTGGGCGCCGCTGGTGGATGGATTGAACATTCCGCTGCTGACGCGCTGGCTCGGGCGGCGACGCGGCTGGCTGGTGTTCACCCAACTGCTGCTGATGGCCGCGATCCTCGGACTGGCGCTGACCGATCCCGCGCGCTCGCCGTTTTACGTGGCGCTCGGCGCGCTGCTGGTCGCCACGGCGTCGGCGACGCAGGACATCGTGGTCGATGCTTTCAGGGTCGAAAGCCTCGCGGAGAACGAACAGGCCGCGGGCATGGCGTCCTATGTGGCGGCCTATCGCGTCGGCATGGTGGCGTCCACGGCCGGGGCGCTGTTTCTCGTCACTGGCTTCGAGTATGCCGGGCTGAGCCGGCGCGATGCCTGGATGGCGAGTTTCGCTGTAATGGCGGCGCTGGTGCTGATCGGCATCGTCACGGTGCTGTGCGCGCGGGAGCCGGAGCAATCCCGCATTGCCGACGCCGCAGCCGGGGACAAGCCTTCGGTCGGCCGCATCGCCGAGGCCGCGATCGGCGCTTTCAGCGAGTTCCTGACCCAGCGCAACGCCATCGTCGTGCTGGTATTCGTGATGCTGTTCAAGTTCACCGACGCCTTCGCCGGCGCGATGACTGTGCCGTTCATCATCGACATCGGCTTCACGCGCAACGACTACGCCATCATCGTCAAGGGCGTCGGCCTGGCCGCGACCCTGATCGGCGGTTTCGCCGGCGGCTTCCTCGCGCGCGGTTGCTCGCTGGTGACCTGCCTGTGGATCGGCGGCCTGCTGCAGGCAATCTCCAATCTCACCTTCAGCTGGCTGGCGCTGGTCGGGCCGCAGCAATGGGCGCTGTCCGTCGCCGTCTCGGTGGAAGCGTTCACCGGCGCGATCGGCACCGTGATCTTCGTCGCCTATCTCTCCGCGCTATGCAAGAATCCGCTGCACACCGCCACGCAATACGCGCTGCTCACCGCGCTGGCCTCGGTCGGCCGCATCTATCTGTCCTCGGGCGCGGGCTTTGTGGCGGAGGCGACGGGCTGGCCGCTGTTCTTCGTGGTCTCCACCGTGGTCGCGGTGCCGAGCCTGATCCTGCTGGCGTGGCTGCAGCGCCGCGGGCATTTTGATGAATTGGGGCCGGTGCGGGTTTAGGCCGCGCGGCTCGAATGGCGCAACGCCGCGTTAACAATCTCACTCGTCGTCCTCCGCGAAAGCGGGGGACCCAGTATTCCAGAGACGTCAGTGATAGAGCCGAGAGGCCTCGGCGTACTGGGTCGCCCGATCAAGTCGGGCGATGACAGCGGAGCGTGTGCGCGACGACAGTG
This sequence comes from Hyphomicrobiales bacterium, assembly GCA_038212905.1. Classification (GTDB taxonomy): domain Bacteria; phylum Pseudomonadota; class Alphaproteobacteria; order Rhizobiales; family Xanthobacteraceae; genus Bradyrhizobium. The sequence goes on from JBBQUA010000291.1 coordinate 2,202, forward strand.
TTCATATTAACGATGGAAATCAATGCTTCGTCACCACGCTCCATTTCGTCACCACGGCTTCGCTCATCTGGCCGGCGTCCTGCGCGCAGGCGACTTCGTCGACCTTGATCGAGATTGCTTTGCCAATAAAACCCTTCAGCTGCGCGGCCTGCGCGTCGCTGGAGGTGATGAGCTGGAAGGTTTCCGGCCCGGTCTCCAGGTTGCAGAGCCCGTTCGGCGGCGGCAGCCGGCGCGGTTCGCTGGTGACCTGATAGGTCGCGACCTTCTTGCCCTTCTTGGCCCCGCGCACCTTCATGGCATTGAGCTCGCCCGATAGTACCTCGCCGGCGTTGATCAGTCGGCCCGGCTTCGGCGCAGGCGCGACCTGTTGCGCGCTAACGGCAGGCGCGGCGCACGTCACCGCGATCGCTGTCATCAAAGCAAGTCGTTGGCCGAATCGTCGAATCATCATGTCGATCATTTCCGTTTGCAGTATGTCAGAACAGAGTGCGCTGCCGCATGGCCGCGGACAGCGTGCCCTCGTCGAGATAGTCGAGTTCGCCGCCCACCGGCACGCCGTGGGCCAGCCTCGTCACCTTGACGCCGGCCTCCTGCAGGAGGTCGGTGATGTAATGCGCGGTGGTCTGGCCATCCACCGTCGCATTCAAAGCGAGAATGATTTCGGTCACCCGCTGGTCGTGCGCACGCGCCACCAGCGCATCGATGGTGAGATCCTGCGGGCCGACGCCGTCGAGCGGCGACAGCGTGGCGCCGAGCACGTGATAGAGGCCGTTGGTGGCATGCGCGCGCTCCAGCGCCCAGAGATCGGCGACGTCGGCGACCACCACGATGATCGAGGGATCGCGCCGCGGATCGGTGCACACCGTGCAGGGATTTTGGGTGTCGATATTGCCGCAGCTCCTGCAGACCTGGATCTTGTCGATCGCCACCTGCAGCGCCGCGGCCAGCGGCGTCATCAGCGCCTCGCGCTTCTTGATCAGGTGCAGCGCCGCGCGCCGCGCCGAACGCGGGCCGAGGCCCGGCAGCCGTGCCAGCAGCTGGATCAGACGTTCGATTTCGGGACCGGCAACCGCAGAAGCCATCTGGGCTAGCCGAGCCCCAGTCCGGGCGGCAGGCCGAGCCCGCCGGTCAGCGCCTGCATCTTTTCCTGCATCGCGAGTTCCGCCTTGCGCTGCGCGTCGTTGAGCGCGGTCACCAGCAGATCCTCGAGGATTTCGCGCTCGTCCGCCTTCATCAGCGACGGATCGATCCTGACGGCCTTGACCTGCATCTTCGCGGTCATCCGCACGCTGACCAGTCCGCCGCCGGAAATGCCCTCGACCTCGACATTGCCGAGCTCTTCCTGCATCGCCTGCATCTTCGATTGCAGCTGGGCTGCCTGCTTCATCATGCCGAGAAAATCAGCCATGAATGCTTCCTTCAAAATCTAGAGATCGTCGCTGTCGGGAGTCTCGGCGGGGTCTTCACCGCTAACATCGGATTCCGGCGTCTCCGGGGCAAGCTTGCGCACCTCGACTACCTTGGCGCCGGGAAACCGCGCCAGCACCTCCTGCACCCGCGGATCGGATTCGGCGGCGCGCTCGCGCTGGCTCTTTTGGACTTCGTTCTGCGAACGCAGCGTCGCCTGTCCGGGCTCATTGGACACGATCACGGTCCAGCGCCGCCCGGTCCATTGTTCCAGCTTGCGGGAGAGATCGTTGACCAGGGTCCGCGGCGCGGTGGGCTCGAGCGCGAGTTCGAGTCGTCCGTCCTCGATGCGGACCAGCCGGACATGGGCCTCCAGCGCGCCCTTGATCATGAGATCGCGCTTCTCGCCGGCCAGCGCCACCAGTTCGGGGAAGCCTGCGATTTTCATCGCCGCCGGAGCCGACTGGGTATCGGATACCGGCGCCATCATCTGCGGTCGCGCGGACGCCTCGGCGCTGGCGCGCGGCGCGGAGGATGCGCGTGCGGCTGACGATGACATCGGGGATACCGTCGATGCGGAGGTGGCCCGCGCCGACGCAGAACTCGATGCCACCACCGGCGAGGCGCCACCATTCTGGTCCAGCATCCGGATCGCCTCGTCCGGCGTCGGCATGTCGGCGACATAGGCGATGCGCACCAGCACCATTTCGGCCGCGGCTGCCGGCCGGGTCGCGGCCTGCACCTCGGTGATGCCCTTGAGCAGCATCTGCCACATCCGCGACAGAATGCGCATCGAGAGCTTTGAGGCGAAGTCGCGGGCGCGCACGCGCTCGGTTTCGCCGAACGCGACATTGTCGGCGGTGGCCGGCACGATCTTGACCCGGGTGACGAAATTGACGAATTCGGCGAGGTCGGACAGCACCACGATCGGGTCGGCGCCGGTGTCGTATTGCTCGCGGAATTCCCTGAACGCGCTGGCGATATCGCCGCGCGCCAGCGAATCGAACAGATCGATCACGCGGGTTCGATCGGCCAGACCCAGCATCTGCCGCACCGCATCGGCACGCACCGGACCGGCCGCATGGGCGATGGCCTGGTCGAACAGCGACAGCGAATCGCGCACCGAGCCTTCCGCCGCCCGCGCGATGATGCCGAGCGCCTCCGGCTCGACCTCGACGTTCTCCTTGCCCGCGATGTTGGCAAGATGGCCCATCAGCACGTCGGCATCGACCCGGCGCAGGTCGAAACGCTGGCAGCGCGACAGCACCGTGACCGGGACTTTGCGGATCTCGGTGGTGGCGAACACGAATTTGGCGTGCTCCGGCGGCTCTTCCAGCGTCTTCAGGAAGGCATTGAAGGCCGCGGTCGAGAGCATGTGGACTTCGTCGATGATGTAGACCTTGTAGCGCGCGCTGGCCGGCGCATAGCGCACGCTGTCGTTGATCTGGCGCACGTCGTCGACGCCGGTATGGGAGGCGGCGTCCATTTCCAGCACGTCCATGTGCCGGCTTTCCATGATGGCCTGGCA
>JBBQUA010000292.1:0-5130 GCA_038212905.1 Hyphomicrobiales bacterium
TCGCCGTCGCCCTTCACCAGATTGTTGAACAGCGCCTTGTGAGCGTCCTTGTGGCGGTCGAAATTCATGCTGATGAAGCCCGAGAGCTGCAGGAACCCCGGATAGACGTCGCGCATCACGCCGGGATGCGGAAACGGCACCTTGGTGATGACATGGCTGCGAAACCAGTCGATGCCCTTCTCCGCCGCCAGATTGTTGACGGCGGTCGGGTTGCGGCGGGTATCGATCGGACCGCCCATCAGCGTCATCGACACCGGAACGAAGGGATCGCGCTCGGCTTCCATGATGGAAACCGCAGCCAGCACCGGCACCGAAGGCTGGCATACCGCGATGATATGCATGTTGCCGCCGAGCGCGTGCAGCATCTCGATGACGTAGTCGACATAGTCTTCCAGATCGAAGCGGCCTTCGGTCAGCGGCACCATCCGGGCATCGGCCCAGTCGGTGATGTAGACCTCGTGGGTCGGCAGGAAGGCTTCGACGGTGCCGCGCAGCAGCGTCGCGTAATGGCCGGACATCGGCGCCACGATCAGCACCCGCGGCTGCGGCGTGCGCAACGGCCGCGTCAGCTTGCGATCGAAGTACAACAGCCGGCAGAACGGCTTTTCCCAAACCGAACGGATTTCGATCGGGGTGCGGACGCCGTTGACCTCGGTATCGTTGAGGCCCCATTCGGGCTTCCCATAGCGGCGCGTGGTGCGCTCGAACAGTTCGCAGCCGGCGGCAATGGATTTGCCGAACTCGGTATGCGACCACGGATTGAGCGGATTCTGAAACAGGATTTTGGTGGCGTCGGTCACAGCGCGCGCGGGATTGAGCGACGCCTGACCCATTTCGTACATCCAGTACATCGGCGTCGTCAGTGCCGGACTGCCTTCGGCCACCAGGGGCGGCGGCGCGCCAAATTCACCAATCGGCATTTAACCCTCAAATCTCTTTTGCATCGCAGCATACTGCCGAATGCGTAATTAAGCGTCAATGCACCGACCAGTATATCTACGTGCCGGAAGCGCCAAAGGTCCCCGAATTACCCGGGATTCCTTGGAATTCCTTGGGATAAGTGACTTTTATTCGCCGCTCTGGATCAGCGAGCCGTGGCGCCGGGCGCTGCGCAAAAGGGCAAGAAATCCGGCAAATGACGCGATTAGCATCACCGCGTTGATCGCCAGCGCCTGAAACATCAAATCCGAGCGAAACACCTTGTCGATCATCAGCGCCCGCATGCCCTCGAACACATAGGTCGGCGGCAGCGCCCAGGCGACATATTGCAGCCAGTGCGGCAGCACGGTTACGGGATAATAGACGCAGGCGAGCGGCATCACCCCGAACATCAGCGTCCAGACGATGCTCTCGGCGCCGAGGCCGTTACGCAGCACCAGCCCGGAAACGAAGATCCCGAGCGACCAGCTGGTGAAGATCAGATTGCAGAAGAACGCGATCAGCGGCAGGCCGAAGCCGAGCAGGTTGAAGTCGAAGAAGATCATCGCCAGCAGCGTCATCGGAATGACGCCGATCGCGAGCCGGATCAGGCTCATCGCCATCAGCGCGATCAGAAACTCGATCGGCTTCAAGGGGCTCATCATCAGGTTGCCGAGATTGCGCGCCCACATCTCCTCGAGAAACGAGATCGAGAAGCCGAGCTGGCCGCGAAACAGGATGTCCCACAGGATCACCGCGCCGATCAGGGTGCCGCCGGCCTGGGCGAAAAACCCGGAATTCTGCGAGATGTAGTTCTGCAGCAGGCCCCAGGTAATGATTTGCAGCACCGGCCAATAGATCAGTTCCAGGAGCCGCGGCCATGACGACAGCAGCAGGTACCAATAGCGCAGGATCATCGCGGCGATCCGATGCGGCGCGATGCCCCCGGGCAGCACCAGCGGGCTCACGACGGGCCCTCCTGCTGGCGGCCGCGCGCGACGTCGAGGAACACTTCCTCCAGCGTCGCCCGGTTGTAGCGGGTCATGATGTTGTCGGGGCTGTCATCGTCCTCGACGCGGCCGCGTTTCATGATGATGACGCGGTCGCACAACCGCTCCACCTCCAGCATGTTGTGTGACGCCAGCAGGATGGTCGCGCCATGGGTCTTGCGGTAGGTCAGCAGATGTTGCCGGATCCAGTCGGCGGTATCGGGATCGAGCGACGCCGTCGGCTCATCCAGCAGCAACAGCTCGGGCTGGTTGATCAGCGCCTTGGCCAGCGCCACGCGGGTCTTCTGCCCGGCGGAGAGTTTGCCGTTGGCGCGGTCGAGGAATTCGCCGAGGTCGAGGTCGGCGGCGAGTTGCTCGATCCGCTGGGGCACATTCTCGACCGCATAGAGCCGGCCGAAGATGGTGAGGTTCTGCCGCACCGTGAGCCGCATCGGCATGTCGACATAGGGGCTTTCGAAATTCATCCGCGCCAGCACCTCAGCGCTTTGCCCGGGCATCGAACAGCCCAGCACCTGGATGCTTCCCGAGGTCGGCAGCACCAGCCCCATGATCATGGCGATGGTGGTGGTCTTGCCGGCGCCGTTGCCGCCGAGCAGCCCGGTAATGCTGCCGCGCGCGATACGGAACGAGACGTCGTCGACGGCGCGGGTGGTCTTGTAGACCTTGACCAGCTGCGCGACCTCGATCGCCGCCGACATGCCGGGACCGGCGGTGGGTAATGGAGGCGTGACTGGGCCGTTACTGACCATGCGGGGCGTTCATTGGGCCATTGCCGGGACAAGCGCAAGACGGCCGCAAAGCCCCTTGAGCCAAAAAGATCGAAAACAACCCCATGCACAGAAAGGAACCCATTGGACTCCATGGCAATTTGTGATCGCGCCTTGCCACGGTTAAGGTCCCGCCATGACCGACGTCGCCGCCTCCGATTTTCGCCATCCGCGCCGCTATGTCCGTCTGGACACCATCCTGCGGCTGCGCTGGCTCGCCGTGCTCGGCCAGCTCGCCGCCATTTTCATCGTGGTGCAGGGGCTCGAATTCGACGTCCCGGTGATTCCCTGCCTCACCATCGTCGGCCTGTCCGCGCTGCTCAATCTGGTGCTGCAGATCGCGTTTGACCCGATGCAGCGGCTGGAACCGGTCTACGCCGCGGGATTGCTGGCGCTCAATATCGTGGAACTGGCGGCGTTGCTGTTCCTGACGGGTGGCCTGCAGAACCCGTTTTCGTTTCTGTTCCTGGCCCCGGTGCTGATCTCGGCGACGGCGCTGCCGATCCGGCTGACCATCGCGCTTGGCGTCCTCGCGGTAGCCTGTGCCTCAGCGCTGGTGTTCGTCCATCTGCCGCTGCCATGGGAGGGCGAAGAACCCATGGAGCTGCCGCTGGTCTATCTGTTCGGGGTCTGGCTCTCGATCCTGCTCGCGATCGGCGTCACCAGCCTCTATGCGATCCAGGTCACCGAGGACACCCACAAGCTCTCCGACGCGCTGGCCGCCACCGAACTGGTGCTGGCGCGGGAGCAGCATCTCACCCAGCTCGACGGCCTCGCCGCCGCCGCCGCGCACGAACTCGGCACCCCCCTGGCGACCATCTTCCTGATCTCGCGCGAGCTGGAGAAGACCGTTGCCAGCGAAAGCCCGATCGCCTCCGACATCAAGACCCTGCGCGAACAGACCCAGCGCTGCCGCGATATCCTGAGCAAGATCACGCAACTGTCGGCGACCGGCGCGCCGTTCGACCGTATGCCGATCTCGACGCTGATCGAGGAAGTGGTGGCGCCGCATCGCGATTTCGACATCGCGATCAAGGTCCGAATCGCGGTGGCGGGCGCCCGCGAACCGGTCGGCACCCGCAATCCGGCGATCCTCTACGGCGTCGGCAACATCCTGGAAAACGCCGTCGATTTCGCGCGCAACACCGTGGAAGTGAATGCGTGGTGGAATAGCGAGACGATCGAGATCGTGATTTCCGACGACGGCCCGGGCTTCGCGCCCGATATCCTGAAGCGGATCGGCGAACCCTATCTGTCGCGCCGTCGTAACACCGAAGACCCGCAAAGCGCGCGCCGGGGCCTTGGCCTCGGGGTCTTCATCGCCCGCACGCTGCTGGAACGCACCGGCGCCAGGGTCTCGTTCCGCAACCGGACCTTTCCGGATCATGGCGCGGTGGTCCAGATCGCCTGGCCGCGCGGCCGCTTCGAGGAAACACCAGACGGGACATCAGACGAAATATCAGATGAACCAGCGACTTAGGGTCGCACCGCTGCCATGATCTGGCGGGTTAAATCGACCTGAAGCGACCTTGGCAGCGGTGTATTGCCGCGCCATATGATGGTAGTGTTCGCCAAAACGGGGATAACAGCACCTTGAACGCCAATGCCGAACTGACTGACCAAGCCGACCGCTCGCTCCTGATCGTGGAAGACGACAAGCCGTTCCTGGAACGGCTGTCGCGCGCGATGGAGACCCGCGGCTTCACCGTGACCTCCTGCGACAGCGTGTCCGAGGGCCTGGCCCATATCGGCAAGGCCGCGCCCGCCTTCGCGGTGGTGGACCTGCGGCTCGGCGACGGCAACGGCCTCGACGTGGTGTCGGCGCTGAAGCGCAAGCGCCCCGACGCCCGCGCTATCGTGCTGACCGGCTACGGCAACATCGCCACCGCCGTCACGGCCGTGAAGATGGGCGCGGTGGACTACCTGTCGAAACCCGCCGACGCCGACGACGTCGTCGCCGCGCTCTTGGCGAGCGGTACCGAAAAAGCCGAGCTGCCGCACAACCCGATGTCGGCCGACCGCGTGCGCTGGGAGCATATCCAGCGCATCTACGAGATGTGCAGCCGCAACGTCTCGGAGACCGCGCGACGGCTGAATATGCATCGGCGGACGTTGCAGCGGATATTGGCGAAGCGCGCGCCGAGGTAAGGCGCGGTCATTGCTTGATGTGCGAAGGAATTGATTCGCGTTTTTCGCAATGAGGCCTCCGGACAATGCCCGCGAGCGCTTTGCTATGGCGGCCTTACCCCTGAAAGCGGCCATCCAGCGATCCATCTGCCATGTCCGCTAAGTGCCATCAAGCGACATCGCCGGCGCGTATCGTCATGGGAATACCCGAGACCGTAAGCGCCAAGGCTAACCTGCTCAGGTTGGGCGTCGCCTCCGCCTCAACCGGCGATGTTCCGAAAGTAGGCGATCGTTTCGCGAAGGCCCTC
>JBBQUA010000293.1:0-5105 GCA_038212905.1 Hyphomicrobiales bacterium
ACGGCAGTCGCGAACCGCCCAGGCGCAGCTTGCCACCGGCTTCGGGCCGCCCTTCACCTCGACCAGGCACATCCGGCAATTGCCGGCGATCGACAGCCGCTCATGGTAGCAAAAGCGCGGAATTTCAGCGCCCGCCATTTCGCAGGCCTGCAGCAGCGTAAAGTCCGCGGGGACATCGATCTCTTTGCCATCGACGATGAGTATGGTCATTGCCTCAAGTCTTTCTCGCCTTGCAGTCCGGGGCGGTGACGCCCAACCGTCGCATTTCGGAATCGATCCATCGCTGCGTCGCGCCGCTATAGGTCGTCAGATAAACCGGTTCAGCGACCGTCTTTTCGCACAGAAACGGCAGGTGGCCCTTCAGGTCGTAATCGCAGGTCGCCTGCCACTCGCGCCTGGAGTGGAGCGCCCTGACGGTTTCTTCGCAGGCATACAGGAAATAGGAAACAAACGTCTCGTACTGGACAAGGTCGTTCGCCGGTCCGGCCTTGAGGCGATCGAGATCAGGCTTGGCGTATTGCGGATTCCTGAATTCGAGGTCGTTATAGGCTTGGTAGATCTGCCGCGCGCCAGCCTCGTTGGCATTGCTGCCGAGCACGTTGATTTGCACCAGAATCGCAACGAAGCCGAGCAGCGCCACCACCGCCTGCGCGATCTGACCCACCGTCCCGTATTTCTGCCACCAGAATATGCTCGGTTCCGACATCAATTCATAATCTCAATGCGCTGCGTCAGACAATTCGAGACGTTTCTCGATTCTCTCGACGCGGTGTTCCAGACGATCCAGTCTGCGGTTAACTCCTGCCAGTCCCTCTTCGACCGACGTGACGCGTATCTTCAGGTCCTGGAGGTCTACCGCCATTCGCTCCGTGCGCTGATCGATCTTTCGCAAAATCGAAAGAACAATATTGTCCGGTTCGTCTGCCATCACTCCCTCCTACTCCGCAGCTACCATGTGGGCGGGATCGCGAATGCCGGCATCGTCCGCATCCGCCTTGTGCGAATACTGGTCGATGCGTTCCTCGATCTCGTGACGGAAATGCGTGATCAGGCCCTGGATCGGCCACGCCGCGGCATCGCCGAGCGCGCAGATGGTGTGGCCCTCGACCTGCTTCGTTACTTCCAGCAGCATGTCGATCTCGCGCTTGTGGGCGCGGCCCTCGGCCATGCGGGTCAGCACCCGCCACATCCAGCCGGTGCCCTCGCGGCACGGCGTGCACTGGCCACAGCTCTCGTGCTTGTAAAAATAGGCAATCCGCGCGATCGCCCGGATCAGGTCGGTCGACTTGTCCATCACGATGACGGCGGCGGTGCCGAGGCCTGAGCGCAATTTGCCGAGGCTGTCGAAATCCATCGGGGTATCGATGATCTGGTCGGCCGGCACCATGCGCACCGACGAGCCGCCGGGAATCACCGCCTTGAGATTGTCCCAGCCGCCGCGGATGCCGCCGCAATGGCGCTCGATCAGCTCGCGAAACGGGATCCCCATGGCTTCTTCGACGTTGCAGGGCCGCTCGACATGGCCGGAGATGCAGAACAGTTTGGTTCCGACATTGTTGGGCCGGCCAATGGCGGCGAACCACGCCGCGCCGCGTCGCAGGATATCCGGCGCCACCGCGATCGACTCGACATTGTTGACCGTGGTCGGACAGCCATAGAGACCGACATTGGCCGGGAATGGCGGCTTCAGCCGCGGCATGCCCTTCTTGCCCTCGAGGCTTTCCAGCAAGGCGGTCTCTTCGCCGCAGATATAGGCGCCGGCGCCGTGGGTGACGTAGATATCGAACGGCCAGCCGTTGATATTGTCCTTGCCGACCAGTTTCGCCTCATAGGCCTGATCGACCGCGGCCTGCAGATGCTCGCGCTCCCGGATGAATTCGCCGCGCACGTAGATATAGCAGGCATGCGCGTTCATCGCGAAGCTGGCGAGCAGACAGCCCTCGACCAGAAGATGCGGATCGTGCCGCATGATTTCGCGGTCCTTGCAGGTGCCGGGCTCGGACTCGTCGGCATTGACCACCAGATAGCTTGGCCGGCCGTCGGTCGATTCCTTCGGCATGAAGGACCATTTCAGTCCGGTCGGGAACCCGGCTCCGCCGCGTCCGCGCAGGCCGGAGGCCTTCATCTCGTTGATGATCCAGTCGCGGCCCTTGTCGATGATCGTCTTGGTGCCGTCCCACGCGCCGCGGCGGCGCGCACCCTCGAGGCCCCAGTCGTGGCGGCCGTAGAGGTTCTTGAAGATGCGGTCCTTGTCGTCGAGCATGACGTGAAACTTCCTAAGAGGAGCGTTTGGACTGCATGTAGGCGAGGCCGGCGGCGCATCCGCCGAAGGTCAGCGCCCAAAGCAGGCTTGAATCGAGCGACGCGTTCAACGCATAGCGCTGCAGCAGGAAAATGAACACCGCAGCCGTGACCGTGTGCATCGCGATGTAGAGCCAGCTATTCATCGCACCGGCACTCCCCGCCCGGCCGCGCGAACCCTGTTCATGTCGTTTCCTTCAGTGTGGTCAATCCACCCACAGGGGCGGAAAACTGACGGTCGATCTGCGGGCCCGGCTTCGGCGGACTGCCGGAAGCAAAGCCGTCCAGCACCTTGCCGAAACTTTCCTTGGTCAGGTCCTCGTAGGTATCCTTCCAGATCAGCACCATCGGCGCATTCACGCAGGCGCCGAGACACTCGACCTCTTCCCAGCTGAAATTGCCGTCGCTGGACAGATGGAAGGGATCGTGATGGATGCGGCTCTGGCACAGCTCGATGATATCGCCGGCGCCGCGCAACCGGCATGGCGTGGTGCCGCAGACCTGCACATGGGCCTTCTTGCCGACCGGCTGTAGCTGAAACATGGTGTAGAAGGTCGCGACCTCAAGCGCCCGGATGTAGGGCATGCCGAGCAAGTCCGCGACCGCGCGGATCGCCGCCTCCGAAACCCATCCCTCATGCTGTTCCTGGACCCGCCACAGAATCGGGATGACCGCGGAAGCCTGGCGACCTTCCGGATATTTGGCGATCTGCTGCTTGGCCCAAGCGAGGTTTTCCGCTGTGAACGTGAAGTTCGCGGGCTGAAGTTCCTTCGGAGCAAGGCGGCGGACGGACATTGTCTCTCAGTCTCTCATTGCGCGCGGCGCGCGGCGTTCAGTGCGCTGATACGGTCTTGCCAGAAAGCGCTTGCGGTGCCGAACACGTTGTAGCCGACGTGGGTTGAAACCTTGATGCGGTCGAGTATCGAAAGCTCGGTCACGGTTTCCAGCAGATTGCTGCGCGGATCGTAGACGATCAGCTTCAGCGGGGTCTGTTCGAGAATATAGCGCGATACGGTGTGATGCGGATCGTTGCCATGCTCCTCGCACAGGATGATGCTGTCGCCCTGCAACAGCCGCGTGCCGCCCTTGATGGCCTCGATCTCGACGCCTTCGACGTCGAGCTTGATCAGGAACTTGCCGCCGGCCGAAACCTTGCCGTCATCGATGAGATTATCCAGTGCAATGACCGGCACTTCCTCGCCGCCGGCGCCGCCGGCGATGCTCAACGCCTCGTGCTTGGTGCCGGACAGCCGCGCGGTGCCCCTTGCGGCGCCGATCGCGCACTTCATCGCTTCGAAACGGTTGCCGTTGATTTCGGCGTTGTTCTTCAGCTTGGCGAAATTCTGCGACGACGGTTCGATCGCGATCGCCTTGTGCGATCCATAGGGTGCGCTGGAGACCAGCACCGACCAGTAGCCGTAATTGGCGCCGCAATCGAGCAGCGTGTAGTCGACATCGGCGGAATACTGAAACAGCAACTCAAGCTCGTTTTCGTACGAAAACGAGCGATTGAGCAGCTTGCTCCAGTAGCCGTCGCCATAGGGAAACGCGAAGGTCGCGTCCGCATTCAGCTTGATGTCGATGTCGCGCTCGGGCAGCGTCTTGCGCAGCAGATTGGCGCACATGTTGTATCCGCGATGCGAGAAGTGCGACGAAATTTTGGAGCCGGTCGCCAACGCCAGCGCGGCCGTCCGCTCCCACAAATTGGCCCCCTCGAGAGCCCCGGAAGCGCGGTCAAACTGGATGGGCGGCATCGGCATCACCGATCGACCTCTCCGAACACGATATCGAGCGAGCCGAGAATCGCCGAAACGTCGGCCAGCAGGTGGCCGCGACAGATAAAGTCCATCGCCTGCAGATGCGCAAAACCCGGCGCGCGGATCTTGCACTTGTAGGGTTTGTTGCTGCCGTCGGCGACCAGATAGACACCAAACTCGCCCTTCGGCGCCTCCACCGCGGCGTAGACCTCGCCAGCCGGCACGTGGAAGCCCTCGGTGTAGAGCTTGAAGTGGTGGATCAGCGCTTCCATCGAGCGCTTCATCTCGCCGCGCCGGGGCGGCGCAATCTTGTTGTCCTCGACGACAACCGGTCCCTGCCCGTCCGGCGCGCGCAGCTTCGCGATGCACTGCTTCATGATGCGCACGGACTGGCGCATCTCTTCCATCCGGATGCAGTAGCGGTCGTAGCAATCGCCGTTCTTGCCGATCGGAATGTCGAAATCCATCTCGGCGTAGCACTCGTAAGGCTGCGCCTTGCGCAGATCCCAGGCAGCCCCCGAGCCCCGCACCATGACGCCGGAAAAGCCCCATTCCCAGGCCTGCGCCAGCGTCACCACGCCGATGTCGACGTTGCGCTGCTTGAAGATGCGGTTGCCGGTCAGCAGGGTCTCGAGATCGGCGACCACTTGCAGGAACGGATCGCACCAGGCGTCGATATCGTCGACCAGCTTCGGCGGCAGGTCCTGATGCACGCCGCCGATCCGAAAATAGGCCGCATGCATTCGCGAGCCGGAGGCGCGCTCGTAAAATACCATCAACTTTTCGCGCTCTTCAAAGCCCCACAGCGGCGGGGTCAGCGCGCCGACGTCCATCGCCTGCGTGGTAACGTTGAGAAGATGCGACAGGATGCGGCCGATCTCGCAATACAACACGCGGATCAATTGGCCGCGGCGCGGCACGGATATGCCGAGCAGCTTTTCCGCCGCGAGGCAGAACGCGTGCTCCTGGTTCATCGGCGCGACATAGTCGAGCCGGTCGAAATACGGGATCGCCTGCAGATAGGTCTTGTGCTCGATCAGCTTCTCG
>JBBQUA010000294.1:0-5096 GCA_038212905.1 Hyphomicrobiales bacterium
CGCAGCGGCTCGCGCAATTGGCGGAAATCCGGCAGCGCGGCGAATTGATAGAAAGCGGCGACCTGGCAGGGCATGGCGGCGGTTTATCAGGCTGCCAGGGCAGGGGAAACCCGTCATCCTCCGGGACACCGTCGGCTATGGTCCTCTGGCATACCAGCCATTGCCCAGCCCGGGATGAATATGCCAAGAACCCCGTGTAAACCCGCGCCCGGCAGCGGCGGGATGCCCAAAAACGCCAGAAGAAAGCACGTAACAATGAGAAATTTCCATTTTGCCGGCCGGTCGACGGTCCATGCCCAGAACGCGATGGTGGCGACGTCGCATCCGCTGGCAGCCCTAGCGGCGATCGAGGTGCTGAAGGCCGGCGGCACCGCCGCCGACGCCGCGGTGGCGGCCTGCGCGCTGCTCGGGGTGATCGAGCCGCAATCGACCGGGATCGGCGGCGACTGCTTCGCGTTGCTGCAGCCCAAGGGCGAAGGCAAGATCGTGGCCTATAACGGCTCGGGCCGCGCACCGCAGGCGGCGACGCCGCAATGGTATCTCGAACGCGAGATCAAATCGATCCCGCTGACCTCGGCACACGCGGTCTCTATTCCGGGCGCGGTGGACGCCTGGGCCACCATCCTGCGCGATCATGGCAAGCTCGGGTTCGATACGCTGCTGCAGCCTGCGATCAAGGCCGCGGAGGAAGGCTACGTGGTCTCGCCGCGCATCGCCTTCGACTGGAACAACCAGTTCGACAAGCTGAAGAAGGGCGTCAACACCGAGCGCTATCTTTTGCCGAACGGCAAGCCGGCGGTGGCCGGCGACGTGATCCATCAGCCCGAACTTGGCAAGACGCTGCGCGCGATCGCCAAGGACGGTCGCGACGCGTTCTACAAGGGCGCCATCGCCGAGGACATGGTCGAGACGCTGCGCGGCATCGGCGGGCTGCACACGCTCGACGATTTTGAAGCGCACACCACCGAGACCACCGCGCCGATCGGCACCCTGTACAAGGGACACGACGTCTGGCAGTGCCCGCCGAACGGCCCTGGCATCACCATGCTGGTGATGCTGAATATCCTGTCGCGCTTCGACCTGACGAAATTCAAACCCATGAGTGTCGAACGGTTTCATCTCGAAGCCGAGGCCGCGCGGGTCGCCTATTTGATGCGCGAGCAGTTCGTCGGCGATCCCGCTCAGGTCAACGTCGATGTGACGCGGATCCTGACCCCGGAATTCGTCGACGAATACGTTGGCAAGATCAGGATGGACGGCATGCTCGATCTGCCGGTGGTGACGCCGCCGATCAATCCCTCGACGGTCTACATCACCGTGGTGGACAAGGATCGCAACGTCTGCTCGTTCATCAATTCAATCGCGCATTCCTTTGGTGCCGCCATCGTTTCCAACAAGACCGGTGTCCTGTTGCAGAACCGCGCCGGCGGCTTCCGCATTGAGCCCGGCCATCCCAATTGCATCGCGCCCGGCAAGCGGCCGCTGCACACCATCATTCCGAGCCTCGTCACCAGAAATGGCCGCGCCGTGATGCCGTTCGGCGTAATGGGCGGCCAGTACCAGCCGGTCGGACAGAGCCATGTGCTGACCAACATGCTCGACTATGGCTGCGACGTGCAGGAAGCCATCGATATGCCGCGCGGCCTGCATTACGAGGGCGTCTACCAGCTCGAGGACGGCATCCCCGCTGATATCGTCGAGGGCCTGAAGAAGATCGGGCACAAGACCACCAGCGTGGTCGGGCCGCTCGGCGGCGGTCAGGCGATCTGGATCGACTGGGACAAGGGCACGCTGACCGGCGGTTCCGACCCGCGCAAGGACGGCTGTGCGCTCGGCTATTGAGTAATTGTTCCCGGTGACGAGATAGCTCGCCACCGGGAGCCTGTTTGTTCCCAAGCGAGACGACGGAACGTGCTTCGTCCCCGGGCATTGTCTCCCACAGGAGATAAGCCAATGCCCATTTTTCATTTCGATATTGCCGACGGCGTGCGGCTCGAGGATCCGGTGGGACTGGATTGCAAGAGCGAGCAGGACGCCAAGAAAACCGCCAAACTGATTGCCCAGCAGATTGCAATCGATCTCGACGGCGACCGCGAGCCACGAACGGTGGTCGTGGTCGATGAGGCCGGCTCGGAAATCTTCAAGGTGCCCGTCAGGGAGTGACGCTTCGAGGCTGTCACCGGCCGGCATTATTCCGTGCTGGAACCAGAAATCGTTAGCTGGGTTAGCTGATCTGCCACCAGGCAATCCAGGCAACAGCCGTCCTTTGAGGATACGTCATCAGCGTTCTTGATACAGCCGATACAGAACAGGCCGACCTTCGTGGCGGACGCTCGCCGTGGTTTGCCTCGGGGAAGCATCCGGTCCGCCTCGATGTCGGCGAGAACCTGAAATGCGATGCGCTGATCGTTGGCGGCGGCATTACCGGCTCGCTGATCGCCGAGCGCCTGACGCGTCAGGGGCTCAATGTCGTCATCGTCGACCGCGAGTTTCCCGGGCGTGGCAGCACCGCCGCCTCGACCTCAATGCTGCTGTGGGAAATCGACCGCTCGCTGGCGCAACTGACCGAAATCTATGGTTTTGAGCGGGCGTCGCGGGCCTATCTGGCGAGCTTGCACGCCGTCGCCCGGCTGAAGTCGCTGGTCCTGCAACTCGGCATCGCCTGCGAGATGCGCGACAGGAACTCGCTTTTGCTGGCGGCCAGCGACACCGGCAAACAGTTGCGCGAGGAGCATGATCTGCGCCGGCGCGCCGGCCTTCCCGGCGATTTTCTCGATCATGCGATGCTGCTCGACGTATTCGGCATCGCCCGCGCCGGTGCCATCGTTTCGCCGGGATCGGCGGATGCCGACCCGATGCAACTGGCGCGCGGACTGCTCGCCATCGCCATTGCGCGCGGCGCCCGGATATTCGATGCCGAGGCCGTGCAATACGATTCCGCCGCGCGCTCGGTCGGCGTTCTCCTGAAGAACGGCCGCGAGATCGAGGCGCGGTCGGCAATCCTCGCCACCGGCTATGTGATGCCCGATATCGTTCGCTCCACCGTCCACGCGGTGTCGTCGAGTTGGGCGATTGCGACAACGCCGCAGCCGCAGAATATCTGGAAGGACGGCGCGCTGATCTGGGAAGACAGCAAGGATTATCTCTATGCGCGGACGACATCTACCGGACGCATCATCATCGGCGGTGAAGACAGCGACGAGGTGGTCGAACCGGACGCCCGCGATGCCTTGATCCCGGAAAAATCGCGGCTTCTGACACAGAAACTCGCCGCGCTGTGGCCGGCCGCCAATCCCGACATCGAGTTTCGCTGGTCCGGCACGTTCGACACCACCCGCGACGGGCTGCCGTTGATCGGTCCGGTACCGGGCACAAAGGGCGTCTACGCCGCCTATGGCTATGGCGGTAACGGCATCACCTTCAGCTTTCTAGCCGCGCAGTTGATCGGCGACCTGATCGCGGGGACAACCTCGCCGCTGCTGACCGATTTCGCGCTGGATCGGGACGGCTCATCGACCCATTGATTTAAGCGATGATGGAACTCTCGAAATCCTTCCGAGTTATCCGGCCAGTCAAAACGCAAGGAGGCTGACATGGGTTTCGGTAAAGGTGCGCTGCTCTGGCTAATCGGAATTCCGCTTCCGATCATTCTGCTTCTTGCATTGTTCATGAACCGCTAGCGACCAATATCGGAGCTTGGCTGTGGCTTGAGGGTCGCGGCCAGGCTCCGTTTCTCCTTGCTTGGGATTACGTCCGGCATGATCCAGAATATCATTCCCTGGATCGGTGCGTGCGCTGCGATCCTTACGTCGCTTTCCTACATTCCACAGGTACAGAAGGCTTGGCCGCGCGGGTCGACCCATGATCTGTCGTTCAAAATGCTTTCCGTTCTCACCGCGGGACTTGTGCTCTGGATCGGCTACGGTCTGCTGAAAGGCGACTGGGTCATCGTCGCCGCCAACGGCGTCGGCGCGGCACTTTCCGCCAGCGTGCTTGCCTTCAAAATCCGCGACATGCGAGCCGGCGGCTGATCGGCAGCAGTCTTGGTTCGGATCGGCGACATAGAGGCGCGGCTTAATACGGGGCGGCACCCCCGGAACTTCCTTGTTTCAAGCGGGTTGTGAGCGCAGCGGCGTCATCTTCGCGTTTTTCAATGGAGATTCTCATGGGCTTCTTCTCAAAAGACATCAAGACGATGGATGACCTGCTGCTGCACGGCCTGCAGGACATTTATTACGCCGAACAGCAGATCACCAAGGCGCTGCCGAAGATGATCGATCAGGCGACCAATCGCGATCTGGCGCAGGGTCTCAAGCTGCATCTTGAAGAGACCCACAAGCAGATCGACCGGCTGGACCAGGCGTTCAAGAAACTCGGCCACAAGCCTTCAGGAACCGATTGTCCCGCGATCGATGGACTGATCAAGGAAGCCGACGCAACCGCCGGTGAGATCGAAGACAAGTCCGTGCTCGATGCCGCCATCGTCGCCAATGCGCAGGCCGTCGAGCACTACGAGATCGCCCGTTACGGCACGTTGATCGCTTGGGCGGAAGAACTCGGCCATGACGACATCGTCCGGTTCTTGACTACCAATCTAAACGAGGAAAAGGCCGCGAACACCAAGCTCAACACGGTGGCGCTGCGCAAGGGCGTCAACCGCAAGGCGGCGAGCTGAGGGAAGCGGACGCAAGGACCACTAAAACGTACAGGCCCGACGCCATGGCGCCGGGCGCCTATCCATGACCGGAGTGCGCGTCAAATGGCTATCAGCAAAGGCAAGCCGCGGAAGGATGCGGAGCCGCCTAAGGGGGGAGGGGCCTTCAGCCGCGTGTTCGGCGAGGTGGCCAACAAGACCTCGCAGGCGGCGGGACGGGCGTCGACCTTCATACTGGCGGCCGGTGTCATCCTGGTATGGGCGATCACGGGACCGCTGTTTCAGTATTCGGACACCTGGAAGCTCGTCATCAATACCGGGACCACCATCGTCACGTTCCTGATGGTGTTTTTGATCCAGAATTCGCAGAATCGGGATGGCGCCGCCATCCAGGTCAAGCTTGACGAACTCATTCGCGTCAGCACAGCCCATAATTCGTTTG
>JBBQUA010000295.1:0-5083 GCA_038212905.1 Hyphomicrobiales bacterium
GACCCATAACCACAGGTCGAGGTTGTTTTCGGAAAGTCTCTACGCAAATGCCGTAACGAGACGGCACGGCGTATGGGTCCCGGCGTTCGCCGGGACGACGCGGAGAGAACCTTACTCATTCCCCGGATTGAAATCGTCACCCGGAGTCACCGGGGCGGGCATGCCGTCGGGGCGCGGGCCGTGCGGCCGGCGGCGGCGGCGCGGGGGAAATCGTTCGCCGCCATTGGCGTCGAACCCGCCGGGGCCGCCATTGATCTGCGGCTGCGGTCCGGTGATGAACGACGGCAGCCGATCGACGCTGACGCTGTCGGGGATCACCGGCTGCGGCTGGGGTTGCGGCTGCGGTTGAAACTGAGGCTGCGGACGATGATCGCGATGGCTGTTGTGGTCGCGGGGCGGCTGCTGCTCGCGCGGCTGATAGGGCTGACCCTCGCGCTGGTTATTGTCGCGCATATTGTTATCGCGCGGCACGAACGGCTGCGGCTGTGCCGGGACGAAGCCGGGCTCCTGCCCGAAATTTGAAAAGCTTTCGCTCTCGTCGTCGCCCTCTTCCGGGGGCATTTCATTTTCGGTGCGCGGCTGCGGCTGGTTCTGGCGGAACTGTTCCTGGGCCGCGGCGATCAGGCGGAAATAATGCTCGGCATGCTGATAGTAGTTCTCGGCGGCGACCGGATCGCCGGAAGAGCGCGCGTCGCGCGCCAGCTGCACGTATTTTTCGGCGACGTGGGATGCGGTGCCGCGGATCTTGATATCAGGCCCGTTCGACTCGAACACCCGGGTCATCGGATTCTGACCGCGCCGGTTGCTGTCGTTGCGGTTGTTGTTGTTGCTATTATTGTTGTTGTTCCGGTTACGCATCCGCTTGTTGTTGTTGTTCTGACCGTTTCTCATGTCTCGCCTTTATTCCAGCCCTGAAGTTACCAGCCTTGAAGCATTTAGCCTTGAATTGCAGATGTCATCGTCGCAACGCGGGTCCGGCACGTGTCTTGCGCACCGAATCGCCGTGCAGTTGAGTTCCACGCAGGTTTTGCCGTACGTCGCAGTCAACAATGACGCGTTCCCCACCAGCCCAGCCTACGCCGCGGGCTGCATCAAATCAGTCCGCCTGCCTAAACAAGCACAGCTTTCTCGCATGACTATATAAGCGCAATGATCAGGCTTTCGTTCGCTTTGCGGTCGGAAGCAGCGCAGCTCTTTCAGCCATCGCGCTCAATTGGACCTGCGTTTTGGAACCTTTCACTCGGGGCGGGCTCTCGCTCTGAGAACTCTGGCCTCCACCCGCAATATTCCCCTCAGGGCATTTACGGGGCCAGCAACCCTGGACCGACGCTGTGGCCGGAACGTAGTCGCTAACGGGGAATATTCCAAGTGGTTTTTTTGCCTTCCAATCAGGCTTTATGACGGCTTTTTGCGGCCGCCGACGGCCCGGCGGATGCCCGCCAGATCGACCCTGGCGGGTCCTTCCGGCGCCAGTCCGGCCGCCGTCATTATCGCCCTGACATCGTCGTGCTGGCCCTGTCCGACCTCCACGACGAGTGCGCCTTGCGGCGCCAGCAGCCGCGCCGCCTGCGGAATCAGCGCGCGATAGGCATCGAGCCCGTCGCGGCCGCCATCGAGTGCGGCAGGCGGGTCGAAATTCCGCACCTCGGTGGCGAGCCCGGCGATATCGGCCGAGCGGATGTAGGGCGGGTTCGAGACGATGAGATCGAAAGGGCCCGACAGTGCCGCCGCATAATCGCAGGCGATGAAATCAGCGCGATCGGCCAGTCCGAGCTGGATGGCGTTGCCGCGCGCGGTCGCAAGCGCCGCCCCGCTGATGTCGGTGCCGAGCCCGACCGCGCCTGACAGCTCCGACAGCAGCGCCAGCAGAATAGCACCTGAGCCGGTGCCGAGGTCTGCGATGCGCAACGGACGATCAGCGGCAGGACAGGCACGCAGCATGTCCAGCGCCAGTTCGACCAGTGTTTCGGTGTCGGGCCTCGGCACCAGGGTCGCGGCCGACAATGTCAGCGGCAAGCCCCAGAATTCCCTGGTCCCGAGGATGCGCGCCACCGGCTCGCCGCCGAGGCGGCGGCGCGCGAACTCCTCCAGCCGAATCGATTCGTCCGCGGTGAGCCGCCGGCTGGCCGCCGAGATCAGGCCGGTGAGGTCGAGGCCGAGTACGGCGCCGACCAGCAATCGCGCGTCGAGTTCGGCTGATTCGATCGATCCGGATTTGAAGCGCGCGGTGAGTGCGCGCCGTGCTGCATCGACGGTTTGCCCGCTCATGCGTCGTCCCCGCGAACGCGGGGACCCATACGCCGTGACCTCACGATTTGTGCAGCAGAGATCGACACCTTCCAAAACCACAAGCACCGGTGCTTATGGGTCCCTGCGTTCGCAGGGACGACGAGATGGTGAATACAACTCACGCCGCCGCACCTTGGGCGGCGAGCTGCGCTGCCTGATGCTCTGTGGTCAGCGCGTCGACCAGTTCGCCGAGCGCTTCGCCGGCGATCACCTGCGGCAGCTTGTAGAGCGTGAGATTGATGCGGTGGTCGGTGACGCGTCCCTGCGGAAAGTTATAGGTCCTGATCCGTTCGGAGCGGTCGCCGGAGCCGACCTTCTCGCGGCGGTCGGCGGCGCGGGTGGCGTTGATGCGCTGCTGCTCGGCGTCGTAGATGCGCGAGCGCAGGATGTTCATCGCCGAGGCGCGATTCTTGTGCTGCGAGCGGCTGTCCTGCATCATGACGACGATCCCCGTGGGAATGTGGGTGATGCGGATCGCCGATTCGGTCTTGTTGACGTGCTGGCCGCCGGCGCCCTGCGCGCGCATGGTGTCGATCCGCAAATCGTCGCTCTTGATGTCGACGTCGACCTCCTCGACCTCCGGCAGCACCGCCACCGTCGCCGCCGAGGTGTGAATGCGTCCCTGCGTCTCGGTGTCGGGCACCCGCTGCACCCGGTGCACGCCGGATTCGAATTTCAGCTTTGCGAACGCGCCGCGGCCCTGAATTTCGGCGATGATTTCCTTGTAGCCGCCCATGGTGCCTTCGCTGGCCGAGATCGCCTCGACCTTCCAGCCCTGCAAGGCGGCAAACCGCTCATACATCCGGAACAGGTCGCCGGCGAACAAGGCGGCCTCGTCGCCACCGGTGCCGGCGCGGATTTCCAGCACCACGTTGCGCTCATCCATGGCGTCCTTGGGTAACAGCGCGACGCGGATCTGCTGCGCCAGTTCGAGGCTGCGCGCGGCCAGCGTCTCGCGCTCGGCTTCCGCCATGCCGCGCATCTCGGAGTCGGTGGCGGGGTCGGATATCAGCGCGTCGATGCCGGCGAGTTCGGCATTGGCGGCGCGGTAGGTTTTGACGGCATCGATCAGCGGATTGAGTTCGGAAAGCTCGCGCGTGAGCTTGACGTAATTTTCCGAGCTCATCTGGCTGAGCAACTGGGACTCCAGCGAAGCGTGGTGCGCCAGCAGGACATCGAGTTTGGCTTCGGGGAGTATCGACATGGTTTTCGTCTCGGATTGCAAAGAGGGCTCGTGAAGCGGGACAGAGCCTCGCTACAACGACAGCCCCTCGGCCTCGGCGAATGCCGTCAGCTTCTCGCGGATCGACACGCTGCCGGAGGGCGCATCGAGCAGCGGCGCCATCATGGCCGCGGCCTTTTTGGCGTCGAGGTCGAGGATCATCGCCTTGACCGGGCCATGGCCGGTGGCCGACAGCGACAGCGAGCGATAGCCCAGTGCGATCAGCGCCAGCGCGCCGAGCGGTTTGGAGGCCATCTCGCCGCACAGCGAGGCGGATTTCTTCGCCGCATTGGCCTTCACGACGATATCGCGCAACGCCCGCATGATCGGCGCCGACATGGTGTCGAACCGCTCGGAGACCTTGGCGTTGCCGCGATCGACCGCGAACAGGAATTGAAACAAATCGTTGGAGCCGACCGAAACGAAATCGACTTTCTTCAGGAGCTCGTCGAGCTGATAGAGCAGCGCCGGCACTTCAATCATGGTGCCGACATCGATACGTTCCGGCAGCGCGTGGCCGTGCTGGCGCAGATAGGTCAGTTCGCGCTCGACCATGCCCTTGGCGAGGTCGAATTCGGCGACTTCGGAAATCATCGGAAACATGATGCGCAGCGCGCGACCGCCGCCGGCGCGCAGCAGCGCGCGGATCTGGCCGCGCAGCAGCCCGGGACGGTCGAGGCCGAGCCGGATCGCGCGCCAGCCCAGTGCGGGGTTTTCCTCGACCACGGTTTCCATATAGGGCAGCGCCTTGTCGCCGCCGATGTCGAGGGTGCGGAACGTCACCGGTTTGGAGCCGGCGGCGTCCAGCACCGCGCGGTACAGCGCCAGCTGGTCGCTGGTCCGTGGCAGGCTCTGGCCGACCATGAATTGCAATTCGGTGCGGAACAGCCCGATGCCGGCCGAGCCGGTGTCGTCGATATGCGGCAGGTCGATGATCAGGCCGGCATTGATCATCAGCTCGATCGGCTGGCCGTCTTTGGTGACGCAAGGCTTGTCACGCAGCGCCAGATATTGCGCCTGCCGCCTCGCGCGAAACCGCACCCGTTCCGCATAGGCCGATTCGATTTCCTGGGACGGTCGGATGTAGATCGAGCCGGAGATGCCGTCGACGATGATGGCGTCGCCCGGGTCGGCAATACCAGGCGCGTTCGGTATTTCGCCGACCGCGGGAATACCCAGCGCCCGCGCCACGATCGAGACGTGGGAATTGGCAGTGCCTTCCTCCAGCACCAGCCCGCGCAGCTTGTTCCTGTCGTAGTCGAGCAAAGCGGCGGGTCCCATCGCACGCGCGATCAGGATGGCGTTGTCGGGCATCTGCTCGCGCGACGGCGCGTGATCGCGTCCCACCAGTTGCCGCATCAGGCGATGGCCGAGGTCCTCGAGATCGTGCAGGCGGTCGCGCAGGTAGGGATCGGTGGAGCGCAGCATGCGCGCGCGGGTGTCGGACTGCACGCGTTCGACCGCGGCCTCGGCGGTGAGGCCGGTGGCGACCGCTTCGTGCAGCTTGTGCGACCAGCCGTGATCGTTGGCGAACATGCGGTAGGCTTCCAGCACGTCGCGGTGCTCGCCGCC
>JBBQUA010000296.1:0-5057 GCA_038212905.1 Hyphomicrobiales bacterium
CGCGTCTTCAAATCCTACGACGATATCGTCGATCACTGCTGCTACGCTTGGAATACCCTTGTCGACCGCCCCTGGAAGATCATGTCCATCGGACTGCGCCAATGGGCGCACGGGTTCTGATCAGCGAGACTTGGTATAAGAGCCTAATCGACCACGAAGTCGAAACGCCCGGCGAGCCATCCGGCGTTCTTGGCAGTGCGCACCAGCAACGCCTTGCGAAACAGGCCGTCGGAACGGTTCTGTGATTCGCCGGGGAAATAGAGCTGGGTGGTCAGCACACGGCCGCCTGATGGCTGCACCTTCACGTGGATATGGCGGGTCCGGCCGGGATAGAGGCCGGGCACGACGCTGCGCAATCGGTAGCGCCCTTCCGCGTCGGTGAACTGATGGCCGCGCAGGCGGAAACCGGAATTGTCGTAACCGCCCTTGTCGTCGGCTTGCCAGAAATCCAGCAAGGCTCCTGCGTGCGGCTTGCAGGCGCGCGAGAGCACGAATCCGACCAGTTCGATGGGCTGTCCCGCCATGCCTGCTTCAAGCAGTTCGACCCGCTCGGGCGAGGACGGTTTGAAGAACGGTCCTTCGGTCTGCCGCAAAGTGGCCTCGTCGCCGTCGTGGCAGGCCGGCGTCGGGGGAAGCGGCGCCTGAGCGGCGGCGCGATCGAATGTGAGCCAGGAACCGGCCGCGAAGACACCGGCTCCCAGTACCGCGCGGCGCGTCGGCGTGTCGATCATCAGCGACCTCGTCAGCCCATCGTTTCCAGTTCGTCGATCATCCCCGAGATCACCGACAGCCCGCCGTCCCAGAATGTCGGGTCTCTGGCGTCGAGCCCGAACGGTTTCAGCAGTTCGGAATAATGCTTGGTGCCGCCGGCCGCCAGCATCGCCAGATAGCGCTCGGCGAAGCCGCTTTGCGCATTCTCGTAGACCGCATACAGCGAGTTCACCAGGCAGTCGCCGAACGCATAAGCGTAGACATAGAACGGCGAATGGATGAAGTGCGGAATATACATCCAGAAATTCTCGTAGCCGGGGCGGATGTCGATCGCAGGCCCGAGGCTTTCGCCCTGCACGCTGAGCCAGATTTCGCCGATCCGCTCCGCGGTCAACTCGCCATTGCGCCGCTCGGTGTGGATGGCGCGCTCGAACGAATAGAACGCGATCTGCCGCACCACGGTGTTGATCATGTCCTCGACCTTGCCGGCGAGCAGCGCCTGGCGCTGCCTGGCGCTTTTGGTCTGCGCCAGCAGCCGCTTGAAGGTCAGCATCTCGCCGAACACGCTGGCGGTCTCGGCCAGGGTCAGCGGCGTCGGCGCCATCAGCGCACCATTTCTGGCCGCCAGCACCTGATGCACGCCATGGCCGAGTTCATGGGCCAGCGTCATCACGTCGCGCGGTTTGCCCTGATAATTCATCAACACGTAAGGGTGCGCCGACGGCGTGGTCGGGTGCGAAAAGGCGCCCGGCGCCTTGCCGGGCCGCACCGGTGCATCGATCCAGCGATCGGTGAAAAAACGTTCGGCAATATCGGCCATTTCCGGCGAGAAGCCGCGATAGGCCGACAGCACCATCTGCCTCGCCTCGGGCCAGGCGATCGTGCCGGTGGCGGCGAACGGCAGCGGCGCATTGCGGTCCCAATGCGCCAATTTCTTCTTTTTGAACCAGCCGGCCTTGAGCTGATAATAGCGATGCGACAGTTTGGGATAGGCCGCGCGCACCGAACCGACCAGCGCATCCACCACCTCGCGCTCGACGCGATTGTTCAGGTGACGCGAATCCGCGACGTCGGCAAAGCCGCGCCAGCGGTCGGAAATTTCCTTGTCCTTGGCCAGGGTGTTGGTGATCAGCGCAAAGGTCCGCTCATTGGCCTTGAAGGTTTTCGCCAGCGCCTGCCCCGCCGCCTTGCGCTTTTCGGGCGCACGGTCCTGCAGCAGGTTCAGCGTTGGCTCGATCGCGAGTTCCTTGCCGGCGACCCTGAAGCGCAGGCCCGAGATGGTCTGGTCGAACAGCCGGTTGAAGGCGCCGTAGCCCGTCTGGGATTTTTCATGAAACAGCTGTTCGAGGCGATCCTCCAGCTGATACGGCTTTTCCTTGCGCAGATCCTCGAGCCACGGGCGATAATGCGCCAGTTCGGGCACAGCCATGGCGCGTTCGATCACGGCATCGTCGACGCGGTTGAGTTCGAGCGCAAAGAATAACAGATGCACCGACGCATTGGTCAGTCGCTCCGAGACGTCGCCGTAGAATTTGGTGATCGCGGGATCGACACTGTCACCGGCGTGAACCAGCCCGGCATAGGATCCAAGGCGCCCGGCAACATCGTCGATCGCCTCGTAGCGCCTCACCGCCTCGGCGAGCCATACTCCGCCGCCCTCGCCGGCGGTTCGTTCCGCGAGCTTGCCCTTGTAATCCGCCTCGAAGGCGGCGCATTCCGCATCCATCCGTTCCAGGTCGCGGGTGACTTCCGGCGCGTCAATCCCGGTATAGAGATCGGCCAGATTCCATTCCGGCAATCTGGCTGCCTTGCCAGGTGATTTGCGGTTCGCCTTCGCAGCGGCTCCTTTGCTCGATCCAGGTTGGCGGGATGTCTCGTTGGCGCGGGATTTCGCAGATCTGGTCGTCATAAATACTTTCAAAGGTTGGCGTGGTTATCAGGCGAACGCGGCCAGTTGCGGTGCCAGATGGACGAATATCTCTTCGCCCTCGATCAGCAGGGGCTCGACCTTGTCGTGAATCGCGTGCCGAATCGTACACCACAACAGCACGCCGCGTGCGACCAGCATCCCGCGCCGCGAACTGATGGCCGCCTTCGCGTGGAGCGCGACGAGCGGCAAGCTGTGATGCTCGAACAACAGCCGGCCCGTGCCGTCCTCCAGGATGTAACGCCTGCCGATCCGCGATACGCACAACCTGCAGGCCTGATCCGGCAGCGGGCCTAGCAGATAGAACTGCGGATCGCCTGTTTCGGTCATACCGGTTTCCCAGCCGCGACCACTGCCCGGCTGGAAGGCTGCACGCAAAACCGCGAGCATGGTATGGAGTTCCTGTTCGCTCCACATTCCGGCGTCCTGTTTGCACTCCAGCACAACCACCGTCATTTTTCCGCTCCGAACAGCAGCCGGTACATTTCCGGCTCATAATACAACAAAAGGTGCTTGGCGAACGCCGCGGGTTCCAGGCCCAATTCGGTCGCCCAAGCCGCCATGGCGTCCGTTGGAACGCGGCTGAACCCGTTCTCAACCTGCGAGATGAACGTGTAATATTTGAGACCGAGCCGTCCGGCGAGATCGATCTGCGACAGGCCGACATCCGCCCTGCGCTGCTTCAGCCAATTCCCCGCCTGTTTCCGCAATTGCCGGGCTTCCGGCAGCACTGTGTCGCGGGCCTTCTCCGAAAGAGGCTCTTGAAGTTTCGCACGTTTCATGATTACTA
Organism: Hyphomicrobiales bacterium; assembly: GCA_038212905.1. GTDB lineage: Bacteria > Pseudomonadota > Alphaproteobacteria > Rhizobiales > Xanthobacteraceae > Bradyrhizobium. Next base: position 3,429 of record JBBQUA010000296.1, read on the forward strand.
AACTATCTGTTATGAATTAACCGATGAGCAGACTTCTCATAACAAACTTCACGGAATCCGTAAACTTCAGCCAAGGCAATGGGATCGCTATGGCATTCACCAACCACAGCCGAACTGCCGGAGAAAACGGTCAGAAATCGACGGACCGGACGATGGAGTTGTTTGCCGCCACCTTGCTGGGCGCGCTGATCGCGACCGTTGGATTGCGCAGCGTAGTGCCAATCGATGCCTTGGCGCCGGCCATCGCGACACTGTTGTTCGGGCTTGGCGCGGCGACGGCGGGGCTGGCCCTGCTTTGCCGGCGCCGTCACGCGCGCTCGGGGTGGCTCGATATATCTGGTGTCGTGACGTTCGTCGGCATCACCGTCTCCGTTCTGATCGAGCCGGACCAGATGGTCAGGCTTGTCACCCTTTCGGATCAACCCGACTGACCGGATCGCATCCGGCGGTTCAACTGCGTCGTTTTTAGCAACACGTCCAAATCCGGGCCCCTCTGGCAGTTCAAGCGAACTGCGATGTCGGATTGGACGCATCAAGAGGGGTCCGCATGACCGAGATATTCTCCAACGCAGCCCTGACGGCATTTCTTCAGGTCGTGATGATCGACCTGGTGCTTGCCGGCGACAACGCGATCGTCATCGGACTGGCAGCCGCTGGTTTGCCCAAGGACCAGCGCAACAAGGCGATTCTGGTCGGCATCATCGCCGCCACGATACTGCGGATCGGCTTCGCCAGCGTCACCGTGCAACTGCTGCAGATCATCGGGCTGCTGCTGGCCGGCGGCGTTCTCCTGCTCTGGGTATGCTGGAAAATGTGGCGCGAGTTGCGCACACCGTCACACGATATCGACGAGGCCTTGGACGGGCAGGACATCAATGCCGACGGCACGATCGCCGGGCAGCCTCGCAAGACCCTCGGCCAGGCCATCTGGCAGATCACCATCGCCGACGTGTCGATGTCGCTCGACAACGTACTGGCCGTCGCGGGGGCTGCTCGCGAGCATCCGTATATCCTGATTTTTGGCTTGGCCCTGTCCATCGCCCTGATGGGCTTCGCCGCCAACTTCATCGCCCACCTGCTGCAAAAGCACCGCTGGATCGCCTATGTCGGCCTTCTGATCATCCTCTATGTCGCTTTCGACATGTCCTACCGAGGTGCACTGGAGGTTTGGCACAACGGCAAGGCTTAAGCAGGCGTTAATCGGCATCGGCGAGAGTGCCCCGATTCGAGACAGCGTAACCTGCGGGGAAAGCCATGGCTGCGACCATTTTGATTGCCGATGACGATGCGGTGGCGCGACGCCTGGTCGAAAACATGGTGCAGAAATGCGGCTATGAGACGGTCGTCGTCGACAGCGGCGATGCCGCCATCGCCGCGCTGACCGCGGTGGACGCGCAAGCCATCGACGCCGTGGTGCTCGATCTGGTGATGCCCGGCCTCGACGGCATGGGCGTGTTGGCCAAGATCCGCGAAGCCGGCCTTAACGTCCCCGTCATCGTGCAGACCGCCCATGGCGGCATCGACAATGTGGTGTCGGCGATGCGCGCCGGCGCCCAGGATTTCGTGGTCAAGCCGGTCGGCGTCGAGCGGCTGCAGGTCAGCTTGCGCAACGCGCTCAACGCCAGCGCG
>JBBQUA010000297.1:0-5017 GCA_038212905.1 Hyphomicrobiales bacterium
TCTCGACACGGCTCGCCGGAATTCCGCTGATCACGGAGCACGCCGGCGCATTCATTCCCCCGTTATTCGAGCGCAACTTGCTTCCCGCGCCATCCACGGCGCCGGTCCCGCTGTTCAGCTATTTGCCAAAAATGCTGGTGCGCCGCCTGCTGAACAAGACCGTCGCAGGCCGCAAATTCTATCTCTCGGGGTATCATGCGCTGGCCGCGGAACTCGGTATTGCTCCGATACCGAGCTTTCCCGCATTGTTGCTTGGCGATCTTGTGCTGGTGACCGAGGCGCCCGAAGTCTACGGCGTGAGCGAAGAGGACATGGGCAACTGGCGCCCGCGGGGCGATGCTTATTGGCCGACGACACGGTTCGAATACACCGGCCCGCTGTTCGCTGAGTTCGATCTGCCTGTGCCGCCCTGCATCGAACAGGCATTGCAGCGTTCGCGCCCGACTATTTATGTCGCTTTGACATCTACACCGGCGGAAGTGGTGCGCCGCGTCGTTCGGTCGGCAGCGGCGAGCGACGCCAATGTCATTGTCGCCGGCACGGTGCACGACATCCGCGACCTCGCGGGTGCGAACGTCACGGTCGGTGGCGTGCTGCCAAGCCACAAGATTATGCCGCGGGTCGATCTTGCGATCACCATGGGTGGTCAGGGCAGCGTGCAGTGCGCGATGGCCGCGGGCGTGCCGTTGATCGGCATACCGCTGCATCGCGAGCAGGATTCGAATGTCCATTTCCTGGAGAAAAGCGGGGCGGCAAAACTGCTTCCGCTCGGCGACATCAATTCCGACAGGATACAGCGCCTGTGCAAGGAGATGCTGTCGACGCCCTCTTATCGAACGGCCGCTCGGTCAATTCAGGCGGCCTATGCGAAGCGAAACGGGCCGGAATTATGCGCGTCGGCGATACGGCGGTATCTGAGCGCGCGTCAGGCTGCATGACCGGCGAGATGACCGGTGGCCCCTCTTATTCAGGGATCGCGGCGCCGGATTTGGACGAAACAAGTTCTTTTTGCAAATCATTCGCATTTGCATTAGTTTTCTGCCGTCGCCATCATCCCGGTGGCCCCGTCAGAAAGCCATGCCATGCGCCTGCTCCGTTCCTTGTCCGTCCTGGCGGCGCTCTGCGTCGCCGCCCCCGCCGCCCAGGCCGCCGGCAATCTGGCTGGCCAGGAGCCCATCGTGGTCACGGTCGAACTCGGCAAACCCGGCGAGCACGTCTTCGTGCCCAACAAACTGCGCTTTGAGACCGGCAAGCTCTACAAATTAGTGCTGAAGAACCCGAGCAACGACCCGCACTACTTCACCTCGCACGGCTTCAGCCAGATGATCTTCACCCGCAAGGTCCAGGTCACGCAGCTGCGCGACGGCAAGACCGTCAACCTCGCCGAGTTCAAGGGCGCGATCCGCGAGATCGAGGTTTACCCGGGGTCTTCCGCGGAATGGTGGTTCGTACCGGTCGCCACCGGCAAGGTCACCGACCTGCGCTGCGGCATTTCCGGCAGCGACGGCAAGACCCACGCCGATCACGGCATGGTCGGCGAGATCGTCATCGAGTGAGTTGAGGAGGCCCCGTCATCTTGCGTCAAGGGTAGAAATTTTCTATATTTCTACCATGACGAAGGCCATGCATCTCAACATCAAGAACGATGAAGCCCACAAGCTTGCGACCGAGCTCGCCGGGCTTACCGGCGAAAGCCTGACCGCCGCGGTCACGCTGGCTTTGCGCGAGCGCCTGGCGCGTGAACGTCGACGTCGGCGTCCCGACCAGGTTGCGGCCCGATTGATGAAGATCGGAAGCCAGTATGCCGCTTTGCCCGACACCGGGCGCAGCCCGGATCAGATACTCGGCTATGACGACCACGGACTGCCGACGTGATCGTGGTCGATAGTTCGGCCGTTATCGCAATCTTCCGCCAGGAGGACGATGCCGACGACTATGCCAGAAGCATTGCCACCGATGATGATCCGATCATGTCGGCTGCCAACCTGGTAGAGACTTCGATTGTCCTGCGCGGGTTGAAAAAGATCGCTCCTGGCAAGGCCGAGCGCTGGCTTGACGATTTCATCCAGGCGGCGGGCATTCGGATCGAGCCGGTGACCGAGGATCAGGCGCACGCTGCTCGCTCGGCGCACCTGCAATTCGGCAAAGGGACCGGGCATGGCGCAGCGCTGAACTATGGCGATTGCTTTGCATACGCGCTGGCGAAGAAAATGGACGCGTCGTTGTTGTGCAAAGGCAACGACTTTCGATTGACCGACGTCGGCATCGCGTAGGGCCGCTTCGGCAAGGCCGCCGACGACCTTTGCCGTTCTCAGCGCGCGCTTGCGTCCGTCATCATGCGATGCCGCCGAGATAGAGCCGCTTGACGATGTCGTTGCCTTTCAATTCGTCGACCGAATCGGCCGCGACCACGATCTCGCCATGGACGATGATGTAGCCGCGATCGGCGATCCGGATCGCCTGGTTGAAGTTTTGTTCCGCCATCAGCACCGTCAGTCCGAGATGCCGGTTGAGCTCGCCGATCTTGGCGATGGTCTGCGAGACCAGCAGCGGCGACAGGCCGACCGAGGGCTCGTCGATCAGCAGCAGGCGCGGCGACGACATCAGCGCGCGTGCGATCGCCAGCATCTGTTGCTGCCCGCCCGACATGGTGCCGGCAAACTGCTTCTGCAGCTCCTTGAGGGCCGGAAATGTCTCGAAAGCGAGCGCCAGATTGCGATCGATGTTTTGCCGGGCCGCCTTGCGGAAGGCGCCGAGCATCAGGTTTTCCAGCACGGTCAGTTTTGGAAACAGCCGCCGCCCCTCCGGCACCATCGCCACGCCGAGATCGACGATGGCCTCGGCCGACAGCCGGGTCAGGTCGTGCGCGGTGCCGTCGATCGTCAGGATCACGCTGCCGCGTTCCGGCCGCACCAGGCCCGCGACGCATTTCATCAGCGTACTCTTGCCGTTGCCGTTGGTGCCGAGCAACGCCACGGTCTCGCCGGCCTCGACATGGAGACTGACGCCGCGCAGCGCCTTGACCGCGCCGTAACCCGCGTCGAGATCGCTGATGGCGAGGCTAAGTGCCAAGATAGGCCTCCTGCACGCGCTGGTTGGCCATGACTTCGTCCGGCGTGCCGATCGCGATGATCTGGCCGGCCTCCAGACACATCACGCGGTCCGAAAAACGCATCACCGCCTGCATGATGTGCTCGATCATGATGATGGTGATGTTCTGACCCGCAAGGCTCATCAAGAGATCGAGCACCTCGTCGACCTCGGAACTGGAAAGTCCGGCCATCGCCTCGTCGGAAATCAACAGCTTCGGGTGGGTCGCCATCGCGCGCGCCAGTTCCATCTTGCGCAATTCCACTTGGCTCAATTTGGTGGCCGACACGTTCGCCTTCGACGCCAGACCCATCCGCGTCAGGATCGACATCATGGTGTCGCGTCGCTGCCCGGCCGAGACGATTTCGTCGGTGACCGCCGCGAAGTCGAGCGCGACCATCAGGTTTTCGGCCACCGTCATGCTCCGAAACGGCCGCGGGATCTGGAAGCTGCGCGCGATGCCGCGGCGCGTGCGCACATGCGGCTGCAGCCGCGTGATGTCTTCGTCGCGGAACGTCACGGTTCCGGGCTCGGTACGGAACGCGCCGGAAATGCAATTGATCAGCGTGGTCTTTCCCGAGCCGTTCGGACCGATCAGGCCGAAGCGCTCGCCTGAGGGAATGTCGACGCTGACATTGTCGAGCGCGGTGAAGCCGCCGAAACGTTTGGTCAGCGCGGATATCCGCAGCAGCGGGGCTTGCGTTTCGGCGGCCATTATCCTTCGTCCTCGTTGCGTTTGCGGCGAACCTTGCGGATCAGGCCGATGATGCCCTCGGGCGCGGCCACCACGAACAGCACCAGCATCACGCCGAGTACCAGCACGTTGACTTCCGACGAGATGGTGACGGTGAGCAATTGCTGCGTCGTCGCCAGCACGATCGCGCCGATCACCGGGCCCGCCCAATGCGCGGTGCCGCCGATCAGCGACATCGCCAGCGTCGAGACCGAGTAGTTGAGGTTGAACGCGGACGCCGGGTCGGCGTATTGCAGGTACATCGCGGCGGGGGCCCCGGCCGCGCACATCAGCGCCCCTGAAATGACGCAGGCCATCAGCTTCAGCCGCAGCGTCGGCACCCCGGTACATTCCGCGGCGAGTTCGTCGTCCTTCAGCGCCTGCAGGCCGCGTCCCATCCATGATTGCTGAATGTAGCGCGAGACCGCTACCGCCAGCACCACCAGCAGCGCCTGGACGAAGAACAGCATCTCGACATAATTTTCGAACGGCGCCATCACTTCCGGCCGCTGCAGCTGAATCCCGGCCGCGCCGCCGACAAACCGCCAGTTGGTGATCGCAGTCTCGATGATGATGGTCGCCGCGATGGTCGCGATCGAGAAGAAGATGCCCTGCATTCGCAGGGTCAGCAGACCCAGCGCGAAACCCATCAGGGCGCCGACGCCGGCGGCGGCCGCGATCTGAACCAGCAGCGGCGCGCCGAACGCCTTGAACAGGAATACGGCGGTGTAGACCCCCATGCCGAAAAACGCGGCGGTGCCGAAATTGACGTAGCCGGCATAGCCGCCGAGGATGCTCCAGGCGACGGCGAGCACGATGAACTGCAGGATCACGTAGCCGGCAAAGAACGGATATTGATTGCCTATCAGCTGTGTCATCAGCAGGGCTGCGGCGAGAAACAGGGTCGCCCCGATCCAAAATCGGATGTTGCTGCTAGTCATGATCGACTGCCGAACAGGCCTTGGGGCCGGACCGCGAGCACACCGAGCAGCATCGCAAACGAAATCGCCGGCGCCTTGCTGATCATCGTCGCTCCCGTCGAGCCGACACTCGACCGCTCCTATATCGGGCGGACATTCTGCGTCGTGGTCATGGCCGGGCTCGGCAGCATGAGCGGCACGCTTGTCGCCGCCATCATCCTCGGCGTCGCCGAAACGATCGTCCTCACCCTGTTCGGCGCCTCCTGGGCGCCAG
>JBBQUA010000298.1:0-5013 GCA_038212905.1 Hyphomicrobiales bacterium
GCGATCTGGATCGACCTGGTGCTGCCGAAGCAGCGGATCCTGGAAATCTATCTCAATATCGCCGAATTGGGCCCCTCCGGCCAATTCGGCGCCGAAGCGGGGGCAATCCACGCATTTGGCCGCTCCGCCTCCACCTTGTCACCACGGGAAGCCGCCCTTTTGGCGGCGATTCTTCCCAATCCCGTCAAGCGCAGCGCCCGCAATCCCGGCCCCGGGGTGCGCCGCCTGGCCGGGACCTATACGGCGCGGGCCCAGGCCCAGGGGTTGCAGCGGTGCTGGCAGGAAAATCGCGCTTCCTGAGCCGTTTGGCCGTATTTTGAACCTAGCCTTGGGGCACTCCATCCTCTATAAGCGCGGCCTTATCGGCATTTCAGCTCGCGCTTCGTTGCGCCGGGCGTCCGCTACGGACGATGCCTCCGACAACATCCCTAGAGGACACCGACATGGCCGTTCCCCGAAGAAAAACATCGCCGTCGCGGCGTGGCATGCGCCGCTCGGCGGACGCGCTCAAGAAGCCGACCTATGCCGAGGACAAGGATTCCGGCGAATTGCGCCGCCCGCACCACCTCGATCTGAAGACCGGCATGTACAAGGGCCGTCAGGTTCTGAAGGCCAAGAAGGAATCCTGAGCGCGGCGAGAGGCAGCGGGCCGGTTGGCCCTGCGCGCCTGAATTTGGCCAACGCGGGAGATTAGATGGTTTTAGGCAGGCGGACCGGGCGGTCCGCCCTCAAGAACCCCGACTCTCCTGCCTGAAAAGAAGGCCTCGCCGTCGATGATCGGTTTTCCGCTTCTTCTGATTCCGCTGGCAATCTACAACATCATCGCCTTCCTGATGCGCGACGTGTCGTTCGCCGCGCCGCTCTTTGCGTTGCCGTTGCCGTCCGGCACCGGTTGGCCGGTGACGCTGACCGATGTCCTGCTGACGCTCGGCATCGTGCTGTTGCTGAGCGAGGTCATCAAGGGCGCGCGCCCCGGCGCGAAATTTCTCACGGACCATCTGCTTTCGCTGCTGGTGTTTGGTGGCGCGGCGGCGGAATTCGTGTTGCTGCCGCAATTCGGCACCTCCACCTTTTTCCTGCTGACGCTGCTCGCACTGGTAGACTTCCTGTCCGGCATTGCGCTGCGCCGGCGGCGCGGCGCGCAGGTGGCGGCGCCTGCGGTCTCGCGACGGGATGCGCGAAAAGCCGCGGCTCAGCCTGAGCCTGAGTTCGAACCTGCGCCTGTCGCGGTGCCGTCAGCGCCGCCAGCGGCCGAACCCATCCCGTTGGATCGCGCCGAGCCCACCATTGTGCATCCAGAGGTCACGCCGACGGCGCCCTCGCCGGAGGTGCCATCTCCGGGACTGCAGCCGGGCGATGGTTCGCCCCCGTCGCCGGACAGGCCGCGCTAACTCTCATTCAGGCGACTTTTCGGGTTCGGATGCCGGCGACGCGGGCATGATTCCGGCTGGCGCCGTAAGCGGTCTGCGCGTCGGCAACCGTGGCCCGGCGCAGGCCGCGGGTTTGCGGAGCCTGCTCGGCGGTTGCGAGCAATTGGGCGATAAAGGTCGAGGCGGGCCGCGAGGACAGCTGGTAGGTCCTCCCCGTCCATTCCGTCCGCTGCGCGACCGGCACCAGCGCCACGCAAGCGGGCCGGGCGTCGGCGGCGCGGTCATCTACTGTCTGCTCTGGTCGACCGCTGTCTGACATGGCAAATCGAAATCCGGCTGAACTGTCACATTTTGGGACGTGACGCCCTCTCAGACTTCCACTTCGCAAGCCTCATGCCGGTTCTCGCGGCTTTGTTCCCGGCGACAGCGCAAGGTGGTTTCGAGCCGATTGACGGATTCTGCGCAATGCGATGTTTCGCCGAAGCGGATGTGGTTCGCCGCTGGAAAATGCCCTCCTTTTTCTCCGTTAATGATTCCTGCGTATTCTGACCGCTCCTCACTTTTGCGGAATACGCGCTGGTCGGGAGCAAAACAGGCACTATCCTAGAGCCAGAGAATCACCCTGCCGTGTCCCGAAACGAGGCGATTGTGACGTCAGATCTTCCGAAAGCTTCGACCATCCTGGCTTCGCTCGGCCAGGCCGGCTTCGTCTGGGACATCGCCACCGACGCGATGGTCTGGAGCGATCATCTCAGTCAGGTTTTTCCGGATATCCCAGCGGAGTCGCTGGCCAGCGGCGCTGAATTCTCCAAACTGATCGAGCCGGCGCGCGGCGTCCGCTCCGACGCGCTCGGCCATTCCTCGCCGGCGCGCGGCGGCGACGGCGTGCCCTACCGGATCGAATACGGGGTGCGGACCGCCACTTCTGCGCCGGTGCTCTGGATCGAGGAGACCGGCTGCTGGTTCGCCGGCGCCGACGGCAGGCCGGCGCGCGCCCAGGGCATCGTTCGAATCAACAACGAGCGCCACGCCCGCGACGAGCAGCTGCTGAAACTGTCGCGCAACGATCCGCTGACCGGCGAGCTCAACCGCACCCATCTGGTCGGATCGCTGGCCGAGGCGATCGAGGAAGCCTCGCGCTTCCGCACCTCCTGCGCCTTCATGCTGATCGGCATCGATCATCTGGCGCGCATCAACGATGCCTTCGGCTTCGATGTCGCCGACGCGGTGATTTCGGAAGTGGCCAAACGTATCAGGGCGCGGCTGCGCGGCGGCGACGTGCTCGGCCGGTTCTCCGGCAACAAATTCGGACTGATCCTGAAGAACTGCACCGTCGATGACATGAATGTCGCCGCCGAGCGCTTTCTGGCGGGCGTTCGCGACGAGGTGGTGCCGACCAAATCAGGCCCCGTATCGGTCACCGCGTCGATCGGCGCGGTCAGCGTGCCGCGCTACGCGCGCAGCGCCGATGAGGCGATCAACCGCGCCCATGAAACGCTCGATAGCGCCAAGCGCCGCCGCGCCGGCTCGTTTTCGCTATGGCGGCCGAATGTCGAGCGCGACGCCCAGCGCCGCGTCAATATCCGTGTCACCGACGAGATCGTCACCGCGCTCAACGAGCGCCGCATCGTGATGGCGTTCGAGCCGGTGGTCGAGGCGCGCTCGCGCGATGCCGCGTTCTACGAGTGCCTGGTCCGCATGGAGCAGGATGACGGCCAGATGCTGCTGGCGCCCGACATCGTCCCGGTCGCGGAAAAGCTCGGGCTGATCCGGCTGGTCGATCACCGCGTGCTGGAACTGGTGGTGGCCGAACTGGCGGAATCGCCGAACGTCCGGCTCAGCCTCAACATCTCGCCCGACACCACGATGGACCCGGACTGGTGGGCCTCGATCGAGTCGCTGATGCGCGCCCATCCCGGCGTCGCCGAGCGGCTGATCGTGGAGATCACCGAAACCGTCGCGATCCAGGATATCGACGACGTCCGCGGCTTCGTCACCCGGCTGAAGAACTACGGCAGCCAGATCGCGATCGACGATTTCGGCGCCGGCTACACCTCGTTCCGCAATCTGCGCAAGCTCGGCGTCGATATCGTGAAAATCGACGGCGCCTTCGTGCAGAACATCGCCCGCTCGGCCGACGATCGCGCCTTCGTGCAGACCCTGATCGACCTGGCGCGCCGGCTCGGCATCAAGACCGTCGCGGAGTGGGTGCAGGACGAGGAATCTGCCGTGATGCTGCGCGAATGGGGCTGCGACTACATTCAGGGCCGGCTGATCGGGCTGGCCTCGTCGCAGCGGCCGTGGAGCGCGGCGGCGGAGACGGTGCTGCCGGCGGCGAGCTGACTTTCACGTCATTCCGGGGCGCGAGTGAAACGAGCGAACCTCAGATGTGCAATTGCACATCGGGGAATCTTGAGATTCCGGGTCTGGTCCTTCGGACCATCCCGGAATGACGAAGTTGCGCTTCGTTATTCGTCCTTCTTCGGCTCTTTCGACATGCTCTCGAGGCGGTCCTGCATGACCTTCATCTGGCGGCGCAGGTCGTCGATATTGGCCTCATCGGCGACCGGCTCCGCCGCCTTCTCCAGTTCGGCGCCGGCGGCCGCGCCCGGGCGCGGCGGCACGAACGGCTTGAACATCGAGAAGGTCTGCTGAAACATTTCCATGTTGCGGCGGACGTGCTCTTCCAGCGGCGCGAACGGCGTTCCCGAGAATGTGTTGGTCAGCTGCTTGCGGAATTTTTCCTGCTCACGGGTCAGCGTATCGATCGACTGTTCGAGATATTTCGGCACCACCATCTGCATGCTGTCGCCGTAGAACCGGATCAGCTGGCGCAGGAAGGTGGTCGGCAGCAAATTCTGGCCGGCCTTGTTTTCCTGTTCGAAAATGATCTGTGCCAGCACCGAGCGGGTGATGTCGTCGCCGGTCTTGGCGTCGTAGACGAGGAAATCCTCGCCATCCTTTACCATCGACGCCAGATCCTCGAGCGTCACATAGGTGCTGGTGCCGGTATTATAGAGCCGCCGGTTGGCGTATTTCTTGATGGTGGTGGGTTGGTCTGTTTTCGCCATGGCTCACACAATGCACACCGAGGACAAGGGAACCCGACGGCATCGCCGAGGGGTAGACGAGCAACGCATCGCAACAAAGTAAGCATTTTCAACTGACTTCGGCTACCGTTTTGTGCGGCACGGTTAATCGCAAGGCATGGAGACTGCTCCGAAAACCGCCAAGGCCGTCATTTTGAGTGCGGCGCGGCGTGATTTTCCCCTCTGGCCAATTGACACTTGATGCCTAGGTTAACAGGATAGCCGGGAGAGACAGGCCCGCCACCCGGCCGCCTTTATCCCAGCCCTCAAGCTCCAGAAGCTCAACCCAGGAGATGTCCATGTCAGACGATGTCGTCATCGTCAGCGCCGCCCGCACCCCGGTCGGCAGTTTCAACGGCGCCTTCGCCACCATGCCGGCGCACGATCTCGGCGCCATCGCCATCAAGGCTGCTCTTGAGCGCGCCGGCATCGAGCCCGGCCGTGTCTCCGAGGTGATCATGGGTCAGATCCTGACCGCGGCGCAGGGCCAGAACCCGGCCCGCCAGGCCTCGATATCAGCCGGCATTCCAGTGGAAAGCCCGGCCTGGGGCGTC
>JBBQUA010000299.1:0-4984 GCA_038212905.1 Hyphomicrobiales bacterium
GGGGGGGGGGGGGGGGCGCGGCGGGGGGCGGTTTGTGGGGCGGGGTTCGGAGCGACCCACCCCCGGTTCCGCCCCCGGTCGGTTCGCGGCGGGGCGGCCCCCCCCCGCCGCCCCCCCCCCGCACCCGGGAGAGGGGGAAGAAAGCCGCCCCGTCACAGCACCTTCTTGATCCAGTTGTGCGGATCAGCGGCGCGGCCGTACTGGATGTCGACCAGCTTGTTGCGCATGCCCATGGCGACCGGGCCGGCGGCGCCGCCGCTGATCAGAAAATCGCCGCTCGCCGAACGGACCTTGCCGATCGGCGAAATGACGGCCGCGGTGCCGCAGGCGAACGCCTCTTTCAGCCTGCCGCTGGCGGCATCCGTGCGCCACTGCTCGATCGTGTAGGCCTCCTCGCGCACGGGCATGCCGGAATCTTTCGCCAGCGCGATGATCGAATCGCGGGTGATGCCCGGCAGGATGGTGCCGAGCGGCGGCGTCGAGAGCGAACCGTCGTCGAACACGAAGAAGACGTTCATGCCGCCGAGTTCCTCGACGTAGCGGCGCTCGATCGCATCGAGGAACACCACCTGATCGCAGCCGTGATCGATGGCCTCGGCCTGCGCGCGCAAGGACGCGGCGTAATTGCCGCCGCATTTGACGGCGCCGGTGCCACCGACCGCAGCGCGCGTGTAATTCTCCGACACCCAGATCGACACCGGCGCGGGTCCGCCCTTGAAATAGGAGCCGACCGGCGAGGCGATGACGGCGAAGATGTATTCCGCCGACGGCTTGACGCCGAGGAACACCTCGCTCGCGATCATGAAGGGCCGCAAATAGAGACTGCCCTCGCCGCCCGGGACCCAGGCGCGATCAATGCGCACGAGCTGCTCGACCGCTTCGATGAACACGGATTCGGGCAGCGGCGCCATCGCCATGCGGTCGGCCGAGTTCTGGAAGCGTTTGGCATTGGCGTCGGGGCGGAACAGGTTCACGCCGCCGTCGTCGCGCTTGTAGGCCTTGAGGCCTTCAAAGATCTCCTGGGCGTAGTGCAGCACGGCCAGCGCCGGATCGAGCGGGAAATTGGCGCGGGATTCGACGCGCGCGTCATGCCAGCCCTGCGCCTGATTGTAGCGGACGATCGCCATGTGATCGGTGAAAACCCGGCCAAAGCCGGGATCCAGCAGCTTTGCCGCGCGATCCTTTTCGGACACCGGATTCGCCGAAGGCTGGATCTCGAATTTCAAACTCATGGTCTTGCTTCCCGTTGGCGCGATTTCCGGCGCCAGCCTGCGGGCTTGCTCGATCGAAACTGCCATGGACGTTCTCCCGGATTGACGCTGGTCTTGCGCCTGTTCTTGCGCCTGCGCCTGCGGCGCGGTTTGGTTACGTCTGGCCTTCCCCATCCGGCCTTGCGGCCGGTTGCCACGCCGGCACATCCTTAGGACACGCTTTTGTGGAATGCGGAAGTCCAGTATGTTTGCCGAAATGCCGCTCGACAATCGTACGGTCAACAAATCAGCAGCCTTGTTCGCACCCGGCCGCCACTTCAGGCCTTTCAAGGCCCCTTGGAACTGTACCGCGTTCAAAACGACTTAATGTTTCGTCGCGGCTGACAGTTTTGTAACATTGAACCGAAGATACGTCAATATGGCTGACATAAATTTCTCCAAACAGGCTGCCGCCTCCGACTCGGGAGCGGGCGAAGCCCGTTCCGCTGTCCCGGGGGCTGCCGATTTGCGCTGGGATATCATCGAGCTGCTGTTCTTCGCCTACCGGGATTTCGTCGGCGACGCCGATCACGAATTGGAGGCCTTCGGGTTCGGGCGGGCGCATCACCGGGTGCTGCATTTCGTCCACCGCTATCCCGGCCTCAAGGTCGCCGATCTGCTCGACGTGCTGCGCATCACCAAGCAGTCGCTGGGACGGGTGCTCAAACAGCTGCTCGACGAAGGCTATATCGTGCAGCGCACCGGCAACAACGACCGGCGGCAACGCCTGCTCTACGCCACCGCCAAGGGCGAGGCGCTGGTCGGCAGGCTCGCGGGCCTGCAGACCGACCGGATCAACCGCGCGCTGTCGGGTATCGCGCCCGATGGCGCGGAAACCGTCCGCCAGTTCCTGCGCGCAATGATCGATCACGACGATCCCGACAAGGTGCTGGCGACCATTCTCGGCTCCGGCGGAGCAACCGCAAAGGACAAAGCGTGATCCAGACTGCCACAATCGCGCGAACTCCGCCGCGACCGGCCGACGACGCCCCGCATCTGCTGCTGGTCGATGACGACCGCCGCATCCGCGATCTGTTGTCGCGCTTTCTGTGCGGCGAAGGCTACCGCGTCACCACGGCGGCGAGCGCCTCCGACGCCCGCGCCAAGCTGCTCGGGCTGCATTTCGATCTGTTGATCCTCGACGTCATGATGCCGGGCGAGACCGGGTTCGATCTCGCCCGCTTCATCCGCATCTCGTCCTCGGTGCCGATCATCATGCTGACCGCGCGCCATGAGGCCGAGGCCCGCATCGAGGGCCTGCAGATCGGCGCCGACGACTATGTCGCAAAGCCGTTCGAGCCACGCGAGCTGGTGTTGCGGATCGGCAATATCCTCAAGCGCACCGCGCCGCCGCCGGTGGAGACGCTGGAGCAGATCGCGTTCGGACCCTATGTCTATCATCTCGACCGCGGCGAACTGCGCCAGGGCGAGGAAACCATTCACCTCACCGACCGCGAGCGCGAGATGCTGCGGATTCTCGCGGTGGCGCCGGGCGAGACCGTGCCGCGCAGCGCGCTGACCGGCGACGGCTCCGTCAACGAGCGCGCGGTCGACGTGCAGATCAACCGTCTGCGGCGCAAGATCGAGAAAGATCCGGCCAATCCACTGTTCCTGCAGGCGGTGCGCGGCGTCGGCTATCGCCTGGTCGCTTCGCCCTAGAGCATATCAGCATGAGTACACTCGACACCGGCCTCACGCTGATCCGCACCGCTGCCGGCCGCCTCTCCGCCGCCAATAGCTGGATGGGCAACGCGTTCAAGGGCTGGATGCCGACCGGGCTCTACGCCCGCGCGTTGCTGATCATGATCGTGCCGATGGTGGTGCTGCAGTCGGTGGTCGCGTTCGTGTTCATGGAGCGGCACTGGAACACGGTGACGCGGCGGCTGTCCGCCGCCGTGGTGGCCGATATCGCCACCCTGATCGACGTCTACAAGGTCTATCCGCAGGACAAGGACCGCGCCCAGCTGCGCCGCATCGCCCAGCAACGGCTCGGGCTGGTGGTCGATTTCCTGCCCGTCGGCGACATGCCGCCGCCGGGGCCGAAACCGTTCTTCTCGCTGCTCGACCAGACCCTGTCGGTGCAGCTCAGCCGCCAGATCGCGAGACCGTTCTGGATCGATACCGTCGGCCGCTCCAATCTGGTGGAAATCCGCATCCAGCTCGACGACGCCGTGATGCGGGTGTTCGCCCAGCGCAGTGCCGCCTATGCATCGAATTCGGAGATCTTCATCTTCTGGATGCTGGGGACCTCGTCGATCCTGCTGATCGTCATGGTGCTGTTCCTGCGCAACCAGATCAAGCCGATCCTGCGGCTGGCCGACGCCGCCGAAAGTTTCGGCAAGGGCCGCGAGGCGCCGAACTTCCGCCCCAGAGGCGCGCGCGAGGTGCGCCGCGCCGCCCACGCCTTCCTCGAGATGAAAGCCCGTATCGAGCGCACGATCGAACAACGCACCGCGATGCTGGCCGGCGTCAGCCACGATCTGCGCACCATTCTCACCCGCTTCAAGCTGGAACTGGCGCTGATCGGCGACAGCCCCGAGGTCGACGGCATGCGCAGGGACGTCGACGAGATGGCCGGCATGCTGGAGGCCTATCTGGCGTTTGCGCGCGGCGACGGCGGCGAGCATGCGCAGCCGACCGACATGACGCAGGCGCTGGAGGAGTTGCGCAGCGACGCCGAGCGCAACGGCCATGTCGCGACCGTGATATTCCACGGTCTGCCTGTGGTCACGGTGAAGCCGGCATCGTTCAAGCGCTGCCTCGGCAACCTCGTTTCCAACGCCGCGCGCCACGCCAACGCAATCTCGATCACCGGGCACCGCGACCACCGCTATCTCACCGTGACGATCGACGACGACGGCCCGGGCATTCCCCTCGACATGCGCGAGGAAGTATTCAAGCCGTTCCTGCGGCTCGACGACGCCCGCAACCAGGACGAGGGCGGCACCGGGCTGGGACTGGCGATCGCCCGCGACATCGCCCGTTCGCATGGCGGCGACATCACGCTCGGCGACAGCCCGATGGGCGGGTTGCGCGCCGCGGTGCGGATACCGGTGTAGGGACGATAGCTGGCAACTCGCGCTACTGCGCCCCTCTCTCGCTTGCGGGGGAGGGCGTAGGCGGCCGACGGCCGCCGTTTCTTAATAGAAGAACGCCGATGCAAAGCATCGGCTATGGTGGGGGCCTCTCACACTCGGACTCGCCGATGGAGCCCCCACCCGCGCGCTACGCGCGCGACCTCCCCCGCAAGCGGGAGAGGTAAGAAAAGCGCTACTTCGCCGCCGGCCTGGGCATCAGGCCCTTGAGCTTTTCCATGTCCTTGATGTTCATCTTCATGCCGCCGGGCATCATGATGTCGCCGGGCCTCTGATCCGGCTTGCAGGCGCCCAGCCACTTCGCTTCGATCGTCGTGATGCTGTCGCGTGGCATGCCGGCCGGGCCGCCGTGGGTGTTCGACGTGGACTTGACGGTGTAGGCGGAATTGAAGTCGCCAACGATCGCGGAATGCGAGGTCATGGTCACGCCCGCGACGGTGCAGACGGAATCGTTGACATAGCCGGTCGCGGTCTTCTGGATGTCGTTCTTCGAACACATATCCTTCGATGCCGGCGAGAAAGACGAGCTCATCGCCTTGTCGGTGGCTTCGTCGGTGCAGTGCTGCATCGTCATCTCGGGCGTCGGCGCCCCGGTCCGCAGCATCTTCATTTCCCAGAGGCCCGCCTTGCGCACCGGTA
>JBBQUA010000300.1:0-4951 GCA_038212905.1 Hyphomicrobiales bacterium
GGACGATGATGTAGCCGCGATCGGCGATGCGGATCGCCTGATTGAAGTTTTGCTCCGCCATGAGCACCGTCAAGCCGAAACGCCGATTGAGTTCACCGATCTTGGCGATGGTCTGCGATACCAGGAGCGGCGACAGACCCACCGAAGGCTCATCGATCAACAGCAGGCGAGGCGAGGACATCAGCGCGCGCGCGATGGCGAGCATCTGCTGTTGCCCGCCCGACATGGTGCCGGCGAACTGGTGCTGCCGCTCCTTGAGGGTGGGAAACGTTTCGAAGGCGAGCGCAAGGTTGCGATCGATGTCGCGGCGGGCGGCTTTTCGGAAGGCGCCCAGCATCAGGTTTTCCAACACGGTCAGCTTGGGAAACAATCGTCGTCCCTCGGGAACCAGCGCCACACCGAGATCGACGATGGCCTCGGGCGCCAGCCTGGCCAGATCGTGCGCCTTCCCGTCGATCGTCAGCGAGATGCCGCCGCGCCGCGGGCGAACCAGGCCCGCTATGCATTTCATCAGCGTACTCTTGCCGTTGCCGTTGGTGCCTAGCAATGCGACGGTCTCGCCAGCCTCGACATTGAGCGTAACCCCTCGCAGCGCCTTCACCGCGCCATAACCGGCGTCGAGGTCATGGATGGCGAGGCTAAGTGCCAAGGTAAGCCTCCTGCACCCGCTGGTTGGCCATAACCTCGGCCGGCGCGCCGATTGCGATGATTCTCCCGGCGTCGAGACACATCACGCGGTCCGAAAATCGCATCACAGCCTGCATGATGTGCTCGATCATGATGACGGTGATGTCGTGGCTTGCAAGGGTCATGAGGAGATCAAGCACCTCATCGACTTCCGCGCCGGCAAGGCCGGCCATGGCCTCGTCCGAAATCATCAGTTTCGGGCGCGTCGCCATCGCACGGGCGAGCTCCATCTTGCGCAACTCCACCTGGCTGAGCCTGGTGGTCGACACGTCCGCCTTGGATGCGAGGCCGGTCTGCGTCAGGATCGACATCATGGCGTCGCGCCGTTGCGCGGCCGGGACGAACTCGTCCACGGCGGTCGCGAAGTCAATCGCCACCATCAGGTTTTCGGCGACCGTCATGCTTTTGAACGGCCGCGGGATCTGGAAGCTGCGCGCAATGCCGCGGCGCGTGCGCATATGAGGCGGCAACCGCGTGACATCCTCGCCGCGGAACACCACGGTGCCGACCTCGGTACGGAACGCGCCGGAAATGCAGTTGATCAGCGTCGTCTTGCCCGAGCCGTTCGGCCCGATGAGGCCGACGCGCTCTCCCGGCCGAATATCGACGCTGACATTGTCGAGGGCGGTGAAGCCGCCGAAGCGTTTTGTGAGTGCGGCGATCCGCAGCAAGGGCAGCTCGGGTCCGGGCGCGGACATCAGGCTTCGCCCCCAGTGCGATTGCGGACAAGCCGGCGGAACAGGCCGATCAGGCCCTCCGGCGCCGCCACCACGAACAGCACCAGCATGACACCGAGCACAAGCACATTCACTTCCGACGAGATGGTCACCGTCAGCAGTTGCTGCGTCGTGCCCAGCAAGACCGCGCCGAGAACCGGGCCTATCCAATGCGCGGTGCCGCCGATCAGCGACATCGCAAGCACCGAAACGGAGTAATTGAGATTGAAAGCGGACGACGGGTCCGCGTACTGGAGGTACATGGCGGCGGGTGCACCGGCTGCGCACATCAGCGCGCCGGAGATGACGCAAGCCATCACCTTCAGCCGCAAGGTCGGCACGCCGGTGCATTCCGCCGCGAGTTCGTCGTCCTTGAGCGCCTGCAGGCCGCGGCCCATCCATGAAATCTGCATGTAGCGGGCAATCGTTACCGCCATGACCACGAGGAGCGCCTGAACGAAAAACAGCATTTGCACGTATGTGTCGAAGAGCGGCATTACCGGCGGCCGCTGCAGCTGGATGCCGGCCGCGCCGCCGACGTATCGCCAATTCGTCACCGTCGTCTCGATGATGATCGTCATCGCTATGGTCGCGATCGAGAAGTAGATGCCCTGCATGCGCAAGGTCACCAGGCCCACCGCGAAGCCGAGCAATGCGCCGACGATCGCGGCGGCGGCGATCTGCACGGCAAGCGGCGCGCCCGTCACCTTGAACAGGAACACGGCCGTGTAGACGCCAACGCCGAAAAACGCGCTGGTGCCGAAATTCACGTAGCCGGCATAGCCGCCGAGGATGCTCCATGCCACGGCAAGCACGATGAACTGCAGGATCACGTAGCCGGCAAAGAACGGATATTGATTGCCGATCAGCTGTGTCATCAGCAGAGCGCCGGCAAGAAACAGCGCCGCACCGATCCAGAAATAGATGTCGTTGCGCTTCATGATCGCCTGCCGAACAGGCCCTGCGGCCGGACGGCGAGAATGCCGAGCAGCATCGCAAAGGAAATCGCCGGCGCCCAGGAGGCGCCGAACAAGGTGAGCACGACGGTTTCGGCGACGCCGAGGATGATGGCGGCGACCAGCGTGCCTGACATGCTGCCGAGCCCGGCCATCACGACGACGCAGAAGGTCCGCCCGATATAGGCTCGGTCGAGCGTCGGCTCGACCGGGGCCACGATGATGAGCAGGGCGCCGGCGATGCCGAGCACGGCGGTCGCAATGCCGAACGCCCATTGCTTGATCCGGATCGGATTGGCGCCCATCAGCCGCAGCGCCTCCTGGTCCTGCGCCACCGCGCGGATCGCGCGTCCCATGAAGGTTCGCGACAGATACAGCGTCAGCAGGATCGTCAGCGCACCGGCGACCGCGAACGCGACGATCAGTCGGAACGGAATCCGCATGTCGCCGATCCGCCAGGCCTTGCCGACATAGTCGGCGGTGACCGAGCGCTGGTCGACGCCGAATTGCAGGATGATCAGGACTTCGATGATGAAGGCGATACCGAAGAAGAACGCGATGCCCCGCACGCCGGCGTCGCTGCCGCGCTTTTCGAAGGTCTCGTAATAGAGGCGGTAGGCGACCAGGCCGAACAGGAAGAACAGCGGCGTGATCAACAGCCCAGCCAGCAGCGGATCGACCGCGTAATTCTCGTTGAGGAAGTGCACGGCGTAGGCCGCCAGCACCAGGAACGCCGGATGCGCGACGTGGGGAACGTCGAGCAGGCCGAACGAGATCGACAATCCAAGGCTGACCGCCGCATAGAAGCAGCCGAGCAGCACCCCGATCACCACCGCATCGCGCAGCAGTTCAAATGAAAACACGTAAAGGTCCCCCTTGACCCGCTCTTCGGCGTCGGTTTCCCGGTCTCGCCGTCCATCCCATCCCGGTTGCCGAAGGCAAGGGGTGCGCTGATCCCCCGATCAGCGCACCCGTGGTCCTGCCGCCGGATCTACTTCCGCGCGGCCTCGAAGGGAGTGATGATATCGCCCGATTTCAGTTTCGCCGGGAACAGGATCACCTGTTTGCCCGGGCTGCGGAACTGCTCGATGTTCTTGTCCTTGATGCCGCGGAACTGGGCCTGCACCACCCCGCTTTCCTTCCACTCGCCGTCGGCTGAAAACGTGATCGGCCCGACGATGGTCTTGTGGGTGTTCTCGCGCAGGTATTTTGCCAGCGCCTTCTGGTCGAGCGACCCGACGGCCTTGATGGCCTGCTCGATCATCTGACCGTTGGCGTAGCCGTAGGGCGCGAGATAGTAGCCCAGCGGATCGACCTTGGCTTCCACGGCGCGCTTCGTATAGGTCTCGAAGAACGCCTTGGTGCCGTCATTGTACATCTTCTCTTCCGGCAGCCATGTATTGTAGTTGACGACGCCGTTGAGCAGCGAACCGAGATTTTCCATCACCGCGCCGAATTGCAGGCCGACCATGCCGCCGCCGAACAGCTTGACGCTGTCGCCGATCCCGATCTCGTTCACGGCGCGCAGGATACCGGCCGAATCCGGCGGGTAGGACGCGACATAGACGATGTCGGGCTTGGCGGCCTTGAGTGCGCGCAGGATGCCGGAGAATTCCACGGTGCTCGGCGGATAGGACTGATCGAACACGACATTCATGCCGAGCTTGGTCGCGACTTCCCGCGCGGTCTTGGCCAGGTTCTGGGCGAATTCCTGGTCCGCCGCGAGCAGCGCAATGGTCTTGCCGCCGGCCTTCTGGCCGAGATCGAGGAAGGAAGACGCCCAGCTGTCGGCCGGTCCCCATGGTGCGTTGTTGAACCACATGTCGTGGCCGACCTTGCTGTTGACCTGGAACGAGAAGTTGCCCATCAGCAGCATGCCCCGCTGCTTGACCAGCGGCATCAGCGGCGCCGTCGGTACGGTCGCGTAGGGTGCGAACAGGATGTCGACCTTGTCGACGTCCAGCAGCTTCGAATAAATCGCAGGCGTCTCCGAAGCGCTCGATTTGTCGTCATAGACGACGAGTTCGACCTTGCGGCCGAGCAGGCCGCCCTTGGCATTGACGTCGTCCCGCCAGACCTCGATGCCAAGCAGCGAGGCCTTGCCGCCGCCGGCGAGGCCGCCAGTTTGCGCCATGCTCATGCCGATCTTGATCGGTTGCTGGGCTGATGCGGCCGAGGTTAACCCGAATACCGCGACGGCGATCGTGCCGCCGAGAAGCGTCCTGCGTTTCATGTGATCTCCCCTTGTGTTTCGTCTTCGTTAGCCGCCCGCGTTCGGATGCTTCGCCCCGATTGTCGCGGACAGGATGGAGTCGTGCCGAAAATTTGCCGGAGGTTAGAACTAAAAATGGCCCGGCCACAAGCCACGATGAAACCCAAAGCGCGGCGTTTGGTCCCGACGATGGTATGAATAATGTGCAGCAGCACAGGGGCGGAGGTCAAATCAGCCGCGCTAGCATTACAGTTGCCATTTATGGGGTTTTCTGAATCCATGGGCAACCATGATTCGAAGATCGTGGACGCAGACAGCGTCGATTGAAGAGACGCTTGCGTTATGGGCTGCGTCGCTTCGGGAGATCAAGCAACGGATAC
>JBBQUA010000301.1:0-4925 GCA_038212905.1 Hyphomicrobiales bacterium
GTGACTCAATTCGCGAACGGCATCGTTGAACATCGCGGTGTCATCGGGATTCAAAACCGGCTGCACGGCAAACACCTGCGGATGGCGGCAGAACGGCGCCATCGCGCGGAAGATCACGGTCTGGCCGCCGATCGAGCGATACTGCTTCGGCCCGCCCGAGCCGGCGCGCAGCCCGCGCCCGGCTGCGACGAGGATGGCTGCAGTCCGATCAGGTCCGGGCATTGGGATTAATTACTGACGATTCGGGGTTGATGGAGGGAAACGGCGGTCCCGCTGCCGCACTCCCTATCATGCCGAGGGCGTAAAAACAGAGCGTTTCCCAATAGCTGTGGGAAAAGCATATTTTGCTGCAGTGCACTTGCGCAATCCACAGAACTGTCTAAAGTGTAGGCATGGAACTTGACTGCACAAGATTTGTGCGCAAAATGACTCCCGGCGGTCGCAATGCTGCGGCTGCCAGAAAAACGAGAAGTCCGTGACCGCCCCGGAATGCTCACAGCGTAAGCCATTGAAAATAGGCGATATCGAGGTCGCCAACCGAGTCCTTCTGGCGCCGATGTCCGGCATCACCGATGCCCCGTTTCGGCGTCAGGCCGCGGGCCTTGGGGCGGGACTCGTCATCTCCGAGATGACCGCCAGCGATGATCTGGTCAACGGCCGCCCGATGTCGCTGCTGCGCTGCGAGGCAACCGGGATCGGTCCGCACGTCGTTCAGCTTGCGGGCTGCCAGGCACATTGGATGGCGGAGGGCGCCCGGATCGCCGAAGCCGCCGGCGCCGACATCATCGATATCAACATGGGTTGCCCGGCGCGTCACGTCACCGGCGGCCAGTCCGGTTCCGCACTGATGCGCGATCTCGATCACGCCTTGACGCTGATCGAGGCCACGATCGCGGCGGTGAAGGTGCCGGTCACGTTGAAAATGCGACTCGGCTGGGACGATCGCTCGCTCAATGCGCCGGAGCTGGCGCGCCGCGCCGAGGCCGCCGGCGTGCAGATGATTTCGGTACATGGCCGTACCCGTTGCCAGTTCTACAAGGGCGAAGCCGATTGGGGCGCGGTGCGCGCCGTCCGGGACGCGATTGCCGTTCCGCTGGTGGTGAACGGCGATATCACCTCGTTCGAGAAGGCCGTGACGGCGCTTGAAATGTCCGGCGCCGACGCGATCATGATGGGTCGCGGTGCGCAGGGCCGGCCGTGGCTGCCCGGCCAGATCGGACGCCGGCTCGAATCTGATATCGCGGAGGCTGCGCCTGATCTGGCGCAGCAGCTCGGCTATATCCACGCGCTCTATGACGAAGTCTGCAGTCTCTACGGCCTGCGGATCGGGCTTCGCCACGCCCGCAAGCATCTCGGCTGGGCGCTGGACGTCGCATCGCAAACCAGCTGCGCGCCGGTCGCGACGCTCAAGGCCTGGCGGCAGAAGATATTGACGTCTGACGATCCGGACCGTGTTCACCAATCCCTTGAAGATGCATTCGACGACTTTGCATGGAGTGCTGCTGCATGAGTTTAGCCGCAGACCATCGCCGAACCTTGTCATCGGAAAGCGAGGCCATCCTCAACGCCTTGCCGAATCCGGTGCTGCTGATCGCGCCCGACGGCAAGATCATCGACGCCAACATGGCGGCGGAATCGTTTTTCGAGATTTCGACCCAGTTTCTGCAGCGCCAGTCGCTGAAGGAGCTGGTGCCGTTCGGCAGTCCGCTGCTGGCGCTGATCGACCAGGTGCGCTCGAGCGGTTCGCCGGTCAATGAATACAAGGTCGATCTCGGCACGCCGCGGATCGGCGGCGATCGCCAGGTCGACCTGCATGTCGCGCCGCTCACCGAGCGGCCCGGCCACATCGTGGTGATGCTGCAGGAACGCACCATCGCCGACAAGATGGACCGGCAATTGACGCATCGAAGTGCGGCGCGCTCGGTGATCGCGCTGGCCGCGATGCTGGCGCATGAAATCAAGAACCCGTTGTCCGGCATTCGCGGCGCGGCGCAACTGCTCGAGCAGGCGGCCTCGTCGGAAGACCGCATGCTGACGCGACTGATCTGCGACGAGGCGGACCGCATCGTCACGCTGGTCGATCGCATGGAGGTGTTCGGCGACGACCGCCCGGTGGCGCGCGGTCCGGTCAACATCCACAGCGTGCTCGATCACGTCAAACGGCTCGCGCAGTCCGGTTTCGCCCGCAATATCCGCTTCGTCGAAGAGTACGATCCATCGTTGCCGCCGGTGCTGGCCAACCAGGACCAGCTGATCCAGGTGTTTCTCAATCTGGTGAAAAACGCCGCCGAGGCCGTGGTCGATCTCGGCAGCGATGCCGAGATCCAGCTCACCACCGCGTTCCGTCCGGGCGTGCGCCTCTCGGTGCCCGGCAAGAAATCGCGGGTGTCGCTGCCGCTCGAATTCTGCGTCAAGGACAATGGCGGCGGCGTGCCGGACGACCTGTTGCCGAACCTGTTCGATCCGTTCGTCACCACCAAGCCGACCGGTAGCGGCCTTGGCCTGGCGCTGGTGGCCAAGATCGTCGGCGATCATGGCGGCATCATCGAATGCGAATCCCAGCCGCGGAAAACCACCTTCCGCGTGCTGCTGCCGATGTTCAATCCGACCAAACAATTCGACCAAAGCAACCGCGATGGCGTTCCGGGGACGCCGCCGCATGCCTCACAGGACTCCAGATGAGGAATAACAATGCCCGCAGGTAGCATACTTGTAGCCGACGATGACACCGCCATCCGCACGGTTCTGAACCAGGCTCTCTCGCGCGCCGGCTATGAGGTGCGGCTGACCGGGAACGCGGCGACGTTGTGGCGCTGGATCAGCCAGGGCGAGGGGGATCTGGTCATCACCGACGTGGTGATGCCGGACGAGAACGCCTTCGATCTGCTGCCGCGGATCAAGAAGATGCGGCCCAATCTGCCTGTCATCGTGATGAGCGCCCAAAACACCTTCATGACGGCGATCCGCGCTTCGGAGCGCGGCGCCTATGAATATCTGCCAAAGCCGTTCGACCTCAAGGAGCTGATCACCATCGTCGGCCGCGCGCTGGCGGAGCCCAAGGAGCGGGCGGCCAGCCGTCCCGACGAAAACGAGTTCGATTCGATTCCGCTGATCGGCCGCTCACCTGCGATGCAGGAAATCTACCGGGTGCTGGCGCGGTTGATGCAGACCGACCTCACCGTGATGATTTCCGGCGAGTCCGGCACCGGCAAGGAGCTGGTCGCCCGCGCGCTGCACGATTACGGCAAGCGGCGCAACGGCCCGTTCGTCGCCGTCAATATGGCGGCGATCCCGCGCGACCTGATCGAATCGGAACTGTTCGGCCATGAACGCGGCGCCTTCACCGGCGCCAACACCCGCGCCTCGGGCCGGTTCGAACAGGCCGAAGGCGGCACCCTGTTTCTCGATGAAATCGGCGACATGCCGATGGAGGCGCAGACCCGTCTGCTGCGCGTGCTTCAGCAGGGCGAGTACACCACGGTCGGCGGCCGTACGCCGATCAAGACCGACGTGCGCATCGTCGCGGCGAGCAACAAGGACCTGCGCATCCTGATTCAGCAGGGCCTGTTCCGCGAAGACCTGTTCTTCCGCCTCAACGTCGTGCCGCTGCGTCTGCCGCCGCTGCGCGAGCGAATCGAGGATTTGCCCGATTTGATCCGGCACTTCTTCACCCTGGCCGAGAAGGACGGATTGCCGCCGAAGAAGCTCGATACCCTGGCGCTGGAACGCCTGAAGCAGCATCGCTGGCCCGGCAACGTACGCGAACTTGAAAACCTCGCGCGCCGATTGGCGGCATTGTATCCGCAGGACGTGATCACAGGATCCGTGATCGACGGCGAACTGGCGCCTCCGGCGGTGACTTCCGGCGGCAGCGTCCAGCATGGCGTCGACAATCTCGGCGGCGCGGTCGAGGCCTATCTGTCGTCGCATTTTTCGGGCTTCCCCAACGGTGTGCCGCCGCCGGGGCTCTATCACCGGATCCTCAAGGAAATCGAGATTCCGCTGCTCACGGCAGCGCTGGCGGCCACGCGCGGCAATCAGATTCGCGCCGCCGATCTGCTGGGCCTCAACCGCAATACGCTGCGCAAGAAGATCAGGGATCTCGACATTCAGGTCTATCGGAGTGGCAGTTAGCGGCCGGGCGATCTGGAATACGTTCATAAATCGGGCTTGGGCAGCTCCGCGCAAGGCACGCCGCGGAATTGTCGCAATTCGGCAACAATGTGATATGAATGCATCAGTCCGCTGCCGGCGGACATAGCCTTCAGCTCACACCTTGCCGGAATGACCAGCGCAGACACCTCGATCTCCTCGTTCGATCCGACGTTGGCTGAATCCAAGGGATCGTCCCTGCGGAGGTGGTTGGCGACGTTCGCCGTCGCCATTGCGCTGTTGTCGGCCTTCCTCACTTTCGTCGTCCTGACCGGCCTGACGCCGATCGAGCCGACGCGTGAGGTGGTCTATTCGTTCCTGCTGATCAATGCGGCGACCATCCTGCTCCTGGTCGGGATCATCGTCCGCGAGGTCTGGCAGGTGGTTCAGGCCCGGCGCCGCGGCCGGGCAGCCGCGAGACTGCACGTCCAGATCGTCAGCCTGTTCTCCGTCATTGCGGTGTTGCCGGCCGTGCTGGTGGCGATCGTTGCCAATATCACCATCGATCGCGGCCTCGACCGGCTGTTTTCGGGACCGACGCGCGAAGTGATCCAGAATTCGCTGATCGTGGCCAATGCCTATCTGCACGAGCATGCACAGGCCATTCGCGGCGACATTCTGGGCATGGCCAACGATATCGCCAACGCGCGGCCGCTGTTCGACCAGGATCGCGGAACCTTTCGCCGCCTCCTGACCGCAAGCGCCGCCTCGCGCAACCTGCCGGGCGCCATGGTGATCGACAATGTCCCCAATATCCTGGAGACCGCGCAAAC
>JBBQUA010000302.1:0-4861 GCA_038212905.1 Hyphomicrobiales bacterium
AGCTGATCGCGGCGAACAACAGCGGTATCCGCGTGTCGTTCATGCCGCGCAACGCGCCGGCGGCGACGGTCTGGATGCCGTCGGCGACGAAGAAGGTGGCGCCGACCATCAGCAGCGTAGCGGTGAGTTCGATGACGCGCCCTCCGCTCTCGACCGCTTCGCCGAAAAAGAACCGCGCGATGTCGAACCGGGCGAGGATCACGCCAAGCGTCAGCGCGGATACCAGCACCATGCCGAGCAGCGTGGCGACGAAGCCCGCCCGCTTGACGGCCGCCGCGTCGTTGCGGCCGACGGCATGTCCGACCCGCACGGTGGCCGCGATGCCGATGCCGAACGGCACCATGAACAGGATGGCGGTCACCTGCAGCGCGATCTGATGCGCCGCCAGCGCGGTGGTGCTGATCAGGCCCATCAGCAGGGCGGCCGCGGAAAACAGCCCGTATTCCAGCAGGAACGAGATCGAGATCGGCGCGCCGATCACGACCAGCTGCCGCATCAGGGTCCAGTCGATGCGCCAGATCCGGCCCAGCACGTGATATTTCCGGAACGGCCGGCGGCTGTGCGCAAACCACAGCGCCGCCAGAAACATGCCGAAATTGATCGTGGTGGTGGCGAGCCCGGCGCCGAACAGCTCCAGCCGCGGCAATCCCCCTTCGCCGTGGATCAGCAGATAGACCAGCACGGCATTGGCCGGGATCGCCACCAGCGTGATCCACAATCCCGGCTCCGGCCGGTTCACCGCGCCCATGAAGCCGCGAATGGCGAGAAACCACAGCGCCGGCGCAATGCCCCAGGCGAGGCCCAGCAGATATTCCTGCGCCAGCCGCGCGGTGGCCGGCGCCTGGCCCAGCATCAGCAGGATCTGCTCCCCGTACAGCGGCGGCAGGATCATCGGCAGCGAAATCATCAGCGCGGCCCACAGCCCGACACGCAGCGCACGCCGCACCATCCGCGGATTGCGCGCGCCGAAAGCCTGCGCCGCCAGCGGCGCCACCGCGGACACCAGCCCCATGCCGAAAGTGAAGGTGATGAAGAACACCGAACTCGCCAGCGCCGCGGCCGCCACCGCCCCGTCGCCGAGCCGTCCGACCAGCGCCAGATCGGTCGTCATCATCGCGATCTGTCCGAGCTGCGTCAGCGCGATCGGCACCGCGAGCTTCAGCGTCTCGGCCAGCTCGAGGCTGAGGCGGTCGCCGCGCGTGGTCGCGGCCGGAGCCTGCTCGATTTTATCAAGGGATGTCATGGGGAATGATTAGCACGGCCGCCGGGACGAAATGGTGGCGACAGGGTCGCAGTCGCTTGGTTACGCGTCGCGCGACCGCGCCGGCACGCGCGTGATCTTGGCGCCCAGCGCGTTGAGGCGTTCGTCGATGCGCTCATAGCCGCGCTCGATCTGGTCGGCGTTGTTGATCGTGCTGACGCCCTTGGCGCAGACGGCGGCCAGCAGCATCGCCATGCCGGCGCGGATGTCGGGAGATGTCATCTCGGCGCCGCGCAGCCGGCTCGGCCCGGCCACGATAGCGCGGTGCGGATCGCACAGCACGATGCGCCCGCCCATCGCAATCAGCTTGTCGACGAAGAACATCCGCGACTCGAACATCTTCTCGAACATCAGGATCACGCCGACGCACTGGGTGGCGGTGACGATGGCGATCGACATCAGGTCCGCTGGGAACGCCGGCCACGGCTGATCCTCGAGTTTCGGCACATGGCCGCCGAAATCGTCATGGATCTTGAGGGTCTGGTTCGATGGCACGATCAGATCGTCGCCTTCGACCTCGCAGACGATCCCCAGCCGCTCAAAACCCATCCGGATCGAGCGCAGATGTTCGACGCCGGCCCGCGCGATGCGCAGCGGCGAACGCGTCACCGCGGCAAGCCCGATCAGGGAGCCCACTTCGATATGATCGGGCTGGATCGTATAGCTGGCCGAGCCGAGCGTCGCCGGTCCGTGCACGATGATCGTGTTGGTGCCGATGCCCTCGATGCGGGCGCCGAGCGCGACCAGGAAATGCGCGAGGTCCTGCACATGCGGCTCGG
The DNA here is from genome assembly GCA_038212905.1 of Hyphomicrobiales bacterium. Taxonomy (GTDB): domain Bacteria; phylum Pseudomonadota; class Alphaproteobacteria; order Rhizobiales; family Xanthobacteraceae; genus Bradyrhizobium. Next base: position 2,041 of record JBBQUA010000302.1, read on the forward strand.
AGGCGGCGTTGCGCAAATAGGTGGTGCCATGCGCCGCCACCGCGGCCGTCAGCGCGTTTTCCGTGGCGGTCACGCTGGGTTCGTCGAGGAAGACATCGGCGCCCCGGAGCTTGCAGGCGCGGAATTCCAGCCGGTCGGTGGCGGTGACGGTGGCGCCGAGCTGTTCGAAGGCCAGAAAGTGCGTGTCGAGACGGCGCCGGCCGATGACGTCGCCGCCGGGCGGCGGCAGCATCACTTCGCCGCAGCGGGCCAGCAGCGGTCCGGCCAGCAGGATCGAGGCGCGGATCCGCGCGCACAGCACCGGATCGAGATCGGCAGCGCGAATGTTCTTGGCGTGAATCGCCAGCGTATTGCGCGCCTGCCATTCGGCCGACGCGCCGACCGAGCGGATCAGTTCGACCAGCGTTTCGGTGTCGCGAATGCGCGGCACGTTTTCGAGGGTAACCGGATGCTCGGTGAGCAACGCCGCCGCGATGATCGGCAAAGCGGCGTTCTTGTTGCCTGAGGGCTCGATGGTGCCGGACAGAAGGTGGCCGCCCTCAACGATGTATTGAAGGGGCGGCATGAGGTTGCTGCTCACACGTCGACGTTGGCGCTGAGGGAATTATCCTGGATGAATTCGCGGCGCGGCTCGACCACGTCGCCCATCAGCTTGGTGAAGATGTCGTCGGCCTCGTCGACTTCCTTGATCTTGACCTGCAGCAGCGAGCGCTCGTTGGTATCGAGGGTGGTTTCCCAGAGCTGGCTCGGGTTCATTTCGCCGAGGCCTTTGTAACGCTGCAGCGCTACGCCCTTGCGGCCGGCGTCGGTCACCGCCTCGAACAGGCTGACCGGCCCGTGGATCGCGGTCTCCTGGTCCTTGCGGCGCAGCAGGCCCGGCTTCGGATAGGCTTCCTGCAGCCTGGCCGCATAATCGTCGAGCTTGCGCGCGTCGGCCGAGCCCAACAGCGCGTCGTCGATGGTGGCGACATCCTTGACGCCGCGCACGGTGCGTTCGAAGTGGAAACCCTGGCCTTCGGTGAAGCGTCCGGTCCAGCCGCGCTCGACCTCGTCGGCCAGCGCGTCGAGCCGGCGCGCGATATAATCCGCAGCGGCGTTGGCGGTGGCGATATCGCCGGTGATCTTCGGGTTCATCACGCCGGCGATGGCGGCCTGCTCGATCACCTTGCGGTTATAGCGGCTGTGCAGATTGTGCAGCGTGCCGCGGATGGCGCGGGCATCCTCCACCAGCGCCAGCAGGTCGCGGCCGGCGCGGCTCTCGCCCGACGCCAGTTTGAACACGCAGTCGTCGAGGCCGGTCGCGATCAGATAGTCTTCCAGCGCGCGCTCGTCCTTCAGGTACTGCTCGGACTTGCCGCGCGTCACCTTGTAGAGCGGCGGCTGCGCGATATAGAGGAACCCGCCCTCGATCAGCGACGGCATCTGGCGGAAGAAGAAGGTCAGCAGCAAGGTGCGGATATGCGCGCCGTCGACGTCGGCGTCGGTCATCAGGATGATCTTGTGATAGCGCAGTTTTGTCAGATCAAAGTCGTCGCGGCCGATGCCGGTGCCCAGGGCCGTGATCAACGTGCCGATCTGTTCCGAACCCAGCATCTTGTCGAAGCGGGCGCGCTCGACGTTCAGAATCTTGCCGCGCAGCGGCAGCACGGCCTGGAATTCGCGATTGCGGCCCTGCTTGGCAGAACCGCCGGCGGAATCGCCCTCGACGATGAACAGTTCTGATTTGGCCGGGTCTTTCTCCTGGCAGTCGGCAAGCTTGCCGGGCAGTGAGGCGATATCGAGCGCACCCTTGCGCCGCGTCAGCTCGCGCGCTTTGCGCGCGGCTTCACGGGCTGCGGCGGCTTCCACCACTTTGCCGACGATCACCTTGGCTTCGGAGGGATGTTCCTCGAACCACGCCGCCAGGGCCTCGTTGAGGACGTTTTCGACCACCGGCCGCACTTCCGAGGACACCAGCTTGTCCTTGGTCTGCGAGGAGAATTTCGGATCGGGCACCTTGACCGAGAGCACCGCGGTGAGGCCCTCGCGGCAGTCGTCGCCGGTCAGCGCGATCTTTTCACGCTTGGCGATGGCGTCGGCATAGCCGTTGACCTGGCGCGTCAGCGCGCCGCGAAAACCCGCCAGATGGGTGCCGCCGTCGCGCTGCGGAATGTTGTTCGTAAAGCACAGCACGTTCTCATGATAGCTGTCGTTCCACCACAGCGCCGCCTCGACGCCGATGCCGTTGAGCTCGGCATTGATCATGATCGGCGCAGGCACCATCGGCTTCTTGTTGCGGTCGAGGTATTTCACGAACTCGGTGACGCCGCCCTGGTACATCATCGCTTCGCGCTTCTCGACCGCGTGGCGCATGTCGGAGAGCAGGATGTTGACGCCGGAGTTCAGGAAGGCGAGCTCGCGCAGGCGATGTTCCAGCGTCGCAAAATCGTATTCGACGTTGGTGAAAGTCTCCTTGGAGGCGAGGAAGGTCACCTCAGTGCCGCGCTTGCCATTGGCATCGCCGATCGTCACGAGCGGCGCGACCACGTCGCCATGGGCGAATTCGACGAAGTGCTCCTTGCCGTCGCGCCAGACCCGCAGCTTCAGCTTCTCCGACAGTGCATTGACGACGGAGACGCCGACGCCGTGCAGGCCGCCGGAAACCTTGTAGGAATTCTGGTCGAATTTTCCGCCGGCATGAAGCTGGGTCATGATGACCTCGGCGGCGGAAATGCCTTCGCCCTTGTGGATGTCGACGGGAATGCCACGGCCGTCGTCGCGCACGGTGACCGAGCCGTCGGCGTTGAGCACGACTTCCACCGCGCTGGCGTGGCCGGCGAGC
>JBBQUA010000303.1:0-4859 GCA_038212905.1 Hyphomicrobiales bacterium
CGCAGGGCCAGGAAATCCGCAAGATCGTCGACGCGCTCTATCAGAAGCACGTCAAGACGGTGGAGCAGGTCGGCGGCATCTCGAACGAGGAATTCGCCACCCTGACCAAGTCGCTGCACCGGCTCGAGCGGTTCTGGACCGACCAGATCCTGTATCGGCTCTGAGACTTATTCGACTGCGAGATCAGGCCAAGCCGGCATCGCAAAAGACCGGCGGCAACTAGATCGGAGACTTCCCCAAGCGCATCGGCCCGGATTTCCGGACCGGTGCGTTTTGTTTTTGCAGGGATTTTGGCGCCTGATGGCGCGGGTTTCCCGAAATGGAACTTTCTTTCCACGGCAGGCTTATCCTTGGTGTCGGAGGACAAGCCATGTTGGTCGAGCGCGGATTGCAGGTGATGAATGTCGAGGTGGTCGGCGATTCCTACGCCATCGCCGCCAACTATCTGCGCCGCTCCGGCGCCGTCCCCGACACGCTCGCCACCAACGACCGGCTGCTGGAGATCATCGTTTCGATGTTCCAGCGCGGCGAATTCAACCGGATTCGTCTCGCCAACAAGGCGATCACGAAATTCGAGGCCAGAGAACGCGTTTGACCGTCAACCCCTGAGGATTGCATGGAAGCCGCCATCGACCGCATCATGATGACCTACGATCTGCTGGTGAACCGCTCCGCCGCCGCCAGCGCCGACGCACGCGCCAAGGTGACGGAATATCTCACCACGCTGATGGAAGGCGGTGAGAAGGATACGCACCGGCTGACGGTGTGCGGGCTGACGTATTTGCGCGAACTCGACGGCTCCAGCGATCCGGTGAAGGCGGGGTTTACGGGGTTGTGAGTTCGCAGGGCGTCACGGCTTGCGATCGGTTTCGAGCTTCCGGAAGAAAGCCGAACGGCGACTGGCGTCGGCCACAATGTAAGCGTGATCCGAGCCTGTCAGGATGAAGTGTGCGCCGAGATCGGCGTAGTGTTTCATGGCGTCCAGTTCGTAGACGCCGCCCATGCCGAGGAATTTTCCAGCCTTGCGGCAAGCCGCGCCGACGCTGCAGTAGGCGTGCTCGACGCGCGGGTGGAGGATTTCACCTGAAATGCCCATCTCCGCGGTCAGGTCGGAGGTTCCGATCAGCAATCCGTCAATTCCATCCACCGCGGCAATCCCTTCGGCGTTGGCGACGCCTTCCGGGCTCTCGATCATCGCCACCACGAGGATTTCCAGGTTGATCGCTGCCTGGGCCTCGGCATTTCCCGGTGCCTTGTAACCGAACAGCGCGGATGGTCCGCCCCAGCTCCGCGTCCCCAAAGGCGGGTAACGAAAGGCGCTCGCGATGCGCCGGGCCTGATCGGGCGTATCGACATGCGGCACGATGATTCCCGCGGCGCCGTTGTCGAGGGCGCGGGCGCCTTGATCGAGCGCGCCGGCGCAGATTCGGACCACAGGGGTGATGCCGGTCGGCAATGCGGCGATGCAGATTTGGGCTACGTCATCCTGCGAAAACGCGCCGTGCTCCATGTCGATGAACAGCCAGTCGTGCCCGGTCGCGGCCGCGATCATGCCCGCCGCCGCGGTGCGCAAATGGTGCACGCCGAAGCCGAGCGCGAGCCCGCCGGTGCGCAATTTCCGGAGCGTGGCATTTTCAATGAGGGGCATGTTCTTCTCCGTGGTGCCGCGGACCCGTTGGCGTCCTGGCGGGCGATGACAGCTATATGCGGCGCGCGACTGCCCTTTATCAAGCAGCTCTGATACACCTTGGTCTTCAAACAAGAAGGCCGAGGAAACCCCCATGCTCACCCTGCATCACCTCAACGACTCGCGCTCGCAACGGATTCTGTGGCTGCTGGAAGAACTCGGCACGCCCCATGAGATCAAGCGCTATCAGCGCGACGCCACCACGCGGCTGGCGCCGCCGGAATTGACCGCGGTGCATCCGCTCGGCAAGTCGCCGGTGATCACCGACGGCGGCATCACCATCGCGGAGTCAGGCGCGATCGTCGATTATCTCATCCGCACCTACGGCCAAGGAAACGGCAAGCCCGCGATGATGCCCGCGCCCGGCAGCGCCGACCACGAGGCCTACATGGAGTGGCTGCATTACTCGGAAGGCTCGGCGATGCTGCCGCTGATGCTGAACCTGTATGTATCCAGGTTGAAGGAAGCCGGCGCACCGCTGCACCCGCGCATCGACAGCGAAATGAAAAACCATCTCGGCTATGTCGACGGTGCGCTGAAGGGCAGGGAATTCTTTGTCGGGAGTTCGCTCACCGGCGCCGACATCCAGATGAGCTTTGTCGGCGAAATGGCAAAGGTATTCGACAGGCTCGCGCCGTATCCGAATCTCGCGGCGTGGCTGACGCGAATGCATGCGCGGCCGGCATTCCAGCGCTCGGTCGAGAAGGGCGGGGCGTACCGGTTTGCGACGTAAAAGGGGGCATGAACGCCGCACTGCCGCGAGCCTAAACCTTCGCCTGTTTCAGTGTTTTTGCCATCCTGGCGCGCCATTCGTCGCCAGCGGCCGCCTTGAATTTTTCGATGACGTCCGGTGGCAAGCGAAGGGTGACGGCCTCTTTCGGATTATCAACCCTCGGACGGCCACGCGATCGCTTGATGCTGGCATGCAACTCGGGAAACATCTCGCTAAATGGCTTTGCCCGAGCGAGATCCTCCTTCGTCCATTCCGGGTTATCGGAAACGGCTTCCATGTCCGCTTTGGTGTAGCCGGTCCTGATTCGGCTGGCTTTAGCTTTGGGCATTGCAGAGCCTTCTTTCTTTGCTCGAAGCGGGACGCATCGAGATTACCGAAACCCCCTCAAGACCGAGTGTTACGAACACGACGGAGATGACACCATTCACGTCCTTGCCGATTGCAAGGTAACGATCGCTCCTGGCCGAGATGACGAGGGCATCAGCGAAGAAATCCTCAGTTAATGCGGCGAAGTCCAAGCCGTGCTTGGCGATGTTCGCGATGCGTTTCGGCTGGTCCCAAATAATTTTCACGGGTATTATTCGTACACGATAAAAGGTTACCCATCAACAATAAAAGTGTACGATAATTAGGTCTGAAGCGAGGGGTATAGTGAGGCGTGACTTCGCCAAAGCCCCCGGATTGGGTCCTTCAGGGGAGCCCTGGTCAAACGTCGGGTCGAGCCGGGGTAGCCCCCATCCCACCACATCTTGCATAAATATCAGCCATCTACCGCAAGCGCTTGGCCGCCGCCGCCTGATATGGTATCCCGCCAGCGCCGCTTTCGATCGCCACACGTGACCGGCCGCACCTCAGCTAACAGGTTGCGGCGGTGGAGATATTTCGCCGATGAGCCCGTCCTCGACCAGCGCCAGCGCCGCCAACAAGACCGCTTCCGCGCCCGACTCGTTCTTTACCGCCACTCTGGAGCAGGCCGATCCCGAGATCGCCGCCGCGATCAAGGGCGAACTCGGTCGCCAGCGCCATGAGGTCGAGCTGATCGCCTCGGAAAACATCGTCAGCCGCGCGGTGCTGGAAGCGCAGGGCTCGGTGATGACCAACAAATACGCCGAGGGTTATCCGGGCGCGCGTTATTATGGCGGCTGCGAATGGGTCGACGTCGCCGAGACGCTGGCGATCGACCGCGCCAAGAAGCTGTTCGGCGCCGGCTTTGCCAATGTGCAGCCGAATTCCGGTAGCCAGATGAACCAGGCGGTGTTTCTGGCGCTGCTGCAGCCCGGCGACACCTTCATGGGGCTCGATCTCGCCGCCGGCGGCCATCTCACCCATGGCTCGCCCGTCAACATGTCCGGCAAATGGTTCAAGGCCTCGCACTACACGGTGCGGCGCGAGGACCAGATCATCGACATGGATGCCGTTGCAAAACAGGCCGAGGAAGTGCGGCCCAAACTGATCATCGCCGGCGGCTCGGCATATTCGCGCAGCTGGGACTTCAAGCGCTTTCGCGAGATAGCTGACAGTATCGGCGCCTATCTGCTGGTCGACATGGCGCATTTCGCCGGCCTCGTCGCCGGCGGCGTCCATGCCTCGCCGGTGCCGCACGCCCATGTCACCACCACCACCACGCATAAATCGCTGCGCGGCCCGCGCGGCGGCCTGATCCTTTGCAATGACGAGGCGCTGGCCAAGAAGCTGAACTCGGCGATCTTCCCGGGCCTGCAGGGCGGCCCGCTGATGCATGTGATCGCGGCCAAGGCCGTCGCGTTCGCCGAAGCGCTGCGCCCGGATTTCAAAGTTTACGCCAAGAACGTGGTCGAGAACGCCAAGGCGCTGGCGGAGACGCTGCGCGCCCAGGGGTTCGATATCGTCTCCGGGGGTACCGACAACCATCTGATGCTGGTGGATCTCAGGCCGAAGGGCCTCAAGGGCAATGTCTCGGAAAAGGCGCTGGTTCGCGCCGCCATCACCTGCAACAAGAACGGCATCCCGTTCGATCCGGAAAAGCCGTTCGTCACCTCGGGCCTTCGCCTCGGCACGCCGGCGGCGACCACCCGCGGGTTCGGCGTGGCCGAATTCAAGCAGGTCGGCATGATGATTTCGGAAGTGCTCAACGCCATCGCGCAGTCGGAAGCTGGCTCGGCGCCGATGGTGGAAGCCGCGATCAAGGAACGGGTCAAGGCGCTCACCGACCGCTTCCCGATCTACCAGTAAAGGTCTCAACCCGATGCGATGTCCCAGCTGCAACAGTCTCGATACGCAGGTGAAGGATTCGCGTCCGACCGAGGATTCCGCGGTGATCCGGCGGCGCAGGGTCTGCGTCGCCTGCAATTTCCGTTTCACCACCTTTGAGCGGGTGCAGCTGCGCGAACTCACCGTGATCAAGCGCAACGGCCGCCGGGTGCCGTTCGACCGCGACAAGCTGGTGCGTTCGCTGCAGAT
>JBBQUA010000304.1:0-4843 GCA_038212905.1 Hyphomicrobiales bacterium
AGGCGCTGAATGCCGGCAATCTGGTCTGCCAGTCGGTAAGCGCCATCAAGAAGGAGTTTCCCGGCCTCGGCGTGCTCTGCGACGTCGCGCTCGATCCCTACACCAGCCACGGCCATGACGGCTTGATGCGCGACGGCACGATCCTCAACGACGAAACCGTCGATGTCCTGGTGAGGCAGGCGCTGGTGCAGGCCGAGGCCGGGTGCGACGTGATCGCACCGTCGGACATGATGGACGGCCGTGTCGGCGCGATCCGCCAGGGGCTGGATGACGCCGGCTTCCTCGACGTGCAGATCATGGCCTATGCGGCGAAATATGCCTCCGCGTTTTACGGCCCGTTCCGCGACGCCGTCGGCTCGGCGAAAACGCTGACCGGCGACAAGCGCACCTACCAGATGGACTCAGCCAATACGGACGAGGCGCTGCGCGAGGTCGAACTCGACATCGCCGAAGGCGCCGACATGGTGATGGTGAAGCCGGGGATGCCCTATCTCGACATCGTGCGGCGGGTGAAGGACACGTTTTCGATGCCAACCTTCGTCTACCAGGTGTCCGGTGAATACGCGATGATCGCGGCCGCCGCCAACAACGGCTGGATCGACGGCGAGCGGGCGATGATGGAGAGCCTGCTCGGCTTCAAGCGCGCCGGCGCCGACGGCATCTTGACCTACTTCGCGCCGCAAGCGGCGGAGAAGCTGAAGCAGCATGGGTAAGCTCCGCACCCTCCACGTCATTGCGAGCGCAGCGAAGCAATCCATCGCGCTGCAAGCAAGAAAGCTGGATTGCTTCGTCGCTTCGCTCCTCGCAATGACGCTAATGGGCTTTGTCCACAGCCCCGGAATCGCCGGATTATTGCGGCCTGTTAATGATCGCCGCTCTTGCGCGCACGCCGCCGGTTCCCATGTGATCTCGCGGGAATACACGGTCTGGAGGACGGACATGGCTTATAACGATTCAGGCAATGGCGACCGCGCCTGGCGCAGCGGCGGCGGGGTGCAGCCGCATGCCTTCGATCCCCTGCAGCAGCCGGAATTGTTTCGCGACGTGCTGACGCGGCGGGTGTTCGCGTTCCTGATCGACCTCGTGGTGCTGACGGTTCCCGTGATCCTTGGTTACCTGTTCATCGGGCTGTTCGGCGTTATCACCCTGGGGCTCGGCTGGATGCTGTTCTGGCTGGCCTGGCCGGCCACGGTGGTGTGGGCGGTGGTCTATTACGGCGCATCGATCGGCGGGCCGCGCTCGGCCACGCTGGGCATGCGCGTGATGGACCTGGAACTGCGCACCTGGTACGGCGCGCCCGGTTACTTCGTGCTCGGCGCCATGCATGCGGTGCTGTTCTGGGTGTCGATCTCGTTCCTGACCCCGCTGGTCCTGCTGGTCGGACTGTTCAACGGCCGAAGGCGGCTGCTGCACGACATCGTGCTGGGGACCGTGGTGATCAACAGCTCGGTACGGACCGAGGTCGCGCAGCCCGCGAGAACATTTTGACCACAACCGATTGACCGTCGGCCTCCGCGGCGCGATGCTGTGAGTTGCTGCTTCGGAGGCCTGACGACACAACGTGACCCAGCACTCCCGTGACACCCCGCAATTCTACCTGACCGCGCCCTCGCCCTGCCCCTATCTGCCGGGCCGGCACGAACGCAAGGTGTTCACGCATCTGGTCGGCGACAAGGCGGGCGATCTCAACGATCTGCTGACCCATGGTGGCTTCCGGCGCAGCCAGTCGATCGCCTATCGCCCGGCCTGCGACCAGTGCCGTGCCTGCGTTTCGGTCCGCGTCATCGCCAACGAGTTCCGCCCGTCGCGCAATTTCCGCAAGATCGCGGCCCGAAACGCCGACATCACCGGCGAACAGCGCAGCGCGGTGCCGACATCAGAGCAATATTCGGTATTTCGCGCCTATCTCGACGCGCGGCATCGCCATGGCGGCATGGCCGACATGACCGTGCTCGACTACGCCATGATGGTGGAGGACAGCCACGTCGAAACCCGCATCATCGAATACCGCAAGCGCGGCATCGATACCGGCATCACCGGCCGCGGCCAGGAACTGGTGGCGGTGGCGCTGACCGACGTGCTCAGCGACGGGCTGTCAATGGTGTATTCGTTCTTCGAACCATCGGAGGAAAGCCGCTCGCTCGGCACCTTCATGATTCTCGACCACATCGCCCGCGCCCGCCGGCAGGGGCTGCCTTACGTCTATCTCGGCTACTGGATCGAAGGCTCCAAGAAGATGGACTACAAGGGCCGCTTCCTGCCGCAGCAACGCCTCGCCCCCTCCGGCTGGCTGCGCATCGACGCGTCAGGCGAGGTGTTGTCAGAGCCGCAGGATTAATTCGGAAACCTCATCCGAAGGGAGCGAATGCGCTCGTCGCTGGAGGATGCCCGCATCTTCGCGCGGCATCCCGAAGGATGAGCGCCGGCCGTTGCCCAAACCGCTCCGCATCCCGAAATGGCGCGATTGCTGCGAAGCAGCGAATTGTGCGATGGCCAAACGCCGCTATTTCAATGTAGCCTTGTGCTCGTTGGTGAGCCTCTGTCGGCGCTCAATGAATTTAGCAAATAATTTTTGCCAAGATTTTGAAGCTGCAATTGGATCGAGTAAGCCATGTCGAACGAGGAAGCCTTTGAGCCTGTGCAGGCCGCGGTGATCCTGGAACAGGCACTGCACACGCCAAAACACTTTTCACTGTCGGACGACCAAGTTGCCCGACTACGTGCCGTTTACTTACGCCTGAAGTCTTCCTTGATCGACTATTCAGCGCAAATCAGCCTGGCGGATTTGCAAAGATACACCGATGAACAAACCCGGGCGGCGAGCTCGGTCGACGAGGTGATTCACGAACTGATCGCCGCCCGGGCCTCCACCGAGGCACAAGGCGTGTCGGAAGCGCGGCAAATTCTCAGCATATCGCAGTACCACGATATCGTTACCGCCATCCGCAGGCGGAGCTCACCGCCTCACGAGGAAAAGGACACTGCCGCACAACTGGAGGAGATTGTTGCGAAGAAGTTCAAAGATCAAAAAGCCGTCGAACTTGAAACCGCGAGCTTGATAGCGGATCGATTGATGTCGTGGGCAAAGTTGTTCGCGGCCGCCATCGCTGCGCCGCTAGCACTGATTTTGGCCTTCTTCACCGTCATAGGGATAAGCAAGTATTCCGACTTTACCAAGATGATCGAAGATGCGGAGTTGAGGCTAAAGTCATCCGTATCGCAAGCGACGGCGGATGCCGACAAGCTTGCAAAGACCGTCACGGCGTTGACCCAGCAGCAGCAACAGACCGCGCAACGAGTTCAGACGCTTTCCAGCGAAGTCTCGACGATAAAGGAAAAGCTCGGCTTCGCTCCCGGCGCGAGCGTACCAAGCGAAACGCAGACCCGGCTTGAGCGCGCATTTCCTCCGTTTCAGCAGTATTTGATCCAGCTGGGGTATTCGCCAGGTAATCAACAGATCAACGTTGTTGTGAAGCAGGATTTGATCGGTACTTCCGGCTACTATTCCGACAACACGATTTTCCTTTCGCCGGCAACGGCGAACGACCCCGAAATGATGTACCGCGAGTACCTGCATCACGTTCTTTACTCGAAGACCAATCTCGCCAAGGTGGGACCACAGTGCTCCGCAATCGAGTCTGGCCTCGCCGACTACCTTGTCTCCAGTTATATCGGCAGGCCGGAGCCGTACAAAAGTTCCGGGTTCAAGTTGGATCTGTCTGTCGAAACTCGGTTTGCCGATGCGAAGACGTTGGGAGAAGACCGATATCGCGTTGGCGCGGCCTGGGCGTCGGCGTTTTGGCAGTTGCGACAGATCGCCAGTCAACAGCCGGCCGATCGAGCCATCTTGCAAGCATGGTTCGAGGTCTCGGCTACTGCGGACTCGGGTCTTCCGGCCCGGCTGATCGGTGCGATCATGCGACGCCCGGAATTTGCTGCGCCTGATCTGCAGTCGAAGGTCGCTAATATCTTCCTTGATCGCGGCTTTCCAAAACCGTAAGCGCCGGCCCGCCGAGCTGTCGCCCTGGCTAACTCTCGATCACCCGCACCGGGTCGCTGCCGTCCCAACTCGCCGCGGCCTTGCGGACATGGCCGAAGAAGCGGCCCTTGCCGCCGCTGATGTCGGAGATCTCGACCACGGTGCCGGCATGCCCCGCGCTTTCGAAATAGGCGAACCGCCCCTGCGGGCCGCCGATCTGGCCCTCATGGCCGACGACGAAGCCCGCGGCGATGGCGCGGTCGTACAGCGCCTGATAGTCGTTCGACCAATACGACATGTGCTGCATGCCATCGCCGTGCGCCTTGAGGTGATCGAGATACATCGACGGCGCGTCGTTGCGCTGCTGGATCAGTTCGATCTGCAGGTCGCCGGAATTGGCCAGCGCGATGCTCATCTCGACGGCTGAATCGGCGCCGCGATAGCGAAACCAGTCGGTCTTGACTTCAGGGATGTAGAAGAACGGACCGACTCGCATCACTTCGGTCCAGAACTTCATGGCCTTTTCAATGTCACGAACGACATAGCCGTTCTGGCAAACTTTACCGAATAGCGCGCTCATGCCATCGCTCCGCCGTCACCTTGCGCTGTGGCCACGGTCGATAGCGAGCGTCAGTACGCCGCGGCCACACGTTTGATCGCAGCTGTCTCTGGAATACTCGATCGTCCCGGTCAAGCCGGCGATGTGGCGTGGCGGCGGGTTAGGCTTCACCCGGCCAGTGTATCGAACAGCAGCTTGAGGTTCAGGATCACGATGATCCCGGCCACGATCCACGCCGCGGCGGCGACCGGCCGGGAGATCGCGAACGTGCCCATCTTGCGCCGGTCGGACACGAACCGCACCAG
>JBBQUA010000305.1:0-4819 GCA_038212905.1 Hyphomicrobiales bacterium
GTCAGCGGAGAACTACCCGTGAAGCGGACTTATCAACCCAGCAAACTGGTGCGCAAGCGCCGCCACGGCTTCCGCGCCCGCCTTGCCACGGTCGGCGGCCGCAAAGTTCTCGCCGCGCGCCGCGCGCGCGGTCGTAAGCGCCTGAGCGCCTGAGCCGGGCTTCCCGGGGATTTCATCATGGATCGGCTAAGGCAGCGGGCGGACTTCCTCGCCGTTGCCAATGGCGCGCGGGCCAACAGCGCTGGCTTCGTGCTGCAAGGCCGCCTGCGCGACGATGCCGGCCCGGTCCGGGTCGGCTTCACCGTTACCAAGAAAAACGGCACCGCCACCGAGCGCAACCGGATCCGGCGCAGGCTGCGCGAACTGGTGAAGCGGCTGGACGTCATATCCATGCGACCGCACCATGATTATGTGCTAGTCGGCCGACGTACCGCACTGAACCGCGACTTTGCGACCATGCTCGACGATCTCCGCTCGGCGCTGGGTCGCCTCGAGCGGCAGCCCAAAGACCAGATGACGAGACCGCCCGGAGCTATCGCCACGACGCTTGCCGGCGAAGTGGGTACCGGTTCGCGTCAGGACACCGCGTCGAATAAAGACTCTCGCGCCAGCCGCAAACCGAATTGAATGACGAGACCTTGAACGATGACCGATAATCGCAACACCATCCTCGCCGTCATTCTGTCCGGCCTCGTGCTGATCGGCTGGCAATACTTCTTCAACATGCCGCAGATGGAAAAGCAGCGCGCGCAGCAGGCCCAGGTGGAGCAGGCCAAGCAGGCGGCGCAGCCCGGCAGCCCGGCAGGCAGCCCTGTCGGTAGCCCTGCCGGCGGCCCCGCCACCCCGCAGGCCGGCGCGCCGGCCGCGCCCAATGCGCCATCCGCTATCCAGCCCGCGGCGGCGCCGCTGGTGGTCAACCGCGAGGTCGCGATCGCAGCGACGCCGCGCATCAAGATCGAGACCCCCAAGCTCAGCGGCAGCATCGCGTTGAAGGGCGCCCGCATCGACGATCTGGCGCTGGACCAGTTCCGTACCACGGTCGACCGCAAATCGCCGGCGGTCGTGCTGTTCTCGCCATCGGGCTCGCCTGCGCCCTATTATGCGGAATTCGGCTGGGTGGCGGCGGCGGGCTCCACCGTGCGGCTGCCCGACCGCGACACGCTGTGGCAGCAGGAAGGCTCCGGCAGCCTTGCGCCGAACAGCCCGGTGACCCTGAAATACGACAATGGCGACGGCCTCACCTTCCGCCGCACCATTTCGATCGACGAGCGCTATCTCTTCACCGTCAAGGACGACGTCACCAATGTCGGCACCGCGCCGGTCACGCTGTATCCGTTCGCGCTGATCTCGCGGCACGGCACCCCCCATGTCGAGGGCTATTACATCCTGCATGAAGGCCTGATCGGCTATCTCGGCGACCAGGGCTTGCAGGAATACGGCTACAAGAAAATCGACGACGAGAAGGCCAAGACCTTCAAGGTCACCAACGGCTGGCTCGGCATCACCGACAAATACTGGGCCGCGGCGCTGCTGCCGGACACCACAGCGCAGTTGCAGGCGCGGTTCTCGTCCAACCTCGTCGGCACGGTGCGGACCTATCAGACCGATTATTTGCAGGATGCGCAGACCATCGCGATCGGCGGCACCGGCTCCTCCAATGCGCGGCTGTTCGCCGGCGCCAAGGAAGCCAGCGTCGTCGGCATCAACTTTCCGCTGGCCGGATTGGGCGGCTACAACCATCAGCTCGGGCTCAACCATTTCGACCTTCTGATCGACTGGGGCTGGTTCCATTTCATCACCAAGCCGATGTTCCTGGCGCTGGACTTCTTCTTCCATCTGGTCGGCAATTTCGGCGTCGCCATCCTGCTGGTGACGGTGCTGGTCAAGTTCCTGTTCTTCCCGCTCGCCAACAAATCCTACGCCTCGATGGCGAAGATGAAATCGGTGCAGCCGCAACTGGCGGCGCTGAAGGAGCGCTTTCCCGACGACAAGGTGAAGCAGCAGCAGGAGATGATGGAGATCTACAAGAAGGAGAAGATCAACCCGGTCGCCGGTTGTCTTCCCGTCCTGTTGCAGATCCCGGTGTTCTTCTCGCTCTACAAGGTGCTGTTCGTCACCATCGAAATGCGCCACGCGCCGTTCTACGGCTGGATCAAGGACCTGTCGGCACCGGATCCGACCTCGCTGTTCAACCTGTTCGGCCTCATTCCCTGGGATCCGATGACGCTCGGACCGGTGGTCGGCCCGTACCTGATGCTCGGCGTCTGGCCGATCATCATGGGCATCACGATGTGGTTCCAGATGAAACTCAATCCGACGCCGCCGGATCCGACCCAGAAGATGATCTTCGACTGGATGCCGCTGATCTTCACCTTCATGCTGGCCTCGTTCCCGGCTGGCCTCGTGATCTACTGGGCCTGGAACAACCTGCTTTCGGTGCTGCAGCAGAGCTACATCATGCGCAAGAACGGCGTGAAGGTGGAACTGATGGACAATCTCAAGGCGGTGTTCGTTTCGAAGAAGGCCGAGTCGAAGACGTAATTTTCTCGTCATTGCGAGGAGCACTCTTGTCCGCCGAAGCCCGCCTTCGGGCGAAGGCGGATGCGACGAAGCAATCCAGCTTTCTTCTTTACGCGGCAAAGCTGGATTGCTTCGCTTCGCTCGCAATGACGAGGCCGCATTCGCGGCCTCTAACCGGAAGTCTTCGCATGACCGATGAACCCGATGCGAAGCTGCTCGAACTGGGCCGAAAACTGTTCGCCGGCGAATGGACCTTCATCTGGGCCTCGCCCTCGATCGAAACGCTGCCGCCGATGGCGGGGGTCGAGGTCGCGTTTGCCGGCCGCTCCAATGTCGGCAAATCCAGCCTGATCAATGCGCTGACCGGGCGCAACGCGCTGGCGCGGACCTCGCATACGCCGGGCCGCACCCAGGAACTGATTTTCTTCGAAGGTCCCGACAATGCCGGCTTCCGGCTGGTCGACATGCCCGGCTACGGCTACGCCTCCGCGCCGAAGGCCAAGGTCGCGTCATGGACCAAGCTGATCCACCAATTCCTGCAAGGCCGCGCCAGCCTGGCGCGAGTCTACGTGCTGATCGACGGCCGCCATGGCCTGAAGGAGGTCGATCTCGACGTGCTCAAGACGCTCGACAAGTCGGCGGTCAGCTATCAGGTGGTGCTCACCAAGGCCGATCAGGTCAAACCGGCCGAACTCGAGCAGCGCGTCACCGACGTCAGGACCGCGCTGCTTAAACATCCCGCCGCCTTCCCGGAAATCCTGGTGACCTCCTCGCGCACCGGCGCCGGAATGCCGGAATTGCGCGCCGCCATGGTGCGGCTGCTCGGCGAGCGGAGCTGACGATGAACGCGCGCCTGATCCGGATCCTGATCGTGCTGGCCGGCGTGATGGGCGCCGACGGCGTCATGCTGGCGGCGGCCGCAGCGCATCAGCCCGATGCCACACGGCTGGCGTCGGCGTCATCGATGCTGCTGTTTCACGCCGCCGCGGTGCTGGGCACGGTGGCGCTGGCGGAGCGCGGCGTCATTCATCTCGGGATCGGGATGCTGGCCGCTTCGGGCTTTTTCGTCGCCACCGCCCTGTTCGCCGGCGACCTGACGCTGCGGCACTATGCCGGCCACGGGCTGTTTCCGATGGCCGCGCCGTCAGGCGGCACGCTGCTGATCGCAAGCTGGCTGGCGCTTGCGGTAGCCGCGGCATGGCCGAAACGCGGATAGGCATCGCCTCTTACTTCCCCCTCTCCCCTTGTGGGAGAGGGTGGCCGCGATGCGCAGCATCGCGGACGGGTGAGGGGTTTGTCTCGGCGGATAGAGACCCCTCATCCGGCGCGCTTCGCGCGCCACCTTCTCCCACAAGGGGAGAAGGGAAGAAAAGAGCCACTTTGCGCCCCGCCCGCCAATCAGATAAGAACCCGCCCAACCCAAATCTGACGAGACCTGCTTCATGACCGACGCGCCGCATATCAGTCCGCTCGATCAGGCCCGCATCCTGTCCGAGGCGCTGCCGCACATGCAGCAGTATGACGAGGAAACCATCGTCATCAAATATGGCGGCCATGCCATGGGTGCCGAGGAAACCGCCAAGGCCTTCGCCCGCGACATCGTTCTTCTGGAACAGACCGCCATCAATCCGGTGGTGGTGCATGGCGGCGGGCCGCAGATCGCCACCATGCTGAAGCGGCTCGGCATTCAGTCTGAATTCGCCGCCGGCCTGCGCATCACCGATGCCGCCACCATCGAGATCGTCGAGATGGTGCTGGCCGGCTCGATCAACAAGCAACTGGTCGGCTACATCAACGCGGCCGGCGGCAAGGCGGTCGGCCTGTGCGGCAAGGACGGCAACATGGTGATCGCGTCGAAGGCGACGCGCACCATGGTCGATCCGGATTCGCATATCGAAAGAGTGGTCGATCTCGGCTTCGTCGGCGAACCCGAGAAGGTCGACCTCACCCTGCTGAACCAGCTGATCGGCCATGAACTGATCCCGGTGCTGGCGCCGCTGGCGACATCGGCCTCGGGGCAGACCTTCAACGTCAACGCCGACACGTTTGCCGGCGCGGTCGCCGGCGCGCTGAAAGCAAAACGGCTGCTGCTGCTGACCGATGTTCCCGGCGTGCTCGACAAGTCGAAGAAACTGATTCCGGAACTGTCGGTGAAGGACGCGCGAAAGCTGATCGCCGACGGCACCATTTCCGGCGGCATGATCCCGAAGGTCGAAACCTGCATCTACTCGCTCGAGCAGGGCGTCGAGGGCGTCGTCATCATCGACGGCAAGGCCCCGCACGCCGTGCTGCTCGAACT
>JBBQUA010000306.1:0-4799 GCA_038212905.1 Hyphomicrobiales bacterium
CGCGAATTTCGCCGCCGCATAGGCGGTCTGGCCGGGCGGCGCGATGATGCCGAAGATCGAGGAGAGGTTGACGATGTGCGCCTCCGGCTTTTTCGACAGATGCGGCAGGAAGGCGCGGGTGCCGTGCACCACGCCCCAGAAATTGATGTTGAAGAGCCATTCCATCTGCGCCTGGTCGACCTCGTCGAACATCCCCATCAGCGCCACGCCGGCATTATTGACGACGATGTTGAGGACCGGATGGGCCGCGATCGCCGCTTGCGCGAACGCCTCGATCTCCTGGGGCATGCCGACATCGACGGTATGCACCGTGACCTTGCGCGGGTGCGCCTTGGCGATCTCGGCGGCGAGCGTCTGAAGTCCCGCCTCGTCGCGGTCCGCCAGCGCCAGATCGCAGCCGCGCGCGGCCAGCTCGAGCGCCAGCGCCCGGCCGATACCACTGGCGGCGCCAGTGATGGCGGCCGCACTTCCGGGGATCGCAGTCATTGAGATCGGCTCCATCAGGTGAAAACGGCAGGCGAATCCTGCCCGCGGCACTATGGCACGAAGTTCCCCGGTTTTGTCGGTCCGGAACCTGAACCATCCGGCGCGCCCGCTCTTAACTCTGATACCCCCAAAGGAGGCTCAATGACGGGACAACCAAAACCCCTTCGCGCGACCGCACTCGTCGTCGAAGACGATCCGATGCAACGTGAAATGATCGGCCTCTTGCTGGAAGAGAGCCAATGCGACGTCATCGAATGTGAGAGCGCGGAAGCCGCCGAACTGGTGTTGCAGCGTCGCGGCGAAAGCCTCACCCTGATGATGACCGACGTCGGTCTCGCCGGCCCGATGAACGGCGTCGAGCTCGCGCATATCGCCAAGCGGTGCCATCCGGCCCTCGACGTGATTGTCATGTCGGCCCGTCCGCTGCCGCAACAGCTGCCGGACGGCGCCAAATTCTGGCCCAAACCCTGGGCTCCGCTCGACATCATCCGCATGGCGGAAAAGATGGCCCTGACCCTGGCGGCTCCCGCC
Organism: Hyphomicrobiales bacterium; assembly: GCA_038212905.1. GTDB lineage: Bacteria > Pseudomonadota > Alphaproteobacteria > Rhizobiales > Xanthobacteraceae > Bradyrhizobium. The sequence goes on from JBBQUA010000306.1 coordinate 1,018, forward strand.
ATTGCAAAGCCGCAGCTGCCGTCCTGACGCTACGCCCCGGATCGCTGCGGACTGCCAATGGCTTTTTTGCCGACGCGCGCCGTGATATGCCGAGGGCATGTCGCTTTCCTTCCTGCTGACGTCGCTGATCGTGGTCGCCTCGCCCGGCACCGGCGTGCTCTATACGCTGGCGGCGGCGCTGACCAAGGGATCGCGGGCCAGTATCGCCGCGGCGTTCGGCTGCACGCTCGGCATCCTGCCGCATATGCTGGCCGCGATGCTCGGCCTCGCCGCGGTGCTGCACACCAGCGCGCTGGCGTTCGCGGTGCTGAAATATTGCGGGGTGGCTTATCTGTTGTACATGGCCTGGCAGGCGCTGCGCGAGCAGGGCGCGCTGGCGGTCGATACAGGGCTGGACGGCCGCTCCAGCCGCCGCGTGATCGTCACCGGCATCCTGATCAACATTCTCAATCCGAAATTGTCGATCTTCTTCCTCGCCTTTCTGCCGCAGTTCATCGCGGCCGATGAGGGCCATCCGCTGGCGCGGATGCTGGAATTGAGCGCGGCCTTCATGGCGATGACGTTCGCGGTATTCGTGCTCTACGGCCTGTTCGCCGCCTCGGTCCGCGACCGCATCGTCAGCCGGCCCAAGGTGATGACTTGGCTGCGCCGCGGTTTTGCCGCCGGCTTCGCCGCGCTCGGCGCCCGGCTGGCGCTGGCGGAGCGGTAGCGGGAATCAAAAAGCGGGCCCAAGGCCCGCCGCTGCAGTAAAAGTGTTTCGCCTGGGTTGGGTGCCCGGGCGGAGCCGAGGCTCCACCCGGGCTCGAACGTTACTTCTTGGCCTTCTTCTTCTTTACTACCTTCTTCGCCTTTTTAGCCTTCTTCGCTTTCTTAGCCATAACATCCTCATTGGGTTTAATGGGTGGAAACGCGACACGAGGCTTGCTCGGGGAGGGCTTAGCCTCGCAACAGCCTCAATCGTCATCCGAACAGATTCGCAGGCGACTGCCTCGCGCTGTCACGCCGGTATCATTGCGTTATCCACAGCTGTTATGCGATTTCGGGCGCCTTTCAGCCGCGCAACGCATCGCGCGCCGCCCATCACGGTTAACAACGCGCCAATGCGAGCCGCGCAACTGCGTCGATCCGGTACAGGCTGATGGCGACATCGCGCGCTGCGCCATCTTCATGATTTCAAAACCACGGCAGGGATTGCCTTGCCATGGTGAGGGTCCGTTAAGCGACACAGGCGCACCTTATCCGCAAGGACACGGGGACTTCCATGGGTGGGTTGCTGGATAACAGGGGAGACGGGACGATGCGCGTTCCGGCCTCGCGATGCTGAACGTACCGACGCTGTGGACGGCGTTCATCATCAATTTTCTCGCACTGGGTCTGATCTGGGCCTACGTCACCCGTTGCTATCCGAAATTCGCCGCGGCGCCGTTCTGGACCGCCTCGGCATTTGCCGCGGCCTGCGGCGCGTCGCTGGCAAGCCTGCGTATCCTGGTGGATTCGCTGCTGCCGCTGTTGGCCGGCGGTACCGTGCTGATCTTTGCCTCCTGCCTGGCCGCGATGGGCGTCAGGCGATTTTACGACCGCCCGGTCGGCTGGCGCCAGACCGCGCTGATCACCGGGCTGGGCCTCGCGGGCATGATCTTCTTCGCCTTTGGCTACGACCACCAGCCGATCCGGATGTTGATCTATTCGGTCGCCCAGGTGCTGCCGTTCGCGCTGACCCTGAAACTGTTGCTGGCGCGGGAGAACGGTCGGGTCAATGCCGGCGCCCGGCTGGCGGCCACCGTCGCCATTTTCATCATCGCCATCTACGTCATGCGCGTGCTCGGCAATCTGGTGCATGTCGGCGTCGGGTTCTCCTTCATCCGTTTCACCCCGGTTCATTCGATTTCGATCCTGGTGCTGATGTTCCTGTCGATGTCGTGGAATTTCGGCTTCCTGCTGATGGCGATCGACCGGTTGCGCAACGAGGTCGCCGACCTCGCGCTGCTCGACGATCTCACCGGGGTCGGCAACCGGCGGCATCTGCTGCAGCGCCTGACCGAGCAATGCGCGCGTTCGGAGCGCAGCGGCGAATCCTTTGCGCTGCTGGTGATCGACCTCGACGGCTTCAAGGCGGTCAACGACACCCATGGTCACGCCGCGGGCGACGCCTGTCTGCAGCATTTCGCCCTGATGGCGCAGACCCGGTTGCGGCCCGGCGACATGCTTGCGCGCACCGGCGGCGACGAGTTCTGCGTGGTGCTGCCGGCCTCCACGTTGCGGGAAGGGGCGATGATCGCGCGCCGCATCCTCGACGTCTGCCGCGAGGACGCGGAAGCCTGCGTCGGCACCGATATCCCGATCTCGCTCTCGATCGGCGTCGCGCAATGGACCCGCGAGATGGGCGCATTCCCGGACCGGGTGATCGCCGCCGCCGACCATGCGCTCTACGCCGCCAAGAAGGACGGCAAGGACCGCCACGCGGTTTACGATCCCGCCCCGCCGCTGGCGCCCGGGATCGATCCCGCGGAGATGCCGGAACGAGCCCTGCGCAAGCTCGCGTGAGCATAGCGTTTTCGAGCGAAGTGGGCCTGGTTCGCGTAAAGAAAACGCGTCAAAACAAAAGCGTGCTAGACGCTGCAGCATGATCATCTTCCTCAAGGCGATGGCGCTGTGCGTCATTGCTATCGTCATCGCCGCTCCGGCCGCGGCCCAAACGCCCGACCTTGCGAGCATTGCGCGCGCGGCGGGCACGCCCGATATTCCCGGCCTCAAAATGGTCTGGCTGGCGCCGTGGGGCGAGGTTGCAAAAGCCCATCCGTGGAAAAACATCATCGTGCACCAGACCGAGGGACCGGCCGGCTCGGCTCGATCAGGCGCGCTGCTGCAATCCAAAAATCCGACGCGGCGCGGCGTCACGGTTTGGGTCGAAACCGACGGCACGGTGTACTGGGCGGTGGCGGAGCATCTGGTTCCGACCCATGGCGACGGCGCCAACCGCAACGACAACAAGTACATCGACAACCGCCCGACCTTCCGCCAGGTGCTCGGCATCCATTCGATCGGGGTGGAATTCGCCGGCAACTATCCCGACGTGACGCGCGGCGCCACCGAGGCGCAGATCGCGGCGTGGCGGATATTGCTCAAGGTGCTGCGGACGCGTTACGGCATCCCGCTCGAGCGGGTCTATGCGCATAACTGGATTGACTACAAGGACGCGCGCTATTGCGAAGGCTGCGCGCTGGCGACGATGGCGAGGCAGTGGGGGGAGTAGGCAGCCCCAAACCAAAAAGTTCGAAAACAACCCCATGCACAGAATGGCTGGTCTGGCGGAACTCTTTCCGGCACAAGATATAGTACCCGCAGCTTTTCGGTTCTGTCGCTGAGGGATAGCGCAAGCGCGCCTTTTTTTGACTACCCGATACTGTCATCGCCCGGCTTGACCGGGCGACCCAGTACGCCGTGACATCTGTCATGGTCGAGCCGCCGCGGCGTACTGGATCCCCGCCTTCGCGGGGATGACAGCTTGAGTGGGTTGAGGCGACGCTTCAGCCCGACAAAAAAAGCCGGCGTTGCCGCCGGCTTTCGGTGTTGTCTCGATCGCGCGCGGCTTAGAGCGCGGCTTCCAGCGCGGCCTGTTCCTGCCGGGCGATGGTGCCCTTGACCGCCGACTGCACCTTCTCGAAGGCGCGGACTTCGATCTGCCGCACGCGTTCGCGCGACACGCCGAATTCGGTGGCGAGGTCTTCCAGCGTCATCGGGTCTTCCGCCAGGCGCCGCGCCTCGAAGATGCGGCGTTCCCT
>JBBQUA010000307.1:0-4794 GCA_038212905.1 Hyphomicrobiales bacterium
CGTGATGCTCGACCGCATCGCCGCTCGGGTTGCGCGCATGCGCACCGAAGATAGCGATCAGGCCCGCGAGAACAGCGCCGATCAGCGGCAGAAAGACGATTGCCTGGATCATTTCGCGCGCTAACCCTTCATCAGATTGACGTCTTCGACCGCAATCGAGCCGCGATTGCGGAAGTACACCACCAGCACCGCAAGCCCGATCGCCGCCTCCGCCGCGGCTACCGTGAGCACCAGCAACGCAAACACCTGCCCGACGATATCGCCGAGGAAGGTCGAGAACGCCACCAGGTTGATATTGACCGCCAGCAAGATCAGCTCGATCGACATCAGAATGACGATGATGTTCTTGCGGTTGAGAAAGATGCCGAGGATCCCGAGCGTGAACAGGATCGCACCGACCGAGAGGTAATGTCCGAGACCGATGATCATTTCACCCACTCCGGCGCGTCCGCGTCCTGCAGGCCCTGCCCCGACGCCACCGTGCGCACGCTCATCGCGAGCTCCGGCGTCCGCGCGTTCTGCACGTTGATGTCCTGCCGCTTGACGCTGACCTTGTGGCGCAGCGTCAGCACGATGGCGCCGATCATCGCCACCAGCAGCACCATGCCGGCGATCTGGAAGTAATGGATGTACTGGGTATAGAGCACGAGCCCGAGCGCCTCGGTATTGCTGATATTGGCCGGGATTGTCGACGTAGCCGATTTTACGACATTGGGATTGATGACCCAGCCGCCGCCGACCAGCAGCAGCTCGGCGAGGAAGATCGCGCCGATCACGAGGCCGAACGGCAGATATTCCAGAAAGCCCTCGCGCAGCTCGGTGAAGTCGACGTCGAGCATCATGATCACGAACAGGAACAGCACCGCGACCGCGCCGACATAGACCACGACCAGGATCATGCCCAGGAACTCGGCGCCCATCAGGATGAACAGGCCGGAGGCGTTGACGAAGGCCAGGATCAGGAACAGCACGGAGTGCACGGGATTGCGCGACACAATCACCATCACCGCCGAGGCGACACAGACGCCAGCGAACAAATAGAAGAACAGGGCTTGAAGGATCATCGGACAACCCCCGTCATTCCCCGGCGCGCCAATTGGCGCGCCTGTGGGCGCGCGAAGCGCGAGCCCGGAATCCCAGGATTCCGGGTCTGGTCCTTCGGACCATCCCGGAATGACGTGGTGGAGAGGTCGGGTAAAGTCATGCCCTCACCTCACCGGTACGGCGAATCGAGTTCGATGGACTTCGCAATCTCGCGCTCCCAGCGGTCGCCATTGGCGAGCAATTTCGCCTTGTCATAATAGAGTTCCTCGCGGGTCTCGGTCGCGAATTCGAAATTCGGTCCCTCGACGATCGCATCGACCGGACAGGCCTCCTGGCACAGTCCGCAATAGATGCATTTCACCATATCGATGTCGTAGCGCACGGTGCGCCTGGTGCCGTCGTTGCGGCGCGGCCCGGCCTCGATGGTGATCGCCTGCGCCGGACAGATCGCCTCGCACAGCTTGCAGGCGATGCAGCGCTCCTCGCCATTGGGATAGCGGCGCAACGCATGCTCGCCGCGGAAGCGCGGCGAGATCGGCCCCTTCTCGAACGGATAGTTCAGCGTCGGCTTCGGCTTGAAGAAATAACGCATGGCGAGAAAGAACGCCGAGACGAATTCCGTCAGCAGAAGCGAGCGGGCAGTGGCGTTGATGTTGACACTCATAGCGACCTCATTTCGGCGCGATGCCGGCGAAATGCAGCACGCCGGCCACAATCACCACCATCGCCAGCGACAGCGGCAGGAACACCTTCCAGCCGAGCCGCATCAACTGATCGTAGCGGTAGCGCGGCACGATCGCCTTCGCCATCGCAATCAGGAAGAACATGAAAAATACCTTGAGCGTGAACCAGATCACGCCGGGAACCCAGGTGAACGGCACGACATCGATCGGCGGCAGCCAGCCGCCGAGGAACATGATCGTCGCCAGCGCGCACATGGTGGTGATCGCGACATATTCGCCGAGCATGAACAGCAGATACGGCGTCGAGCCGTATTCGACCATGAAGCCCGCCACCAGTTCGGATTCGGCTTCCACCAGATCGAACGGCGGCCGGTTGGTTTCCGCCAGCGCCGAGACGTAGAAAATCACGAACATCGGGAACAGCGGCCAGACATACCAGTTCAGGATCGTCAGCTGCGGCAAGCCGATCAGGCTCGCAAGGCCACGGGTGTGCTGCGCCTCGACCACGGCCGAGAGGTTCAGCGAGCCGACGCACAGCAGGACCGTGATGATCACAAACCCGATCGAGACTTCGTAGCTGACCATCTGCGCCGCCGAACGCAGCGCCGCCAGGAACGGGTATTTCGAGTTCGACGACCAGCCGGCCATGATGATGCCGTAGATCGACAGCGACGAGATCGCGAAGATGTAGAGCACCCCGACATTGATGTCGGAGATGACCCAGCCGAGATCCATCGGGATCACCGCCCAGGCGGCCAGCGCCAGCACGCAGCTCACCAGCGGCGCCAGCAGGAATACGCCCTTGTTGGCGCCGGAGGGAATGATCGGCTCCTTCAGCACGAACTTCAAGAGATCGGCGAAGGACTGGAACAGGCCCCAGGGGCCGACGACGTTGGGTCCGCGCCGGATCTGCACCGCCGCCCAGATCTTGCGGTCGGCCAACAGAATGTAGGCGATCGCGACCAATAGAATGACGAGCAACATGACGCTCTGCGCGATCATGATGATCAGCGGCCACAGGAAGCCGGTCCAGAATCCGCTTGCGAAAAATTCAGCCATCAGCTCACTCCGCCGCCGTCAGCATTTGCCCGGAGGCCAGGCGGGAACATTCCGCCATGATCGCTGACGCGCGTGCGATCGGGTTGGTCAGGTAAAAATCCTCAACGGTCTTGAACGGCGCCTTCTCGACGCTGCCGCCCTTGCCCGCCAGCTTCTTGATGTCATCGGCCTTGCCGGCCTCGACCTGGTCGATGCGCATCAGATGCGGCACGTCCCTGAACATCGCCTGCCGCAGCGCGGCCAGCGAATCGTAAGGCAACTTCTTATCCAGCACATCCGACAGCGCGCGGACGATCGCCCAGTCCTCGCGCGCCTCGCCCGGCGGGAACGAGGCGCGGTTGGCCATCTGCACCCGGCCCTCGGTGTTGACGTAAATGCCGGATTTCTCGGTATAGGCGGCCCCCGGCAGGATGACGTCGGCGCGATGCGCGCCGCGATCGCCGTGGGTGCCGATATAGACCACGAAAGTACCGTCAGGCACCTTGATGTCGTCGGCGCCGAGCAGGAACAGGACATCGAGCGTACCGAATGTCGTCATCTGCGCCGCGGTCAGGCCGCTCGCAGCCGAAGCAAAGCCGATGTCGAGCGCGCCAACCCGCGAGGCGGTGTCGTGCAGGATGCCGAACCCGTTCCAGTCGCCCGTGACCGCGCCGACATCGAGCGCGAGTTTTGCCGTGGCGGCGAGAACCGCCGCGCCGTCGTGGCGCGCGGCCACGCCGGCGCCGACCAGCACGATGGGTTTCTTGGCCCCCTTCAACACGTTCGCGAAGGCGTGCTTGCCGGCCGCGAGTTCACTGAGCGAATCCGTGCCCGCGCCGAGGTAGTCGTAATCATAGGTGAGATCGGCCCTGGCGCCGATGACGCCGATCTTGAGTTGGCCGGAGCGCCAGCGCTTGCGAATGCGGGCGTTGAGAACCGCCGCCTCCTTGCGCGGGTTCGAACCCACGATCAGCAATGCGTCAGCCTGCTCGATGCCGGCAATGGTCGGATTGAATATGTAGGACGCGCGACCGGCCCTGGGATCGAAGGCATCGCCGCCCTGCACCGCCAGATTGACGGAACCGGATTTGGCCAGCAATTCCTTCAGCGCGAACATCTCCTCGACCGCGGCGAGATCGCCGGCGATAGCGCCGATCCGCTTGCCGTCGATGCGGCCGGCCTTGGCCGCGATGGCGCCGAACGCCTCCGCCCACGATGCCGCGCGCAGCTTGCCACCTTCCCTGATGTAGGGACGGTCGAGCCGCTGGGTGCGCAGGCCATCGACGACGTGGCGGGTCTTGTCGGAAATCCACTCCTCGTTCACCGCCTCGTTGACGCGCGGCAGAATCCGCATCACCTCTCGGCCGCGGGTATCGACCCGGATCGCCGAGCCGACGCCGTCCATCACGTCGATCGACTGGGTCTTGCCGAGTTCCCAAGGCCGCGCAGCGAACGCATAGGGTTTCGAGGTCAGCGCGCCCACGGGGCAGATATCGACCAAGTTGCCCTGCAGTTCCGAAGTCAGCGCCGACTCCAGATAGGTGGTGATCTCCATGTCCTCGCCGCGGCCGGTCGCGCCCATTTCCGGCACGCCACAGACTTCGGCGGCGAAGCGGACGCAGCGCGTGCACTGGATGCAGCGGTTCATCGAGGTCTTGACCAGCGCGCCGAGATATTTGTCCTCGACCGCGCGCTTGTTTTCGGCGAAGCGGCTGGTGTCGACGCCATAGCCCATCGCCTGATCCTGCAGGTCGCACTCGCCGCCCTGATCGCAGATCGGGCAGTCCAGCGGATGGTTGATCAGCAGGAATTCCATCACGCCTTCGCGCGCCTTCTTCACCATCGGCGAGCGGGTCGAAATTTCCGGCGGCTCGCCCTTGGGACCGGGACGGCAGTCGCGAACCGCCCAGGCGCAGCTTGCCACCGGCTTCGGGCCGCCCTTCACCTCGACCAGGCACATCCGGCAATTGCCGGCGATCGACAGCCGCTCATGGTAGCAAAAGCGCGGAATTTCAGCGCCCGCCATTTC
>JBBQUA010000308.1:0-4724 GCA_038212905.1 Hyphomicrobiales bacterium
AGCCGGCGATCACGGCGACTTCCTTGCGGTCCTTGAAACGGTTGATCAGCTCGGCGCCGTCGATCTCGAGAATCCGGGCCGAGGCGTGGGCGTCGCTGGTCCGAATCGGGATCTGCCAGCCCTGCCAGGAGCGCGCCTGGACGCCGAGCGCCTGCAGCGCGATCGCCAGCAGGCCGGCGGTGACCTGTTCGCCGGAGGCCACCACGGCGTCATATTCCCGCGCGTCATGCATCGGCGAGGCGTCGCGGCACCATTCCACCAGTTCGTTGGTCTTGCCGGACATCGCGGAAACCACCACGGCGACCTGATGGCCGGCGTCGACCTCGCGCTTCACGTGGCGCGCGACGTTGCGGATACGTTCGATATTGGCGACGGATGTGCCGCCGAATTTCATCACGAGGCGGCCCATGACGGCTGGTGCATTCCCTGAGAGGTTGAGTATGGTGGCCGGCGCGCAAAACCAGCGCGCGCCGCCCGAAAGGCGCGTATACATACCGGCGCGGTTGCGGGCAAGCAACCGGGTTCCGGCGGTTCAGGGGTAATTGAGGCCAGCGTATGGGGCGTTATATCGACGATATCCTGCAGCCCGGCGAGAAGGTGCTGTATTCCACCAACGCGCACTGGATTTTCTTCCTGCCGGCGATCCTGGCCTGGATCGTGGCCGCGGCGTTCTTTGTCGGGTCGGGGATGGTCCTGGGCGAAGCCGCGATGAAGCTGTTACTGGCGATGTCGGCCGTCACGGCGATTTTCGCGCTGTACAAGACCGCGACGGCCTGGTTCCACCGCTGGACCACCGAGACCGACGTCACCAATATGCGCGTCGTCCACAAGACCGGGTTCATCCAGCGGCAGACGTTCGAGATGAGTCTTGACAAGGTCGAGAGCGTCGACGTCAACCAGAGCATTCTCGGCCGCATCCTCAACTACGGCAACGTGTCGATCTACGGCGTCGGCGAAGGCAACAAGACCATCGACACCATTGCCTCGCCGCTCGACTTCCGCAACCACATCACCGCGCGATAGGAGCGGCGCGCAACCCATGGCCATACAACAAGATCCCGCCAATTTTGCCGGCGCATCGACAGCGCCCGCTGGCGCAACGGCGTCCACCGTCGACCCCGCCGAGATTGCGAAATTCTCGAAACTGTCGGACGAGTGGTGGGATCCCAACGGCAAGATGGCGCCGCTGCACAAGATCAATCCGCTGCGGCTGAGCTATATCCGCGACGCCGCCTGCCGCAAGTTCGAGCGCAACATCAAAAGCCTGAATTGCCTGTCCGGCCTGCGCATCCTCGATATCGGCTGCGGCGCCGGCCTGCTGTGCGAGCCGTTCACAAGGCTCGGCGCCCAGGTGATCGGCGTCGATCCCTCCGCCACCAATATCGCCGCGGCAAAACTGCACGCCGACAAGGCGCAGCTGTCGATCGATTATCGCTGCACCTCAGTCGAGGAGATGGACGTGCGCGAACGCTTCGACATCGTGCTGGCGATGGAAGTGATCGAACATGTCAGCGACGTCGGCGTGTTCCTCAACCGCTGCGCGGCGATGCTGAAGCCCGGCGGCATCATGGTGGTCTCGACGATCAATCGCAACTGGAAGAGCTTTGCGCTCGCCATCGTCGGCGCCGAATATGTGCTGCGCTGGCTGCCGCGCGGCACCCATCAATGGGACAAGTTCGTCACCCCCGACGAACTCGCGCATCATTTGCACAACAACAAGCTCGGTATCACCGAGCAGGCCGGCGTGGTCTACTCACCGTTCGCTGACAAATGGAGCCTGTCGTCCGATATGGACGTGAACTACATGGTGGTGGCGGAGGGGGTTTAATCTCTCTCGTCGTCCCTGCGAACGCATGCGAACGCAGGGACGACGTTGAGGGCGAAGCCGTATGCAATAACGTCGGTTGACCGCCCGGGCTGCGCCCGGCACGGTGGCCGTCATTTCCGGCCGGTAGTCATCCCCCATGTTCACGCTCGCCTCGCTCTGGATTCCCTTCACCATCACCGCGTCGCTCGGCCAGGTCGCGCGCAATGCGATGCAGCGGCAGCTGACCGGGCCGCTCGGCACCTGGGGCGCCACCAATATCCGCTTCCTGTTCGGCTTCCCGTTCTCGATCCTGTTCTTCGTTGTCGTGATCTTTGCCACCGGCGATGCCGTGCCATGGCCGCCCGCACAGTTCTTTCCGTGGCTGCTGCTCGGCGCGCTGAGCCAGATCGCCGCCACCGCCCTGATGCTGCTGGCGATGAATGACCGCTCCTTCGTGGTGACCACGGCCTACATCAAGACCGAGGCGATCCAGACCGCGATCTTCGGTTTTGTCTTTCTCGGCGATCATCTCACCATGCTGAAGGTGATCGCGATCGTGATCGCCACGGTCGGCGTGGTCGTCACCGCGCTGCGGCCGGGCGGTGCAAAGGGTTTTGCCGAATTGAAGCCGACCATCACCGGCCTGGTCGCCGCGGCTTTCTTCGCGCTGTCGGCGATCGGTTTTCGCGGCGCCATCATCGCGGTGCCCGGCGTCTCCTTCGTGACGACGGCGACCTATACGCTGGTGTGGGGGCTGTTCGTGCAGACCCTGGTGCTGACGATCTATCTGCTGGTACGGGCGCCTGAGGTACTCACAAAGATCTTCGGGCTGTGGAAGCCCTCGATGCTGGCGGGCTTCATGGGCGCGTTCGCCTCGCAGTTCTGGTTCCTGGCGTTCGCGCTGACGGCAGCCGCCAATGTCCGCACGCTGGCGCTGGTCGAGGTGCTGTTTGCGCAGGCGGTGTCGTATTATTCGTTCAAACAGGCGCTGTCGGCGCGCGAACTCTCCGGCATCGTCCTGATCGTGATCGGTGTGGCGATGTTGGTGGCGGTGTAATGGTCGTCTCCCCTCCCTCCACGCGCCCTGGCGCGTGGCGGGGAGGGGTCGGGGGTGGGGGGTGCTTCCGCAAACTCACTGCGAGTTGTATGCGCCGATAGACCCCCCACCCCCGACCCCTCCCCACCGCTTCGCGGGAGGAGGGGAGAAGAGACGCCAGCGCATCAGTTCCGGTCGTCCGGCAGCACCGGCAGCGCCGACACCTCGACGCCTTCGTCGATCAGCGAACGGGCTTCCTCCGGCGAGGCCTCGCCGTAGATCGGGCGGTGCTCGATATCGCCGTAGTGCATTTTCCGCGCTTCGTTGGGAAAACGCTCGCCGACATTGTCGGCGTTCTTGACGATATGGTCGCGCAATTCCCTGAGCTTGGCGCGCAGTTCGCGCTCCTGCGCCATCAACAGCGGGGTCGATCCCGGTGCGATGACCTCCGCCGGCTGGACCGGGGCCGGAAGGTCGTTGCTTTGGGTATCGCGATGTTGGCTGTCGCGGCCCTTCTTGCTGACGATCTGCGGCGCCATGATTGAGCGCTCGACCTTGGCCGAACCGCACATCGGGCAGTTCACCAGCTTGCGCTTTTCCTGGCTCTCATAGGCTGACGAACTCTGGAACCAGCTTTCGAAGGTATGGCCGCGATCGCAGTGCAGGCTGTAGCGGATCATGACGATTCCCGCACCAGATGCAGATGCTCGGGACCGGCCTTCGGGTCGGCGACGCTGAATCGCCGGCCATGCTGCAGCGACGGTATGGTCTTGCGCGCGGTCTCCACCAAAGCGGGATCGATCTTCGCCATGACGATGCCGGTTTCGGTACCGCTGCCTTCCGCGAGGATCTCGCCCCAGGGGGCGATGATCAGCGAATGGCCATAGCTCTGGCGCTTGCTCTGATGGGTGCCGGCCTGCGCGGCGGCAAAGACAAAGCAGCCGTTCTCGATGGCGCGGGCGCGCAGCAGCGTATGCCAGTGCGCCTCGCCAGTCCGCACCGTGAAGGCGGACGGCGCTGTGAGAAACGAGGCGCCGGTTTCGGCCAGCGCCCGGTACAGCGCCGGAAAGCGCATATCGTAGCAAATGGTGAGGCCGATGCGGCCCCACGGCAGGTCGGAGATCACAGCCGTCTCGCCCGGCTGGTAATTGGCGGATTCGCGGTAGCTCTCGCCGCCGGGCAGATCGATGTCGAACATGTGAATCTTGTCGTAACTCGCCAGCACCATGCCGTCGGGCCCGATCAGGAACGAGCGGTTGACCGCCTTCTCGGGCGAGAAGCGCAGCGCCAACGAGCCGATATGGAGGTGGATTTTCAGCTCCCGCGCCAGCGCGCGATAGGCTTTCAACGAAAGGTCGTCTTCCTCCGGCGCGAGATGTTCGAACAGCGCCTTGCGGTTGGCCTGAATCATGTTGCTGACCTCCGGGGTCTGCACATAATCGGCGCCTTCGGCGGCGGCTTGCCGGATCAGTTTGGTGCCCTGCTCAAGATTGGCCTCGGGCAACAGCCCGCTGCACATCTGCACCATCGCGGCCGTAAAGGTTGGCTCGGCGCTCATCAATTGGCCTTTTCGCCCGCGAGCAGGGAATCGAGCTTGCCCGCGCGGTCGAGGGCGTACAGCTCGTCGCAACCACCGACATGGCTATCGCCGATCCAGATCTGTGGAAAAGTCGCGCCCATGCCGGCGCGATCCCACATCTGCTGGCGAAGCGTCGGATCGGTGGCGACATCGTGCTCGGTGAACGCGGCTTTTTTGCGCGTCAGCAGCGATTTCGCGGCGGTGCAGTAGCCGCAGCCCGGACGGGTATAGATTTCGATGGCAGCGGTCATGGCGCGCTCGGCTGTTCCAGTTATCCGGCTAGAAGTATCTGATTATATGGG
>JBBQUA010000309.1:0-4710 GCA_038212905.1 Hyphomicrobiales bacterium
ATTCCGAGCGCACGGTGTGGCCGGGGCCCTTCGGGGCGATCATCAGCACGTCGAGATCGGCGCGCGGGTCGAGCAGGTTGAAGTGCACGTTGAGGCCGTGGGCGAACACCAAAGCGGCGCCCTTCTTCATATTGTCGTGCATGTGCTCGCGGTAGATGTCGCCCTGCAATTCGTCGGGGGTAAGCATCATCATGAGGTCGGCCCATTTGGCGGCCTCGGCGACTTCCATCACCTTGAAGCCGGCGTTTTCCGCCTTCTTGGCCGAGGCCGAACCCTTGCGCAGCGCGATGGCGACGTCCTTGACGCCGGAATCCTTCAGGTTGAGCGCATGGGCGTGGCCCTGGCTGCCATAGCCGACGATGCAGACCTTCTTGCCCTTGATCAGGTTCAGGTCGGCGTCGCGATCGTAATAAACACGCATGGTCGTTCCCTCGTCGGTGGCCAAATCGGCCGGTTAATCAGGCTTTTAGGTGGTCAGGACCGCCGGTCGCCCGCGAATTTCCGGGGTTGTCTAGAGCATTTTCCCCGTCAGGGGAAATCCGTTTTGGCATGGCGCGGTGCGGCATCATGCATCCATGAACACAGGATAGAGCGAGGCCAGCAGCAGTAGCGCCATGACGATGTTGAAGGCCCGCACCGCCCCGGGTGAGGTGAGGATCGGCCGCAGCGCGCTGCCGAACAGCGCCCAGGCCGAACAGGACAATGTTCCCAACAGCAGGCTGAGCCCGACCTGGATGACGATATTCCAGGGAAAACCGGCAATGCCGGCATAGGCGGTGATGGTGCCGATCACCATCACCCAGCCCTTGACGTTGATCCACTGGAACATGGCGGCGCCCCAGAACGTCATCGGCCCGCGCGCATTGTCCTGATCCGGCTTGGCCGGTCCGGACATCGCAATTTGGGCGGCGAGATAGATCAGATAGGCGACCCCTGCATATTTGAGGATCGTCTGCAGCACCGGATAGATGATGAAGATGGTGCCGAGCCCAAGGCCCACCGCCCCGATCATGAAGGCAAAGCCGATGGTGATGCCCACGATATGCGGCAGGGTGCGGCGGAAGCCATAGGTCAGCCCCGACGACAGCAGCATGATGTTGTTTGGCCCCGGCGTGAAGAACATCACGGAGGCGAAGATGATGAACGCGATCAGCAGCGACTGCGACACGCTAGCCCTGCTCGCCGGGTTTCGGCTTGCGCAGCAGATAGGTGCCGTGCAGCGGCGCATGGTAATCGGCCGAGACCAGCGTGAAGCCGACATCGGTCAGCATGCGCTCGATCACCCAGCCGAAGGTGGAATATTCGTCCCGCATGTGGGTGACGACGCTGTCGCGATCGAAGTCATGGTTCTTGATGCTGAAATCAGCCCACGCCTCGACGTCGCGGTCGACGCCGTCGGGCATGCTGACGAACACGATATCGCGCAGGTAGAAATTCGCGCCCGGTTTCAGCGCAGCATAGATTCGCGCCAGCGCCACCGCCTTCCAGAAGTCGGGCAGATGATGCAGCGCGAATTCGCTGACGATCAGGTCATAGGAATCGGGCTGACAGGCAAAGCTCAGCAGGCCCGCGGGCTGGGTCCGGAGCGCGACCTTGCGGTCGCGGGCCTGGATTTTCACCAGCGCCAGCATCGCCGGTGAAATGTCGATGGCGTCGACATCGGCGCCCATCAGCGCCGCCTCGACCGCGAGCACGCCGTTGCCGCAGCCGATATCGGCTATCTTCCAGCCGCGCTGCACGCCGAGCATGGACAGCGCCGCGCGGGTGCGAACGTCGCTGTCGTCATGACGGTCGTGGATCGAGGCGACCGCGGAATCCAGTCCGCGGCGGCGTCGTTGCGTGTAGTACCAGTCGCGCGCCAGCATGGAATCACATCCCCTCGGGCCCGCGAACGATGGCGGCGACGCCGGTGCGTGAAACCTCGACGAGGCCGAGCGGGCGCATCAGGTCGATGAACTGGTTGATCTTGGTGGAGTTTCCGGTGATCTCGAACACGAAACTCTCGGTGGTGGCGTCGATCACGCGGGCGCGAAACGCCTCGGCCAGCCGCAGCGCCTCGACCCGGTGCTCGCCGGTGCCACGCAGTTTCACCATCGCCAGTTCCCGCTCGATCGAGCGTCCGGTCAGCGTCATGTCGACGACGCGGTAAACCGGAATCATGCGGTCGAGCTGGTGCTTGATCTGTTCGATCACCATCGGCGTGCCGGTGGTGACGATGGTGATGCGGGAGACGTGTTTCTGGTTCTCGGTTTCGGAGACGGTGAGGCTTTCGATGTTGTAGCCGCGGCCGGAGAACAGCCCGATCACGCGCGCCAGCACGCCCGGCTCGTTCTGCACCAGCACCGACAGCGTGTGGGCCTCGATCGGGTCGTGGCGGTCTTCCATGAAATAGGCTGAAGCGGGCTGGTTCATTTCAAGTCCCTGTCGTTCTCTTGTTCGTCATACACCCACCACTCGTCGTCCCCGCGAAGGCGGGGACCCAGTATTCCAGAGCAGCCAGAATTGAATCGAGAGGCCCCGGCGTACTGGGTCGCCCGGTCATAGGCGAGCGAAGCGACGCCGTCCTTCGGACGGCTATGCCGGGCGATGACAGCGGCGTATGTGATACAGCGGTGGTCATCCTCACACCGCCATCCGTTGCACCGCAGCCGTTTCCGGCATGACCCAACTGCGAAACAAGTCAAAATCGATATTGCCGCCGCTCAGAATGAGGCCGACCCGCTTGCCACGAAGTTTCGGCTTGTCCTGCAGCGCAGCGGCGAGCGCCGCGGCGCCGGCGCCTTCGGCGAGATTGTGGGTATCGGTCCAGTAGGCGCGGATCGCGCTCGCCACCTCGTCGTCGCTGACCTGCACGATGCGGGAGGCGCCCTTGCGGATGATCGCCAGCGCATCGGGATCGGGCACGCGGGTCGCCATGCCATCGGCCAGCGTATGGCTGCTCGCGGTGGTCACGACCGTGCCGGCCGCAAAGGACAGCGCGTAAGATGGCGCTTCGGTGGATTGCACGCCGACGATTTCGGTTTTGAGGCCGAGCAGGTCACGCGCCAGGATGCAGCCGCAGACGCCCGAGCCCTGCCCGATCGGCACATAGAGCACATCGAGGTCCGGCGCCTTCCGCAACAGCTCAAGCGCGTAGGTCGCGACGCCCAGCACCAGGTTGGGGTGGAACGCCGGCACGATGTGAAATCCCGTGGCGGCGGCGCGGCGCATCGCTTCCTCGCGCGCGGCCTGAAAATCCTCGCCATGCTCGACGAGTTCGGCGCCGAGCGCCCGCATACTGCGATTTTTCTCGACCGAATTGCCCTGGGGAACGTAGATCGTCACCGGCATTCGGTAGCGGCTCGCCGCATAGGCCAGGCTCTGGCCGTGATTGCCCCGCGTCGCCGAGATGATCCCGATGGCGCCGGGCTGCTCGCGCTTCAGCCGGTCGACATAGACCAGCCCGCCGCGCACCTTGAAGGCGCCGATCGGCGTGTGGTTCTCGTGCTTGACGATGACCTCGGCGCCGAGCCGCTCCGCCAGCAACGGCCATGCCAGCGCCGGCGTCGGCGGCATCGCCGCGCCGACGACGCCGTGTGCGTGTTCCAATTGCCCGAGATCAAACATCGGCCGCCTCAACCAAACCACTCGTCATCCCCGCGAAAGCGGGGATCCAGTAATCGCAGCCGCCCGCGATAGAACTGCACCGCCGCGGCGTACTGGATCGTCCGGTCAAGCCGGACGATGACAGTGGAGTTTGCGGCGAGCAGTTCGCGAAAGCCTCTGCCATCTCACACCAGCGCCTTGCCGCCGGCGAACGCGGCGGCGGTGGCTTCGTCGTTGGCTTCCGCCGGCAGCAGCATTTCGTTGTGCGCCTTGCCGGAGGGGATCATCGGGAAGCAGTTTTCCAGCGCCGCCACCCGGCAGTCGAACAGCACCGGGCGCTTGACGTCGATCATCTCCTGGATGGCGCCGTCGAGATCGCCGGGCTTGATCGCCCGGATGCCGACGCAGCCGAAGGCGTCCGCCAGCTTGACGAAATCCGGCAGGGCTTCGGAATAGGTGTGCGACAGCCGGTTGCCGTGCAGCAGCTGCTGCCACTGCCGCACCATGCCCATATACTGGTTGTTGAGGATGAAGATCTTGATCGGCAGTTCATATTGAATCGCCGTCGACATCTCCTGCATCGTCATCTGCACCGAGGCGTCGCCGGCGATGTCGATCACCAGGCTGTCGCGATGCGCGACCTGGACGCCGACCGCCGCTGGCAGGCCGTAGCCCATGGTGCCCAATCCGCCCGAGGTCATCCAGCGGTGCGGCTCCTCGAAGCCGAAGAATTGCGCCGCCCACATCTGATGCTGGCCGACTTCGGTCGTGATGTAGGTGTCGCGCCCGCGCGTCAGCTCGAACAGCCGCTCGATGGCGTATTGCGGCAGGATGATATCGCTGTTCTTCCTGTACGACAGCGAGTTGCGCGCCCGCCATTTGGCGATTTCCTGCCACCACGGCTTGATATCCGGCCGCTTCGCCTCCGCCTTGAACACCTGCAGCAGGTCGCCCATCACATTGGCAGCGTCGCCGATGATCGGAACGTCGACGCGGATGTTCTTGTTGATCGAGGACGGATCGATATCGATGTGGATCTTCTTGGAGTTCGGCGAGAACGCATCGGTGCGGCCGGTGATGCGGTCGTCGAAGCGCGCGCCGACGCACAGCATGACGTCGCAATCA
>JBBQUA010000310.1:0-4630 GCA_038212905.1 Hyphomicrobiales bacterium
GGGGCGCTCGGGGCGGGGGGGGCTGGTTGTGGGGGGGTTCGCGGCTTCGGTCCTCCGCGCCCGCCCCGCGCCCGGGCGCGGGGCGGGGCGGGGTCGGGGGCGGGGGGCGGTGCGGCATACACTGAAGCATCGGTTCCAGCCGATAGACCCCCCCACCCCCGACCCCTCCCCACCGCTTCGCGAGGGGAGGGGAGAAGTGAAGCAAAGAGGAATATGCATCGTCCATGAAAACCCGCGAACAGATCGCGCAGGCGCTGGCGGCGTCCGGCTATATCGCCGACGCTGAACTTGCGACCGCGATCTCGCTGATGCAATTATTAAGACGCCCGCTGCTGCTGGAAGGCGAGGCGGGCGTCGGCAAGACCGAAGTCGCAAAGGCGCTGGCGGCGGCGCACGCCACCGAGCTGATTCGTTTGCAGTGCTATGAAGGTCTCGATCAATCCGCCGCACTCTACGAATGGAATTACCAGCGCCAGTTGCTGTCGATCCAGGCGCATCGCGGCGAGGATGCAGACGCCATCGAGGATCAGATCTTCTCCGAAAAATACCTGCTGGAGCGGCCGCTGCTGGCGGCGATCCGGCGCGACAAGGCACCGGTGCTGCTGATCGACGAGATCGACCGCGCCGACGACGAGTTCGAGGCGTTCCTGCTCGAGCTCCTGTCGGATTTTCAGGTCTCGATCCCGGAATTGGGAACGATCAAGGCCGTCACGGTTCCGCATGTGGTGCTGACCTCGAACGGGACGCGCGAACTGTCCGACGCGCTGCGTCGCCGTTGCCTCTATCACTATGTCGATTATCCCGACGTCGAACGCGAGGCCCGCATCATCATGGCGCGGATCGATGGCGCCGGCGCCTCACTGTCGCTGCAGATCGCACGGCTGGTCGAAGGCATCCGCAAGGAAGAACTGCGCAAGGTGCCCGGCGTCGCCGAGTCGCTGGACTGGGCGGCGGCCCTGGTCGGGCTCGGCGTCCGCGACCTGCACGATGCACCTGACGTGGTGTACGAGACCCTGATGTGCCTGCTGAAAACCCATGAGGACAAGTCGCGGGTCACCCGCGAGGTCACCGGGCGCTTGCTGGGGAAAGTCGCATGAGCTGCTGCGGCGCCAACCCCGGATATGACGAACTCGACGAGGTCTCCCGCCTCGTCTCCTCAAAGCTCGCGGCGTTTCTGAAAACCCTGCGCGACAATGGTTTTGCCGTCGGCTTGCACGAAGGCCGCGACGCCGCGTCGCTGATGGCGACAGGCTATGCCGCCAAACCCGGCCTGCTGCGCTCGGCCTTCAAGCATCTGTTCTCGGCGCGCAAATCCGACTGGGAAAAATTCGACGGGCTTTTCGACGCGTTCTGGCTCGGCCGGCGAGTGAGGTCGCGATCGGTCGTGATGGGCTCGGCGAAGGCGGCCAACAGCCCGTCGCTGAAAAGCCTGCGGGACGACAAATCAGCGCCAGCCGGAAGCGAGGGCGGAACCGATCAAATACCGTCGACCGAGGACGCGCCGGAGCACCGCGCCGGCGAAGGTCGGATGGAGGGCGCCTCGCGCGTCGACAATTTCCAGGATATCGATTTCCGCAGGATGGCCGATCCCGAGCAGATCGAGGAAGCCCACGCCGTCGCGGCGCGGCTGGCAAAGACCATGCGCACCCGGCTGACCCGCCGCGATCTGGCGCGGCGGCGCGGTTACCGGCTCGATCTGCGGCGCACCATTCACAGCAATATCAGCCATGGCGGCGTGCCGATCAGCCTGGTCAAACGCCGGCGCAAGCCAAAGCCGCTGCGCCTTGTCGTGCTGCTCGACGCTTCCGGCTCGATGAGCATGTATACCGGCGTGTTCCTGCGATTCATCCATGGCGTGCTGGACGAGTTTCGCGAGGCCGAGGCGTTTTTGTTTCATACGCGGCTGGCCTACGTCTCCGACGCGATGAAGGAGAAGGATTCCGTGCGCGCACTGGACCGGCTCTCGATGATGGCGCAGGGCGCCGGCGGCGGCACCAAAATCGGCGAAAGCCTGCAGACCTTCAATCGCTGGCATGCCGCGCGCGTGATTCATTCGCGAACCTGCGTGATGATCGTGTCCGACGGCTACGAGACCGGCGACGCCGCTCTGCTCGGCCGCGAGATGGCGGCACTGGCAAAACGCTGCCGCCGCATCGTCTGGCTGAATCCGATGCTGGCATGGGACGGTTACGCGCCCGAGGCCGCCGGCATCAAGGCCGCACTGGCGCATGTCGATCTCTACGCGCCCGCCAACACGCTGCAAAGCCTGACCGCGCTCGAACCCTATCTGGCGAAGCTGTGAAGTCCGAAATGATCAAATTGAGTAAAGCGAGTGACGGCGCCTTCTTCACCTCTCCCTTCGGGAGAGGTCGGCGCGCAGCGCCGGGTGAGGGGTTACGGTCTTCACTGGTGAGCCGCCCCCTCACCCGATTTGCTTCGCAAATCGACCTCTCCCCGTCGGGGATAGGTGAAGAAAGCAGACCGCTTCAATCAGAAACCATCTGGTCTCGCGACCGGAAGGAGGTCCGCCCATGACCGCGCATGTCGAAGTGATGGATCTGGTGGCGCAGATGAAGGCCGCCGAGCAGACCTTCGTGCTCGCCACCGTGGTCCGCACCGTATCGGTCACCGCGGCGAAAGCCGGGGCCAAGGCGATCATCCGTCCCGACGGCACCATCGTGGCGGGATGGATCGGCGGCGGCTGCGCCCGCGGCGCGGTGCTGAAGGCCGCGCGAGATGCGCTCGCCGATGGTGAGCCGCGCATGGTCTCGGTGCAGCCGGAGAACCTGCTGGCCGAACTCGGGGTAAAACCCGGCGAGAACCGCGACGGCGTGCGTTTTGCCGAAAACATGTGCCCAAGCAAGGGCACCATGGACATTTTCGTCGAGCCGGTGCTGCCGCATCCCTCATTGGTCATTTTGGGTGTCAGCCCGGTGGCGCTGTCGCTGGCGGCGCAAGCGCGGCAGCTCGGCTACCACGTCACGGTGGCGGCGCCGGCCGGCGATCTCCCGGCCCCGCCCGATGCCGATATGCTGATCGACGGCTACGCGCTCGGAAAGCTCCATGAAGCGAGGCGCTTTATCGTGGTCTCGACCCAGGGCAAGGGCGACGAAGCCGCGCTGCGCGCGGTGGTTAAAACCGACGCCGCCTATCACGCTTTCGTCGGCAGCCGCCGCAAGATGGCGGCGCTGCGCGAAAAACTGATCGGCGAGGGCATCGATGCGACGGCGCTTGACCGCATCAAGGCCCCGGCCGGCCTCGACCTCGGCGCCATCACGCCGGAGGAAATCGCGATGTCGATCCTGGCGGAGATCACGATCGAGCGGCGTAGGGGACAGCGCGGGGCCATCTCGTAGGGCAGGCAAAGCTTCGCTGCAGCTCGAAGAGCAAGGGCGGAAGCGTGCCCACCAGCGGCAAAGAATGGTGGGCACGACGCAAGCGCGCCTTTGCCCACCTGACGAATTCGCGTCATGTTGCCGTGTCGTTGACCGGAGCATTCAACCATGACCGAACAAGACTCATCCACTTGGCTTGGCCTGTCAGGCCGCGTGTGCGTGGTGACGGGCGGTGGCGGCGGTATCGGCCGGGCGGTGGCCGTCAGTCTCGCCCGCGCCGGCGCCCGTGTCGCCGCGATCGATCTCGATGAGCGCGGCCTCGACGCGACGCGCACGGAGCTGCTCACGATATCCAGCGACCCTATCGTGACGCGCTGCGATACCTCGAGCGCCGAAAGCATCGCCGACGCCTCCGAGGCCATCGAGAAATCGCTGGGATCCTGCTGCGTCCTGGTCAACACCGCCGCGGTGCTGCGGCCGGGCGGGCTGGAAAACCTGTCGCTGGCCGAATGGAGCGCGGTGTTGTCGGTCAACCTGACCGGCTACTTCCTCTGCGCCCAGATTTTTGGGCGGCAGATGCGCAAGGCCGGGCGCGGCAGCATCGTTCACGTCGCCTCGATCTCCGGCAGCCATGCGCAGGGCCAGAGCGGCGCCTACAGCGTCAGCAAGGCCGGGGTCATCATGCTGTCGCGCCAGCTTGCCAACGAATGGGGACCGCAGGGCATCCGCAGCAATGTCGTCAGTCCCGGCATGGTGATCACGCCGATGAGTCAGGCGTTCTACGACACGCCCGGCGTCACCGAACGCCGGTCCGCCGTGGTGCCGCTGCGGCGGGTCGGCATGCCCCAGGACATCGCCGACACCGTCCTGTACCTCGCCAGTGACCGCTCGTCCTATGTCAACGGCGACGAGATCACCGTCGACGGCGGCTATGCCAACATGCTGATGAATCTGGTGCCGCGGCCGGGGTTCGAGTGACGGCCGACCGGTTGTCCGGTCAGGCGGGAACCGGGAAAGCGTGAAGCCGCAACCTGGTGCGAGGGTCGAAGCAGGCGACGAACTTCTGCCCGCTGACCAATACCCGAAGCCGCCGCTTCGCGGCGCTCGACCGCTTCAGATCGAACAGACCAGTACGCCAGGCAACACCGTGGGAAATGGCAGACATCGTAGCCTCCTGTCGAACATTGCTACGGTTCTGTGATGCCGCCTGCACAGCGGGTTCATGCTTCGAACGCCCGGCGTGAGCCAGCTCACGCATTTCCTGATCGGATCCGTGCACGGGTTCGTGTTCGGAC
>JBBQUA010000311.1:0-4622 GCA_038212905.1 Hyphomicrobiales bacterium
GCCGGTGCTCGGGCTGCCGCCGGTCTGGTACAAATCCGCGCCGTTCCGCGCCAAGGCGGTCAAGGATCCGCGCGGCGTGCTTGCCGATTTCGGCTTTGAAGTGCCCGACAGCACCGAGATTCGCGTTTGGGATTCGACCGCCGAAATTCGCTATTTCGTGCTGCCGATGCGCCCCGCCGGCACCGCGGACTGGAGCGAGCAACGCCTTGCCGACCTCGTCACCCGCGACAGCATGATCGGCACGGGCTTGCCGAAGCAACCGCATGAGGTCGCCTGATGGACGGCGCGCACGATATGGGCGGCGTGGCGTGGTCCGGTCCGGTGCTACCAGAGCCCGATGAGCCGATGTTTCACGCTGAATGGGAAAGGCGCGCGTTCGCGATCACGCTGGCGATGGGCATGCCCGGCGGCTGGAACATCGACATGTCGCGCTTTGCCCGCGAGGACCGGCCGCCCCAGGAGTATATGAGCAAGAGCTATTACCAGATCTGGCTCGCGGGCCTCGAACGGCTGATGCTGGAGCGCGGCCTGGTCACGGCGGACGAGATCGAGGCCGGCAAGCCGCTGCATCCGGTCAAACCGGTGGCGAGGACGCTGTCATCCGACGGTGTCGCGGCGATGCTGCACCGTGGCGGGCCGACCCAGCGCGAGGTCAGGAGCCCTGCCCGGTTCGCGGTCGGCGACCGCGTCCGCACCAAAGTGATGCATCCGCCGACCCATACGCGGCTGCCGCGCTACGTGCGCGGGCATGTCGGCGTCGTCGAGTTGCTGCATGGCGTTCACGTCTTCCCTGACAGCAATGCGCTGGGCCAGGAAAATCCGCAATGGCTCTACACCGTGACCTTCGACGGCCGCGAATTGTGGGGGCCGGAAGGCGACGCTTCGGTCAAGACTTCGGTCGACGCCTGGGAATCCTATCTGGAGCCCGCTTGATGCTATCAGATCCACAAGCAACCCTTGACGCCACCCGAACCGTTCCGGGCATTCCCCGCGATGCCGATGGTCCGGTGTTTCGCGAGCCCTGGGAAGCGCAGGCTTTCGCGATGGCGCTGGCGCTGCATGCACGCGGGCTGTTCAGCTGGACCGAATGGGCGGCCGCGCTGGCGGAAGAGATCAGGCGCGCGCAAGCGGCGGGCGATGCCGATACCGGCGAGACCTATTACCGGCACTGGCTGGCGACGCTGGAAAGGCTGATCGCCGACAAGGGGGTCGCGACGACAGCCACCCTGCACCGCTACCGCGACGCCTGGGACCACGCCGCCGACCGCACCCCGCACGGCGCGCCGATCGCATTGCTGCCGGAAGATTTCGCGCGCTAAGCGGTTCGCCCGGCGTATTCCCGCCAGCCCCTGGCGCGCAGCGCACAGGCCGGGCATTCGCCGCAGCCATAGCCCCAGTCGTGCCGCGCGCCGCGTTCGCCGAGATAGCAGGTGTGGGAATGTTCACGGATCAGCTCGACCAGCCCTGCCCCGCCGAGATCATGCGCCAGTTGCCAGGTCGAAGCCTTGTCCAGCCACATCAGCGGCGTATGCAGTGCGAACGATCTCGCCATGCCGAGGTTGAGCGCGGTTTGCAACGCCTTGATGGTCTCGTCGCGGCAATCCGGATAACCCGAATAATCGGTCTCGCACATGCCGCCGATGATATGGGTGATGCCGCGCCGGTAGGCCAGCGCAGCGGCGAATGTCAGGAACACCAGGTTGCGGCCGGGCACGAAGGTGTTGGGCAAGCCGTCAGCGCCCATGGCGATCGCGACATCGCGTGTCAGCGCGGTGTCGGAGATGTCGGCCAAAGTCGGAATATCCAGCGTGTGGCTGTCGCCGAGCTTTTCTGCCCAATCCGTGCGCAGCGCTTTCATGCCGTCGAGCAGGCGGCCCCGGCATTGCAGCTCGATGGCATGGCGCTGCCCGTAGTCGAAGCCGAGCATTTCGACACGCCCAAAACGCTGCAACGCCCAGGCGAGGCAGGTGGCGGAATCCTGCCCGCCGGAAAACAGCACCAAGGCGGTTTCGGTTTGGAGTTGATCGCTCATGGCGTGCCCATAGCACTCATCCACCTCCGGGCCAATCGGTGGAAACATCCGCCTGTCCGGCTCGTTTCGCTGGGACGGAGGCTCCGGTTGCGGCATAAGGCCTGATCCTCTCTCCGGCCTTCGGGTGCGTCATGACCCCTTCCCGCGATATTTCACGCCTGCTCGAAATCATGACGGCGCTGCGTACGCCCGGCAGCGGCTGTCCGTGGGATCTCGAACAGAATTTCGCGACCATCGCGCCCTACACCATCGAGGAAGCCTATGAGGTCGCCGACGCCATCGCGCGCGGCGATCTCGACGACCTCAAGGACGAACTCGGCGATCTCCTGCTGCAGGTGGTGTATCACGCCCGCATGGCCGAGGAGCAGAGCGCATTCGCGTTCGGCGACGTGGTCGAGGCGGTCACGCGCAAGATGATCCGGCGGCATCCACATGTGTTCGCTGACGAGAACGGCCGGCTGACGCCGGTCGGTGTCACCAGCGCGTGGGAGCGCATCAAGGCCGAGGAGCGCGCCGAACGCGCGGCGCGGCGGCCGCCTGAGGAAATCTCGCCCAAATCGCTGCTATCAGGCGTCAAGGCAGGACTGCCGGCGCTGTCGCGCGCGATGGAATTGCAGCGCAAGGCATCCAGCGTCGGCTTCGACTGGAACGATCCCCGCGAAGTCCTGCGCAAGATCCGCGAGGAAGCCGACGAGATCGAGGCCGCGCTCGATGGCGGCGATGCCGATGAACTCGCCGGGGAAACCGGCGACCTGCTGTTCGCGCTGGTCAATCTGGCGCGGCATGTCGGCGCCGATCCCGATCTGGCGCTTCGCGGCACCAACGCCAAGTTCGAACGCCGGTTTGGCTATATCGAGAACACCCTGGCGGCACGGGGGAGTTCGCTCGAACAGGCCTCGCTCGAGGAGATGGATGCGCTATGGGATGAGGCCAAGCGCAACGAATAGAAAATCGACTACTGCATCGGATGCGGCACGGCATCGAAGCGGTTGACGACGATGTCGCGCTTGGTTTCATCGACGCGCACGGTCATGTCGAAGCGGCCGTCGTGAAGCTCCTTGGTGAGCACTTCGGAATTGCGATGCAGCCAGCTGATGCCGGCGCCGTCGGAAGCGTCGATCGACAGGTCCAGCGTCATGCGGGTTGCCGCCAGCCGGTGCTCGATTGCCGTCAATAGCGCATCGACCCCCTCGCCGGTCTCGGCCGAAACCAGAAAGCACGGGCGTTCCGGCGGCCGGCGGGCAGCGATGTTGTGCAGGTTTTCGCGCATCTCGGGGTCGAAGCGATCGATCTTGTTCCAGACCTCGAGAATGCGGCCGGCGTCGGGATCGATGCCGAGCTGGCGCAGCACGGTATCGACGTCGCGCTGCTGCGCTTCGGCGTCCTCATGCGAGATGTCGCGGACGTGGAGAATCACGTCGGCTTCCAGCACTTCTTCCAGCGTCGCGCGAAACGCCGCCACCAGTTGCGTCGGCAAATTGGAGATGAAGCCGACGGTATCCGACAGCATCGCCTTGCCGCCATGCGGCAAATGGAGCGCGCGCAAGGTCGGGTCCAGCGTCGCGAACAGCATGTCGGCCGCTTGCACTTCGGCGCGGGTCAGACGGTTGAACAGCGTCGACTTCCCGGCGTTGGTATAGCCGACCAGCGCCACGACGCGGTACGGCACCCGCTTGCGTCCCTCGCGATGCAGCCGCCGCGTTGCCTGAACCTTCTTGATTTCGTTTTCCAGCCGCGCAATGCGATCGCCGATCAGCCGGCGGTCGGCCTCGATCTGGGTTTCGCCAGGTCCCCCCATGAAACCAAAACCGCCGCGCTGGCGCTCCAGATGGGTCCAGGACCGCACCAGGCGGCTGCGTTGATAATTCAAATGCGCCAGCTCGACCTGAAGCGAACCTTCCCTTGTTTTGGCGCGGCGGCCAAAAATTTCGAGAATGAGGCCGGTGCGGTCGAGCACCTTGGTGTTCCAGGCCTTCTCGAGATTGCGCTGCTGGATCGGCGACAGCGCGCAGTCCATCACCACAAGTTCGATCTCGTGCCCTGTGATCAGCCCGACGATCTCCTCGACCTTGCCCTTGCCGAGAAAGGTCGCGGGCCGGACCTGGCTGATCGGCGCGATCAGCGCCTCCGCGATCACAAGGTCAATGGCACGCGCCAGGCCGACGGCTTCCTCCAGCCGCGCCTCTGAATTGCGCATGACATGCGAATCCGGCGGCGCGTCGGGATCACCGCGACGCACACGCAGATAGGGGCCGATGACAATCACCCGCCCCGATTCTTTGCCCCCTGCCGACTGCGGACGGTCGGCGCCCCCCAAGGGATTGCGGGGTTCCAATCAGATCACTCTCAAACCGGCGCGTCCTCGCCGCCCTCGAACAACTGGATCGGAGCGCCCGGCATGATGGTCGAGATCGCATGCTTGTAGACAAGCTGCGAATGACCGTCGCGACGGAGCAGCAGGCAGAAATTGTCGAACCAGGTGACAATCCCCTGCAGCTTCACTCCATTGACCAGAAAGATCGTCAGTGGCGTCTTGGTCTTACGAACGTGATTAAGGAAGGTGTCTTGTAGATTTTGTGCGCGGTCTGCC
>JBBQUA010000312.1:0-4523 GCA_038212905.1 Hyphomicrobiales bacterium
TCGTCCTCGGTGCCGCAGGACCTGCAGGACATCATCAACGCCAATGGCGGCAAGATGAAGCCGACCTGGGGCGTGCCGGTCGCCGAGATCCAGCGCGGCATCAAGAACGGCGTCCGCAAGATCAACATCGACACCGACAACCGGATGGCGATGACCGGCCAGATCCGGAAAGTGCTGAAGGACAATCCGGAAGAGTTCGATCCGCGCAAATATCTCAAGCCGGCGATGGAAGCGATGGCGAAGCTCTGCAAGCAACGCCTGCAGGAATTCAACACCGCGGGCCAGGCCGGCAAGATCAAGCGGGTGCTGACAACAGCCGAAATGGCCAAGCGATACATCAAGGGCGAACTCGATCCGAAAGTGGCTTGACCCCGAGTTCCTCCCGGGCGAGCCATCGGGGTCCCCCGCGACGGTAAACGCTTTCTTGGGAATCGCCTGAGAACCGTCTACTTTTGCCTGCAAGGACATGCCGGAGGACGCACCGATGAATCTCGCCGATCTGAACAAAATTGCCCTGGCCATGGTGGCGCCAGGCAAGGGAATCCTCGCCGCCGACGAATCGTCCGGCACCATCAAGAAGCGCTTCGACGCCATCAAGGTCGAATCGACCGAGCCGTCGCGCCGCGACTATCGCGAAATGCTGTTCCGTTCCAATGAGGCGATGCGCCAGTACATCTCTGGCGTCATCCTCTATGACGAAACCATCTGGCAGGACGCCGCCGATGGTACGCCGCTGGTCAGGCTGATCGAACAGTCCGGCGCCATTCCCGGCATCAAGGTCGACGAGGGCGCCCAGGCCCTGCCCGGCTGTCCCGGCGAACTGGTCACATCAGGGCTCGACAAGCTCGCCGAGCGGCTGACGAAATATTACGAGCGCGGCGCCCGCTTCGCCAAATGGCGCGCGGTGATCGAGATCGGCGAGGGCATCCCGTCGATGACCGCGATCCACGTCAATGCCCATGCGCTGGCGCGCTACGCCGCCCTGTGCCAGGCCGCGCAGATCGTGCCCATTGTCGAGCCGGAAGTGCTGATGGACGGCGGCCACGATATCGACCGCTGTTATGAGGTGACGCAGCGCGTGCTCAACAAGACGTTTCAGGAATTGCGGGTGCAGCGCGTCGCGCTGGAAGGCATGATCCTGAAACCCAACATGGTGATTTCAGGCAAGAAGAATGCGAAGCAGGCCTCGGTCGAGGAGGTCGCGGAAAAGACCATCCGGATGCTGAAGGCCTGCGTGCCGGCCGCGGTGCCCGGCATCGCCTTTCTTTCCGGCGGACAATCCGACGAGGACGCGTCAGCGCATTTGAGCGCGATGAACCGGATCGGCGGCCTGAACGGTAACCTTCCCTGGCAGCTCACCTTCTCCTACGGCCGGGCGCTGCAGGCGGCGCCGCAGCAGGCGTGGTCAGGCAAGGCTGCGAACGTGGCCGCCGGCCAGCGTGCCTTCACCCATCGCGCGCGGATGAATTCGCTCGCCAGCAAGGGCGAATGGAATGCCGATCTCGAAAAGAAGGCGACATAGATTTGGCCACTAAACCCGTTCCGCCGCGTCCCGTGCCGCGTCTCTATCTCGCGACGCCGGAGGTGGACGATCCCACAGCGCTATTGGCCAGCCTTCCCGGCCTGCTGGCGGGCGCCGATATCGCCGCGGTGCTGCTGCGC
Organism: Hyphomicrobiales bacterium; assembly: GCA_038212905.1. GTDB lineage: Bacteria > Pseudomonadota > Alphaproteobacteria > Rhizobiales > Xanthobacteraceae > Bradyrhizobium. The sequence goes on from JBBQUA010000312.1 coordinate 1,663, forward strand.
CTGAAGGCGACCGACCAGCGCACCATGATTTCGCGGATCAAGGCGCTGGCGCCCGTGATCCAGCATGGCGGGGCGGCAGTTCTGCTCGACGGCCACGTCGAGATGGTCGCCCGCGCCGGCGCCGATGGCGCGCATTTGACCGGCATCGAGGCGCTGGCGGAGGCCATGCCATCGCTGAAGCCGGACCGGATCGCCGGCGTCGGCGGCTTGCCGACACGGCACGATTCGATGGCCGCGGGTGAAGCCGGCGCGGATTATGTGCTGTTCGGCGAACCCGACGCGCAGGGAATCAGGCCCGCGGTCGAGGCGATCGCCGAACGCCTCGAATGGTGGGCCGAGCTGTTCGAGCCGCCCTGTATCGGTTATGCGGCGTCGCTGGATGAAGCCCGCGAATTCGCCGCGGCCGGCGCGGACTTTGTTCTGGTCGGCGATTTCATCTGGGCGGATTCACGCGGCGCGGCAACAGCTCTTGCGGACGCGGAACAGGCCATCAGGCAAGCGCACGCCGCGACGTCCGGAAAAGTCAAAGCCGAACAGGGATAACGCCGGAAATGAAGATCCTGCGCCCCCTCTCGATCGCAGCGAGTTTGCTGATGCTCCCGGCAAGCGCCGTGGCGCAGGTTCAGCTGCTGCCGCCGCCCGGCGCGCCGAGGCCGCTGCTGCCGCCGCCGGGGATGCCGGTCGCGCCCGCGAAGAAGAAGCCAAAGCCAAAACCGCCGGTGGCCAGCAAGCCCGCTCCGGCCGCGACGCCGAAACCGGCGGCAACACCCGCGCCGGCGGCGACCGTGACGCCCGCCCCCGTTTTCGAAGACCCGAATGTCGACCTTGTATTCGGCGCCTATCAGCGCGGCCAATACAAGACCGCGTTCGATCTGGCGACCAACCGCGCCCAGTTCAACGGCGATCCCAAGGCCATGACCATGCTCGGCGAACTCTATGCCAACGGGCTGGGGGTGAAGCGCGACTATGCCAAGGCTGCCGAATGGTACAAGCGCGCCGGCGACGGCGGCGACCGCGAGGGCATGTTCGCGCTCGCCATGCTCCGGCTGGCCGGGCGCGGCGGCCCGGTCAACCGCGAGGAGGCCGTGAAGCTGCTGGCGTCCGCCGCCAAGCTCGGCAATCCCAAGGCGGCCTATAATCTGGCGCTGCTCTATCTCGACGGGCAGACGCTGCCGCAGGACCTCAAGCGCGCCGCGGAACTGCTGCGCGGCGCCGCCGACGCCGGCAATCCGGAAGCGCAATACGCGCTCGCTACCTTCTACAAGGAGGGCACCGGCGTGGCCAAGGACATCGAGAAGGCGGTGCGGCTGCTGCAGGCCGCCTCATTGGCCGGCAATGTCGACGCCGAGGTCGAATACGCCATCGCGCTGTTCAACGGCACCGGGGTCCCGAAGAACGAAGCGGCCGCGGTGGCGCTGCTGAGCAAGGCCGCGAGGCAGAACAGCCCGATCGCCCAAAACCGCCTCGCCCGCGTGCTGGTAAGCGGACTGGGCGCACCAATGGACAAGATCGAGGGCCTTAAATGGCACATTGTTGCGAAAACCTCCGGCAAGGGCGACCCGATGCTCGATGAAGCCCTGGCCGCGCTAAGCCCGGAAGACCGCACCAAGGTCCAGGATGCCGCCCGCAAATGGCTCGGCACCAAATGATCCGCCTTGACGCCACCACACCGGCAGGGCACCCAGTCCTAGGCCCGGCACCGGGCCGTCGGGCTGGAACCTCGCAACGCTCCTGACCCCCCACCCCTCCCGATCGGAGCGGGAGGGCGCTTTCATCGTCGAAACATCAATCACAAGCCGGGATCATGCTGCAATCAGCCCTTATGAACGTCATGGTCAAGGCCGCGCGCCGCGCCGGCCGCAGCCTCAAGCGCGATCTCGGCGAGATCGAAAACCTCCAGGTGTCGCTGAAGGGGCCGGCCAATTTCGTCTCGCTGGCCGACAAGCGCGCCGAGGAAATGCTGCTCGCCGATCTCACCAAAGCGCGGCCGGGCTACGGCTTCATCGGCGAGGAAGGCGGCATCCGCCCCGGCGACGACAAGACCCATACCTGGATCGTCGACCCGCTCGACGGCACCACCAATTTTCTGCACGGCATCCCGCAATTCGCGATCTCGATCGGCCTGCAGCGCGAGGGCACTGTCATCGCCGGGGTGATCTACAACCCCGCCAATGACGAGCTCTACACCGCCGAGCGCGGCAAGGGCGCCTTCCTCAACGACCAGCGGCTGCGCGTCGCCGGCCGCCGCCAGCTCAGCGACTGCGTGATCGCCTGCGGCCTGCCGCACATCGGCCGCGGCGACCACAACCTGTCGCGGCTGGAAATGACCGAGATCCAGAACCGGGTGGCGGGCCTGCGCCGGTTCGGCGCCGCCTCCCTCGACATGGCCTTCGTCGCCGCCGGCCGCCTCGACGGCTACTGGGAACGCAATTTGCAGCCCTGGGACATGGCGGCCGGCCAGATCATCATCCGCGAAGCCGGCGGCACCGTCAGCGGTATCGCGGGCGACGACGATCCGTTGAAGACGGGGGATTTGGTCTGCGGCAATGAGTTCATTCATGCCGAGCTGGTGAAGATACTGAAGCCGCTGGGGAAGTAGGCGGGCCGCTTACCCGATAATCTTCCGCTCGTTCGCTGTCACCATCCGCGAAAGCGGATGATCCAGTACGCCGGGGCGTTGGTGTTCAACCGCGACTTTCCGGAGTACTGGATGCCCGCCGGAGCCTGTCACCGGGCGGCCATTCGGCCGACCCGTTGGCGGGCATGACGATTTTGAGGTTGCCCGCTTACAGCTTCGAGGGCGCCGGCGGCCCATACGCTTCCACCGCCGCCGTCTCCGTCACCTTCCCCCGGTCCCCCGC
>JBBQUA010000313.1:0-4413 GCA_038212905.1 Hyphomicrobiales bacterium
CTGCCAACGCCTGTTCATGCGGAAATCGGTCGCGGAAATCCACACCCCACCACCAGTGAACCCAAGCAAGCCAAAACCCAACTTTTGTCCCGACCAGTTGGGGTTCATTTATGCATGACTTTCCCCGGACAGCCCTGCCGCAAGCGGGAGAGGGAGAAGAGAGCCGCTGCTGCCATCACAATTTCGGTTACCCCAGCACCGGCAACACCGCCACGTCATACGCGTGCCGGATGCTGCGCTTGAGCACGGGATCCTCGAATTCGTACTCGAAGCGATCGGCCGGGCGAATACCGCCCTTGGCCGCAAAGGTACCGCCGAACATGGCGCAGCCGTCCGGAAAACCCCTGTCGCCAAAACCGCGCGCGATCAATTCGTTCACGGGAAGCATGTGATCGAGCGTGCCTTCCTGGTAGAGCACGCGCTCACCGCCGATCCACGCCCAGGCGCGCAGGGTCATCTTATCCCAATGGCCGATGACATCTTCCAGTTCCCACAGTTCCGGCGCCATCACCTTGTCGCACATCTGCTTCGATACCGTGACGTTGTAGGCTTCCACCTTGCGGTCGGTGTGATCGGAGCCAAGGCCGACGAAGATGCGGCCTTGCCAGCCGATCAGCACGAACTCGACCTCGCCGCTGGAATCCGGCCCACAGACTTCGATGCTGTCCGTGGTGGTTAGTCGCCGCGCCGAGACCCGGTAATAGATCGGCGTCGAGGCCGGCCTGGCGATGCCGATCGCTTCCAGCTCGGCGATGTGCTTGTCGCGCGCCACCGGATCGCGCCCGGTCCAACCGGCGATCACGGCCTGGTCGATCGGCAGCGTCAGCGGCGTGCCCGCGCCCTTGCCCTGAACGGTAAAGGTGAGATCAAACACGAATGGCGTCCTCCATGCCGGCGGCAAGTTCAAAGATGCGACGATCCGACCCGCCCGATGCCGCCAGCATCAATCCGACCGGCACCTCGCCCTCGCGGTGGCAGGGCAGCGAGATCGCGCAGCCGTCGATCATGTTGATCAGGGTGCAATTGCGCAACGACAGCAGGTTCGCTTTGGTAAACGCCTTGTCGTCGGCGAGGTCGGCAATCGCGGGCGGCGTGTTGGCGGTGGTCGGCATGATCAGCGCGTCATAGGGCGCGAGGCGGACGGCGGCGCGCGCGATCATCGATTTCCGCATCGCGAGCAAATCGATATAATCGGCGGCGCTGATGCTTTCGCCGCGCGAGATGCGCAAGGAAACGCGGGGGTCGTAGACGTCGCCATGGCTGACGATCAAATAGCGATGCCAGGCATAGCTTTCGGCGGCGGCAAACCCGCCCTTGGTGTTCATCACGCCGACGTCGAGGAATTCCGGCACTTCGATCCGCTCGATCAGCGCCCCCTGGCGCGATAGCGTCTCCAGCGCGCGTTCGAATGTCCGCGCCACTTCGTCGTCGAGATCGTCGAGCGCCACCGTGGTCGGCACCGCCAGCCGCATCCCCTTGATCGGGCGCGGCTGCAGCGGCGCGAAGGTCTCGTCGGCCAGCACGGCATCGAGCGCCGCACAGCACGCCACCGTGCGCGCCAGCGGGCCGATGCTGTCGAGGGTGGATGACAGCGGCACCGCGCCGTCAAGCGGCACCCGGCGCTGGGTCGGCTTGAAGCCGACGATGCCATTGTAGGCCGCCGGAATCCGGCAGGAGCCGCCGGTGTCGGTGCCGAGCGCGCCATGCGCCATGCCGTCGACGACCGACACCGCCGCCCCCGCCGACGATCCGCCGGGCACATGGCCGACGCCGCGCTGCCAGACGCCCTTCGGGGTGCCGTAATGCGGATTGATGCCGATGCCGGAATAGGCAAATTCGGTCATGTTGGTACGGCCGATCACCACGAATCCGGCCCGGCGCAGCCGCGCCACCGCGGTCGCATCGGCCTCCGCCGGCGCGGAATCGTCGAGCGCCCGCGACCCGGCCCGGGTCACCTGCCCCCTGATGTCGAACAGGTCCTTGATCGAAATCGGAATGCCAGCGAAACGCGACGGCGCGGCCTTGACCTCGCGCAGCCGGTCCATCGCCTCGGCGGCCTCGATCGCGGCTTCGGCATCGACATGAATGAACGCCCGCGAGCCCTCACCTGAGGTGTCGGCGATCCCGGCGAGACACGCATCGACCAGCTTGCGGGCGCTGGTTCGGCCGCTGGCCAGATCGTCGGCCAGTGCGGCCAGTGTCGGGGCGTTCTTCATCGAATTACTCTCTGTCCGTCATGGCCGGGCTTGTCGCTGACATCGCGACTATTGATGGGCTGCGTCGTCAATGTCCAGATCGAGCAGTGCGGAACTGAGCGATTTGCCGTGGGCATCGAGCGCCAGCGAGCGCGTCACGCCACCGCCGAGCGCCCCGCTCATCACGAAATTCAAGGCGGCGATCTCGGGCAACTCATAGCGCACGACGTCGCCTTCGACCACACCGGCAAACAGCGCCTTGACCCGGGCGCTGGTGACCTGCGCGAGCAGCAGCGGGTAATGCTTCCCGTCATAGGCGATGACCGAGATGTTGGACGTGTTGCCCTTGTCGCCGGTACGGGAATGGGCGATCTGGCGCAGTTTTGTCATTACGCCCCCACAAACTGGATTTGCGGCTTTGCGCGTTCGCGCGGCAGCAACACCGATGCCACCGCGACCACGTCGCGCGCCGACTTCCACGCGCCGCCACCGGCGGCGGGGCCGTTGGTGTAAAGCGTCTCTACCTCGTTGCCGATCCTGACGGCTTCGCGCAGGCTTTCGGTGCGGCCGGCAACGCGAACGCGCACCTCGTAAGGTTCGGCGGCCCGTGCCGAGACCTGGGGCCCGTGCAGCGAGTCGACGCCGACAAGCTCGAACCGCAATTCACTCGCCGCAACACCTGTCAGTTTCAGCCGTTCCCGAACGATCTCCAGTGCCAGCCGCCCCCGCGCCAGCGCGCCGGGACCGGCGTAGGAAATCTGCCCCTCACCAATAAAGCTGTCGACATAGCCGACCGAGACCTTCAGCGTATCCGTTCGTTTGGCGCCGCGCCCGCCGCTGACGCGCACGCGATCCGGTCCGATCTCCTCGACTTTCACTTGCGAGAAATCCGCCACCACGTCGGGCTGCAAATAGCGTTTGGGATCGTGCACCTCGTAAAGCAATTGCTCCTTGCAGGTCTGCGCAGTCACCGCGCCGCCGGAGCCCGCAACCTTGGTGATGACGAGGCTGCCGTCCTCGCCGACTTCGCCGATCGGAAAACCGAGCCTGGCCAGATCCGCGACGTCCTTGTAACCGGGGTCGGCGAAATAGCCGCCGGTGATCTGGCCGGCGCATTCCAGCAGATGCCCAGCCACCGTGCCCTGCCCCAGCAAATTCCAGTCGTCCATCGCCCAGCCGAAGGCGTGAATCATCGGCGCCAGGAACAATGCTGGATCCGAGGCGCGGCCGGTGATCACGATATCGGCGCCTGACGTCAGCGCCTGTGCGATCGGTTCGGCGCCAAGATAGGCATTGGCCGACAGCAGCCGGTTGCCGAGCTGCTTGATCGTGCCATCGAATTCCATGATCGGGAGATCGCCGTCCTTGCAGGCGTCGAGCACGTCGTCGCCGACCACGGCGGCGATCTTCAGCGACGACAGACCCAGCGACTTCGCGATCTCGGCGGTCCGGCGGGCGGCGGCGACCGGATTGGCCGCGCCCATATTGGTGACGACCTTGATACCCCTGGCGGCGCAGAGCGGCAGCACCGCGCGCATCCGCTCTTCCAGCAGCGGATCGTAACCGCCTTCGGGATTTTTCATCCGTGCCTGCTGCGCCAGCGCCACCGTGCGCTCGCCGAGACACTCGAACACCAGATACTGCAGGTCGCCCTTGTCAGCGAGCTCAACCGCAGGCTCGATGCGATCGCCGGAATAGCCGGCGCCGGACCCTATTCGAATGGTTCGCACATTGCCTCCCTCGTCATTGCGAGGAGCTCTTGCGACGAAGCAATCCATCTTTCTTTGTGTGGCGACATGGATTGCTTCGCTCCGCTCGCAATGACGACCACACTAGCGCGGCCTATCGCTGGCATACAAGCACGCGCATTGTCCGCCCGCCGGAATGGAGCCATGCGTCGTTATCGCTGGACCGTTGACGGGGGATAGTCAATTGTCGCATCAAGATCGCAACAAGCGGGCCACGCGGCCCGATCCCCGGGAGGACAGACCGATATGGCCGAGCCAGCGCGTGCGCGACCGAAACCGACACCGGAAACCCAGCATTTCTGGGATGGCACCGCCGCCGGCGAACTGCGCCTGCAGCGCTGCGACGCCTGCGCCAACGTCTATTTTCCGCCGCGCCCGTTCTGCCCCTCCTGCGCCTCACGCAAGGTTTCGATCTTCAAGGCCAGCGGCAAGGGCACGCTGTACAGCTACGTCATCAACCATCGCCCCGC
>JBBQUA010000314.1:0-4218 GCA_038212905.1 Hyphomicrobiales bacterium
GCGCAGTTGAGATGCCGTGAAATCACCGCGCAACGATACTGGAATGGACATGACGAACCTCCATCGTTCGCCACCAATGAATCAGAGCGAAACTGATTTGGGAATCGTCAACGAGTCACAATTGATGAGATTTGGTATAACCCCTCACCCGGCGCTACGCGCCGACCTCTCCCGATGGGAGAGGTGAAGCACCGAGCATGTTGCGCCGGCAATGCTCTCAATCGAACAAACTCGGCGTGTGATTGACGACAGCGCCTTCGATCGCCAGCATTTTCAGCTTGGTCACCACGCCGCCATTGGCCGAAAATCCGCCGGGCTTGCCGCCGGCGGCGAGCACGCGGTGGCATGGCACCACGATCGGACAGGGATTGCGACCGAGCGCCTGGCCGACGTCGCGCGACAGCTCGACGCCGCCGAGTTTTTTGGCGATATCGCCGTAGGTCAGCGTCTTGCCCGGCGGGATGCCGCGGGCGATGTCGTAGACGCCGCGGTTGAATTCGGGAACGCCGTCGAGATCGAGCACGACCTCGGCAAGATCGTTCGGCTTGCCCGCGAGCAATTCAACAATGCCGTCGATCGCGCGCTGCACCTCGGCCGGCGGCGGCGCCTCGGCGAGGTCGCCATGGCTCTGGCGAATCCGGGTGCGGGTGGTGTCCTCGCTGCCCATCGGCAGCTGCACGCCATTGATGCCGCGCGCACCCCACACGATGCCGCAGCGGCCGATGGAGGTGTCGAATATTGCAAAGCTGCGGCCGGTCACGACTGGCTCCAATCCTGTGGCTCCATATTCGAGCTTGATGCTGACCCTGAAGATAAGCCTGGAGATTGTTGCTATCCACCCGGATTCCGGGGAAACATAGCGGTGTCAACAACTCGTCATTCCGGGGCGCGCCCCTTGGCGCGAGCCCGGAATCCATAACCACGAAAATGAGTATGGATTCCGGGTCTGCGCCAAGGGGCGCATCCCGGAATGACGATCATTTCCCCTGTCCCTCCACCCAGCGAGCCCCCATGCAAACCCTTCGCGTCAACGGCTACGACATGGCCTATCTTGAGGTCGGCCGGGGCCCGCCGCTGGTCTGCGTGCACGGCTCGCTGTGCGATTTCCGGATCTGGTCGGCGGTGCTGGGACCGCTGACCACAAGGCATCGCGTGATCGCGGTGTCGCTGCGGCATTTCTTTCCCGAGCATTGGGACGGCGCCGGCGACAGCTATTCGATCGCGCAGCATGTCGACGACGTCATCGGCTTCATCGAGCAGCTCGACAGCAAACCGGTCGACCTGATGGGGCATTCGCGCGGCGGGCACATCTCGTTTCGCGTCGCGCAGCGGCGACCTGACCTGTTGCGCAAACTGATCCTGGCCGAACCCGGCGGCGAACTCGACGCCACGCTCGACCCCGCCTTCAAGGGCGGGCCCTCGCCACTGGCGGCGCGGTTCGCGGCATCGGCCGAAAAGATCGCGGCCGGCGATATCGACGGCGGACTGGCGTATTTCCTCGACGCGCTGGAAGGCCCCGGGGCCTGGAACCGGCTGCCGGCGTCGCCGAAGCAGCTGTTGCGCGATAATGCGATGACGTTGATCGGCCAGGTCCGCGACAACCGCCCGCCATTCTCCAAAACCGATGCCGAGGCTATCAAAACGCCGACCCTGTTCATCGGCGGCGGCAATACCAAGGGCACGCTGCCGCAGGTGCTGCGCGCGCTGGCGGCATATGTGAATGGCTCAACGACGGCGATGATTCCGGGCACCACCCATCCGATGTTCGAGCAGGCGCCGCAGAAATATTGCGAGATCGTGCTGGCGTTTCTGGCGGCGAATTGATCGCGCCTGACGCTCCGCCAGATCTTGCCGTGACGGGCTTAATCTACTATAAGAGAAATATGTCTACTATAGGAGACGACACGGGGGGCCGGATCGCGCGCCGGCTGCGGCTGGAACGGGACGCGCGCGGCTGGTCGCTGGCGGATTTGGCCGAGCGATCCGGCGTCTCCAAGGCGACCATCAGCAAGATCGAACGCGAGGAACTGAGCCCCACCGCGGTGATCCTGGTGCGGCTGGCCAGTGCCTTCGACCTGACGCTGGCGGGCCTGCTGGTGCGCGCCGAAGGCGAAGGCGCACAGCCGCTGCTATCACGCGCCGCCGACCAGCCGGTGTGGCGCGATCCCGCCACGGGCTATTCGCGCAAACAGGTGTTCGGCCGGCCCGACCATCCCGTCGAAATCATCCAGGTCGAGATGCCCGCCGGCGAAAGTGTTGACCTGCCGGCCTCCTCCTATGCGCGGATCCGCCAGGCGGTCTGGGTGCAAGCAGGTCAACTCGTCATCACCGAGAATGGCGCGCGCAGCGTGCTGACCACCGGCGACTGCCTCGGTTTCGGCGCGCCGGCGGAAACCAGCTTCGCCAACGAAACCGGATCCCCCTGCACCTATCTCGTCGCTCTGGCACGGAGCTAGCGCGATGGCGGAGATCAAGATCAGCGCACTCCATGCCTCGCCCGACATACTGAAATTGCTGAGCGAGATCCTGATCGAGACGGTCGCGAACGGCGGATCGGTCAGCTTCATGCATCCGCTACAGTCCGAAGCAGCGAATGCTTTTTGGACTAACGCGCTGGCGGCGGCCGGCCGCGACGAGCGGATCATTCTCGGCGCCTGGGACGGCGACGTTCTCGCCGGCACCGTCAGCCTGCTGCTCGACTGTCCGCCCAATCAGCCGCATCGCGCCGAGATCGCCAAGATGATGACCCGCCGCAGCCATCGCGGCCGCGGGATCGCCACGGCCTTGATGCGGGCGGCCGAGCAACTGGCGATGAAGCGTAACCGAACGCTGCTGGTACTGGACACCGCGACCGACGGCGGCGCGGCAGGATTGTACGAGAAACTGGGCTTTACGCTGGCCGGAGAAATTCCGGATTACGCCTTCAAGCCGCAGGGCGGGCTCAGCGGGGCCTTGTTTTACTGGAAGCGGATCGGGGGCATCAAGGCTGATCTTGACGGCACCAGGCTCCCCGGGGTAATTTCCGAATACGGAATTCCGTATTCCAAATCGGACACCCCATGATCCCGCTCGACCCGACCCCGAACCTGATCGATCAGGTCTATGCGCGGATTCTCGATGGCATCATCGATCGCACGCTGCCGCCAGGGCACCGAATCCGGCAGAACGTACTCGCCGAACAGCTCGGCGTCTCGCGCCAGCCGGTCAGTCACGCGCTGCATCTGCTGCACCGGCAAGGGCTGGTCGCCGAAAGCGGTCGCAAGGGGTTTGAGGTCACGCAGCTCGATCCGGCGCGGATTCGCCAGCTCTATGAGGTGCGCGGCGCCATCGATGCGCTGGCGGCAAGGCTCGCCGCCGGGCGCGTCAAAACCGACGCAGCCGCGCGCGCGGATCTGGAGACGGCGCTGCGCGCCGGGCGCGGGATCGACAGGAAAACGCCGCTGGCGCGGCTGATCGCGCTCGACGTCGATTTTCACCGCGCGATCTACCGGCTTTCCGGCAATCCCGCGATCGAGGAAATGATCGGCCCGCAATGGCCGCATATGCGCCGCTCGATGGCGACGGTGCTGGCCGAACTGGATTATCGCCAGAGCGCCTGGAGCGAACACGAAACCATCGCCGCGCATATCCTGTCCGGCAACGCCAGGGCCGCCGAGGGCGCCGCGCTGGCGCATGCGCTCGGCGCCGGACGAATGACGGAAGAGAGACTGAACGCGACGGAGCGAGCAGCGTAGATACGACACCGTCATTCCGGGGCTCGCGAAGCGAGAACCCGGAAGTTCGATCAACAACTTCTAGATTCCGGGTCCACGCGAAGGCGCGTGTCCCGGAATGACAAGCAAACGCCAAGGGAGCAACGCCATGAAACTGACCCAGCAACAGATCGACGATTTCAACCGCGAGGGCTGGCTGTTCCTGCCCGAATTGTTCAGCCCCGAAGAGGTCGCGCTGCTGGCGCGCGAGGCCGAGGGGATCTACGACACCAAGCGGCCCGAGGTGTGGCGCGAGAAGAGTGGCGCGCCGCGCACCGCGTTTGCCGCCCATCTTTACAACGAGGCGTTCGGCCTGCTCGGCGCCCATCCGCGCATGATCGATCCGGTGGAGCAGATCTTCGGCGAGAAGGTCTACATGCACCAGTACAAGATCAACGCCAAATCGGCCTTCACCGGCGACGTCTGGCAGTGGCACCAGGACTACGGCACCTGGAAGCGCGACGAC
>JBBQUA010000315.1:0-4218 GCA_038212905.1 Hyphomicrobiales bacterium
GAGGTGTCGGGATCGAAATAGAACACATCGTAGTCGTTGATGCCGTGGTCGAGCGGGCGCGAGGTCCGCACGTTCCAGACGGTCTGCACCAGGCATCCCACAACGATCCACGCATCCGGCAATCCGAGTCGGAACAGTTCATCCGATATCACGGCATTGACGGGGTTGCGGAGTGCGCCGGCGAGGAATTCGGCGGTATCCACGCGTCCCGTTCAATGCACCGCGGTGAAAAACCGCGCGACGCGAAAGCCCGACAGCCAGGTCCATACCGGCTGGCTGCGCATGCCGAGGTCCCACGATCCGACCACGGCGTCGGCGCGGCCGACCAGGTTGTCCATCGGCAACAGTCCGACGCCGCCGTCGCGCACGGCGACGCGGCTGTCGGCGGAGTTGTCGCGGTTGTCGCCGAGCACGAACAATTTTCCCTGCGGCACCGTCACTTCGGGCGTGTTGTCGAGCCGGCCATTGTCGCGCATCTTGAAGATCGCGTGGGCCACGCCGCCCGGCAGCGTCTCGATATAGCGATACGCCGGTTCGCCGCCGCCGGCATCGTCTTCGGACCGGCCGATGCCATCCGGCTTCAGCGCGGCGGCACGGTCGTTGATGAAGAGCTGGCCCTGGCGCATCTGGATGCGGTCGCCGGGCAGGCCGACGACGCGCTTGACCCAGGCCTGCGAGCGGTTGCCCGGCCAGCGGAACACGACGACGTCGCCGCGCTTCGGCATGCCCGCGAACACCCGCCCGGTCTCGGGCAGGTTGATCTGGATCGGCAGCGAGGATGTGCCGTAGCCGTAGGGATATTTCGAGGCCAGCAGCGCATCCCCGATCAGCAGCGTCGGCTCCATCGATCCCGACGGGATGTAGAACGGTTCGGCGAGCGCGCCCTTGGCGACGAAAACGACGGCGACGATGGCTATAAGCTGCATCGCCTGGCCGCGCCAGCTGGTCGGCTTCGGCGCCGAAGATTCGTTGACGATTGGCTTGTCGATGTTCACTGGCCGGTTCCTCCGACGGTGATGCGTTCCATCCGCAGCGTCGGCTGGCCGACGCCGACCGGCACGCCCTGGCCGTTCTTGCCGCAGGTGCCGATCCCGGTATCGAGCGCCAGATCGTTGCCGACCATGGTGATGCGATGCAGGTCGGTCGGCCCGTTGCCGATCAGCATCGCGCCCTTCAGGGGCGCGCCGATCTTGCCGTTTTCGATTTTATAGGCCTCGGTGCACTGGAACACATATTTGCCCGAGGTGATGTCGACCTGGCCGCCGCCGAAATTGGCGGCGTAGATGCCGTTCTTCACCGAGGCGAGGATTTCGGCGGGATCGCGTTGCCCCGCCAGCATGTAGGTGTTGGTCATGCGCGGCATCGGCACATGGGCATAGCCCTGGCGGCGGCCATTGCCGGTCGGCTTCATGTTCATCAGCCGGGCGTTCTGGCGGTCCTGCATGTAGCCGACCAGGATGCCGTCCTCGATCAGCACGGTGCGGTTGGTCGGGGTGCCCTCGTCGTCGATCGACAGAGAACCCCGCCGCGACGCCATGGTGCCGTCGTCGACCACGGTGACGCCTTTTGCGGCGACCTGCTGGCCCATCAGACCTGCAAAGGCGGAAGTCTGCTTGCGGTTGAAATCGCCCTCGAGGCCGTGACCGACGGCCTCATGCAGCATGACGCCGGGCCAGCCGGCGCCGAGCACCACGTCCATTTCGCCGGCGGGAGCCGGCACCGATTCCAGGTTGACCATGGCCTCGCGGATGGCGCCGTCGGCGGCCTCGCGCCACGCCTTGGTCTCGATGAAGCGCGCATAGGGTTCGCGGCCGCCATAGCCCTTGCTGCCGCTTTCCTGCCGGTCGCCCTGGCCGGCGACGACGGACACATTGACCCGCACCAGCGGGCGGATGTCGCGATAGCTCTCGCCGTCGGGCCGCAAAATCTCCACCAGCTGCCAGGTCGCCATCAGGCTGACCGTCACCTGCCGCACCCGCGGATCCTTGTCGCGGACATAGGCGTCGATCTCGGCCAGCAGTTTTATCTTGGCTTCAAAGCCCGGCGCATCCAGCGGATTCTCGTCGCCATAGAGCCGCACATTGGTGTGCGCCGGCGCCGCCGCCAGCTTGCCCGAATAGCCGCCGCGCACCGCATTGACGGCATCCGCGGCGCGGATCAGCGCCGGCAACGACACGTCGGAGGAATGCGCATAGCCGACCGCGTCATCCTTCACGGCGCGCAGCCCAAACCCCTGCGCGGTGTCATAGGTGGCCTGCTTCAGCCGCCCATTGTCGAACATCAGCGCCTCGGACTGGCTGTATTCCAGGAACAACTCGCCGTCGTCGGCCCCCTCCAGCCCGCGGGCCACCTGATGGCGGACAGCATCGCGGTCGAGATTGGCGCGGTCGAGCAGGGAGGTTGTGGGGGTCATGGCAAGCCTCAATTAGGTACTGGAATGCTCATATATGCGGTCGTTGCGGTTTCGCGAGGGTCGAACCGCGCCAAGGCTATTTTGAGGCTCCTTGGCTCATGACCGCAATCAAACAAGGGCAAGGCGCATGACATGGCGGCGGATGCCGGCCCGCCCAATTGCCTTGAACCCGGCTCTTTCGAACAGGCCAACAAAGCCCATGAAACGGTAGCTCGGAGAATTGGGATCGACCGGATAAGCTTCCAGAACTTTACCGCCCTTGCAGCGCGCGTGCGCAACGGCGGCGGTGAGCATCTGCTCGCTCGCACCTTGCCCACGCAGATCGCGGCGGATGAAAAAGCAGGCAAGCGACCACACCGCATTTGGCGCATCGCCAAAATCATCCGGCCCGCCAAGCGGACGGTAGGTCGCGCGCGGGGCAATCGAACACCAGGCAACGGGGTCCGCTGCTAGATAACCGAGCAGGCCGATTGGCACGCCATCGTGAACGCGCGAATGAATTGCCGCCTTGCGGCTGTTGCCGTCGGTCGTTTTCGCTTCGGCGGCAGTAGCACGCCAGACCATGCACCAGCAGCTCTTCGGTCCACCACGCGCCGCGAACAATTGCTCGAAGTCGCCCCAATTGCTGCGGTCGACTTCACGGAAGGTCAGTTTGGGAGAGTGCATAGGTGACTATTGCGTGGCCTGAACTGACTACGGAAGCTTGTCATACCCCTCGCCGATGCCGTTCAAACTGAGCGGAAATCCAATCCCCTCTTCCGGCGTCTCGAAGATGATGAACGTCGCGGTCTTCGCCGTCCGCAACTGCGCCAGCAGCTTGTCGTCCATCACCACCTCGGCGACGCAACCATTCGGCAGGCAGCGGACAAATCCGGCGCGGCCGACGTCCTGATTGTCGAGCTTTAGACCGAGCCCCGAAGGCAGCAGCACGCCGAGCGGGGCCACCACCCGCATCAGCTTGCTCTTCTGGTCGGCGGTTTTCAGCACGATCACGGTGAGGCCGGCATTGGAGCGGTCTTCCGCCACCACGCTCTGGATCAGGGCGCATTGTTCGCCCTGGGCGCCCGGCGGGGTGTCGCAGCGGATCTGCCAGTCGCCATGCACCGAGCGCACCGCGCCCTGCGCGTGGGCGGCGCCGGTCAGGCCCAATGCCAGCGCGACGGCGAGGACAGCCAGGCTGGCGGCCTTGCGACGGCCAAACCCGGCGGTCCATCCCTGGCCGCGGTGGCCTACGCTTCTCGCCCGGTGTGTCGAACGCCCCATCAGGGTCGATTCCTCTAATATTCCTCAGGCGGGGCCGGTCCGAACCTTGGACTGGCCTTGGACTGATACGGCAAATGACGGCGCCTTGAAGGCGATATTCCCGGACCTTACGCCGGGGCGTGCGCCCCGTCAGGCGAATCAGGCCCCCCGGGATCACCCTGTCTGTGCCTACATCGGGCAATCCGGCTGTCAAGCGCGATCCGGTCGCCGGAATGGGACTTCGGCCTGATTCCACGGGAAAATGTGACATGCGCCGAATAGCCGGTGACGCGCCGCGCCATGCCTTACTACTGCATTGCGAGAGCCCGCGAATTATGGTTTGAGAGGCTGGATTTCGACGCGTTCCAGCTTTCTGGCCCCGGTATTCGCAGGAGTACTTCCCAAGGCCGTTTGTCTGGGGACGGATCGTGCAGCATTTCCCGCCATCCGGCGGAATGCTTTGGGGATTTAGCTTTGGGAATTCATCATGGGAGCGCGAGCGGCATGAAGATGTCGAAGGGCCAGATTGGCCGACGGTTGCTGGGTTTGGCGGTGGCAGGCGT
>JBBQUA010000316.1:0-4146 GCA_038212905.1 Hyphomicrobiales bacterium
CGTGCGGAATCCGCCCCAGTGGCGGCCATTGACGCGGATCGGCACGTCGATCTCGCGCATCATGATGGTCTTGCCGTTGCCCATGTCACGGGCGTAGCTCTGGATCAGATAGGCGCGCTGGTTGCGGCCGGCGGCAAGGCCGGCGGGATCGTTGAAGATGCGGCGGTTGCGGCAGTTGGCGGTGTTCCAGGCGACGTCGCCGGGACGCTGCGGATGCGAGTAGATCTTGTTGTGCACCGGCAGGTAACCGTTGCGATCGATCATCGCGGCGAATGCCATGCGCGGATCCTTGATCAGGAAAGCCTCCTGGAATGGCGGCAGCGCGCGATCGGCCCAGTCCAGCATTCTTGTGCGGTACTGCAGCGGATTGGTGCCGGCGATTTCGACGTAGTTGTCATCGAACATGTCGTCCATGGAGATGGCGCGGCTCCCGACCGCGTCGTCGAAAATCCTGGTCAGCGCGCGGCCGGCTTCCATGGCGCGGGTCACGGATTCGGTGTTTTCGTCCTGGATCGACCACAGTCTGTCTTCGATCTTTTCCTTCAGCGCGGCATCCGGCGCCTCGAACCGCGCCCGGGCGCCGGCCTTCGAAACTTCCCCGACACGGATCCTGCACGCGCCGATATCCTGCAGCGTGGCATTGAGCGTTTGATTGAGCGGCAGTTTTTCGACGTCCGGTCCGCCGATCAGGATGCCTTCGATCGAGATCTCATAGGCTGCCGCCGCGATCGTGCCGCGCGCCGTCGTAATTTCCATGGCGAGGTTGCAGGGCAATGCCTGGTCCTTGCGTTCGCCCTGGCGCAGCAGCACCGCGCAGCGTGACTTCAGTTTCTGCGCGAACATGGTCACGGCCTTGCCGGCGCTGGCGACGCGTTCGCCATGGGCTTCGGCCTGCTTGGTCACATGATCGATTTCGGCGGCGCTCTCGCCGACCGAGACGATGAAGCTCGATGCGGTGGCGGCGTTGTCGGATATCTCGCTGGTGGTTTCGGTCTGTTCCGCCACGGCGCCGTTGACGATCTCGAAGACCGGGCGGATCGCCTCGATCGCCCGCGAAATCCGGTGCACGGCGTCGACCGAGCCCGCGGCATCCTTCTGCAGCGCGTCGATCTTCTTCGAAATTTCCTCGGTCGCGTTCTGGGTCTGCACCGCCAGCGCCTTGACCTCGGTGGCGACGACGGCAAAACCGCGTCCGGCGGAACCGGCCCGCGCCGCCTCGATGGTGGAGTTGAGCGCGAGCAGCGTGGTCTGCCGCGCGATCTGGGCGATCAGATTGACGACATTGCCGATCGCGGCCGAGGATTCCCTGAGACGGTCGACATTGAGGCTGGCTTCGCGGGCGGCGGCGCTGGCCTGATCGGCAAGCTTGCTGGCGTCGCGGACCTGCGATCCGATGCCTTGCGCCGAATGGGTGAACTTGTCGGCGGCCAGCGAGAAGGTGGTCGCGGTCGACTGCGCGGCGCTGCTGCGCCCGGTCAGGGCATCGGTGCGCTGGCGGATGGTGGAAAGCGTCGCCGCGGTGGCCTCGGCGCCACCGGCGACCGAATGGGCCGCGCGCTCGAGCTGGCGGATCATGGCGCCGAGTTCGAGTTCCAGCAGTTCGAGGATTTCCCGGGCCGAATCGCTTTCAGGAGCTTGGGGAGTATCGGTTGCAACGGCAGCGGCGAGAGATGCCGCCGGGGCCGCAGGCGCAGCCGGTTCCGGCAGCCGTTTTCGAAACAAATCGAATGCCATGGGCGTCTCTCGGGAAATGACGGGACGACGAAATGGTAATCCATATTCTCCCATTCGGGCGTGAAGTCATGGTTAACGATTGTCAGTTGTCCGGGCAGCAACCACTACTGGCATACCGAAAACCCCGGCAAATCTTTGATTTTGCCGGATTACCGGCCTATAACGCCGCGCCTTCCTCCATTTTCCTCCCGGACGAATCCGAAAAGAGACCGCATGGCCGGACATTCCCAGTTCAAGAACATCATGCACCGCAAGGGCCGGCAGGACGCCCAGAAATCCAAGCTGTTCTCCAAGTTGGCGCGGGAAATCACCGTGGCCGCCAAGATGGGCGCGCCCGATCCCGCCATGAACGCGCGGCTGCGCGCCGCCATCATCTCGGCCCGCCAGGAGAACATGTCGAAGGACTCGATCGAGCGCGCCGTGAAGAAGGCGATCGGCTCCGAGGGCGAGAATTACGACGAGATCCGTTACGAGGGCTACGGTCCCGGCGGCGTTGCCGTGATCGTCGAGGCGCTGACCGACAACCGCAACCGCGCCGCTTCCGACATCCGTTCCTTCTTCACCAAATCAGGCGGCAATCTCGGCGAAACCGGCTCGGTCGCCTTCATGTTCGACCACACCGGCATCATCGAATACGACGCCAAGGTGGGCTCCGACGACGCCATGCTGGAAGCCGCGATC
This sequence comes from Hyphomicrobiales bacterium, assembly GCA_038212905.1. Taxonomy (GTDB): domain Bacteria; phylum Pseudomonadota; class Alphaproteobacteria; order Rhizobiales; family Xanthobacteraceae; genus Bradyrhizobium. The sequence goes on from JBBQUA010000316.1 coordinate 2,416, forward strand.
GAGGCCGGCGCCGACGACGTGATTTCGAGCGAGAACGGCCACGAGATCTACGCCTCGCAGGAAACCTTTCGCGAGGTGGCAAAAGCGCTGGAGACGAAATTCGGCGAAGCCCGCAAGGCAGCGCTGACCTGGAAGCCGCAAAACACCGTGCCGGTTGACGACGAGACCGGCGAGAAGCTGTTGAAGCTGATTGACCTGCTGAACGAGCATGACGACGTGCAGAACGTCTACGCCAATTTCGAGGTGTCCGACGCGCTGGTCGCCAGGATGGGCGGGTGATCACGCCTTCCGTCGTCGCCCATTTTCAACTGTCATCGCCCGGCACTTGACCGGGCGACCCAGTAATCCGTGCAGTCGCGATTCATCGCGGGCTTCCCGGCGTACTGGATCCCCGCTTTCGCGGGGATGACATCCCGTTTGTGTTTCGTTCTCGTTCCCCCGGCGCTAACACTACGCCATGACATCACCCCCGATTCGCCAACCCGTCCGTATCCTTGGCATCGATCCGGGCCTGCGCCGCACCGGCTGGGGCGTGATCGAGATCGAGGGCAACCGGCTGAGCTTCATCGGCTGCGGCTCGGTGGAGCCGCCGGACAGCCTGCCGCTGGCAAGCCGGCTGCTGGCCATCCATGAGGGGCTTTCCGCCGTGCTCGGCGACTTCCAGCCGCTGGAAGCCGCGGTCGAACAGACCTTTGTCAACAAGGACGGCGTCGCGACCCTGAAACTCGGGCAGGCGCGCGGGGTCGCGATGCTGGCGCCCGCGATGTTCGGGATCCCGGTGGCGGAATACGCCCCCAACCAGGTCAAGAAGACCGTGGTCGGCGCCGGCCATGCCGACAAGAACCAGATCCTGATGATGCTGAAGATCCTGCTGCCCAAGGCCGAGCCGAAATCGGCCGATGCCGCCGATGCGCTGGCGATCGCCATTACGCATGCGCATCACCGCGGCAGCGCCGCGCTGCGGCTGAAGGTGGTCGGCGCATGATCGGCAAACTCAAGGGTCTGATCGACTCCTACGGCGAGGATTACGTCATTCTCGACGTCGGCGGTGTCGGCTACCAGGTGCATTGCTCGTCGCGGACGCTGCAGGCGCTGCCGTCGCCCGGCGAGGCGGCCGTGCTGTCGATCGAAACCTATGTCCGCGAAGATCAAATAAAACTGTTCGGCTTTCGCAGCGACACCGAGCGCGAATGGTTCCGGCTGCTGCAGACCGTGCAGGGCGTCGGCGCCAAGGTGGCGCTCGCGGTACTCTCGACCCTGCCGCCGTCCGATCTCGCCAATGCCATCGCGCTGCGCGACAAGGCGGCGGTGGCGCGCACCCCGGGGGTCGGCCCGAAGGTCGCCGAACGCATCGTCACCGAATTGAAGGACAAGGCGCCGGCCTTCGCCAATGTCGATCCGGCGCTGGTGCATTTGTCCGGCGCGATCGACAACGACCGCGCGCCGCGCCCGGTCACCGACGCGATCTCGGCGCTGGTCAATCTCGGCTACGGCCAGCCGCAGGCGGCCGCCGCCATCGCCGGGGCCTCGCGCCTGGCCGGCGAGGGGGCGGAGACCGCGCAGCTCATCAAGCTGGGGCTGAAGGAATTGGCGAAGTGAATCCTTGTCGTTCGCACACACGCCGATGGGTTCTCTTCACCTCGCCCCGCTTGCGGGGAGAGGTCGGATCATCGCTTGCGATGATCCGGGTGAGGGGGACTCTTCGTGAATCCGACCCTGCCGAGAGTCCCC
>JBBQUA010000317.1:0-4088 GCA_038212905.1 Hyphomicrobiales bacterium
GCGCGAATACCGCCCTTCCGGAGTGATTATGGCTGAACCGACATCCCAAAAAATTCCTGTGACCGTGCTGACGGGCTATCTCGGCGCCGGCAAGACCACCCTGCTCAACCGCATCCTTTCGGAAAACCACGGCAAGAAATACGCCGTCATCGTCAATGAATTCGGCGAGATCGGCATCGACAACGACCTGATCATCGGCGCCGACGAAGAAGTGTTCGAGATGAACAATGGCTGCGTCTGTTGCACCGTGCGTGGCGACCTCGTCCGCATCCTCGACGGGTTGATGAAGCGCAAAGGCAAGTTCGACGCCATCATCGTCGAGACCACCGGCTTGGCCGATCCGGCGCCGGTGGCCCAGACTTTCTTCGTCGACGAGGACGTCCAGAAGCACGCCCGGCTCGATGCCGTAGTGACGGTGGCCGATGCCAAATGGCTGAACGACCGGCTCAAGGACGCGCCCGAGGCCAAGAACCAGATCGCCTTCGCCGACGTCATCGTGCTCAACAAGACCGACCTCGTCTCCAAGGCCGAACTGGCCGAAGTCGAGGCCCGGATCCGCGCCATCAACCCCTACGCCAAACTGCACCGCACCGAGCGCTGCCAGGTGGCGCTGTCGGACGTGCTGGAGCGCGGCGCATTCGATCTCGACCGCATCCTCGAACTCGAACCGGAATTCCTCGACGCCGGCAATGGCCACGATCATGATCATCATCACGGCCATGACCATCACCATGCTCACGGCCACAGCCATGGCGGCCTGAAGCATTATCACGACGAGGACATGCAATCGCTGTCGCTGCGCACCGACAGGCCGCTCGATGCGACGAAATTCATGCCGTGGCTGCAGAACCTGGTCGCCAGCGAGGGCCAGAAGATTTTGCGCTCCAAGGGGATTCTGGCCTTCACCGACGATGACGACCGTTACGTGTTTCAAGGCGTCCACATGATGCTGGAGGGTGACCACCAGCGCGCCTGGAAGGAGGGCGAAGCGCGCGAGAGCCGCCTCGTCTTCATCGGCCGCGAACTGCCCGAGCAGATGATCCGCGACGGATTCGAAGGCTGTATCACCACGTGATGAAAGAGTTCGATCCCGGCCAGAATGCCGCCTCCATCGTTTCGGTCACCGACCGGGTACGCCCGCTCGCGATCGGCATGCCCGTCACGTCAGTGCATTTTCTCGGTGAGATCGCCGCCTTCGTCGGCGCCGAGGAAAGCGTGGCGCTGGTGAGCGCCGACGGCGAGATATCGCTCGTGCCGGTCCACGGCGGCGGCATTCTGTGCGCCGTAACCGACGGCGCCCGCATCGTGATGGGCGGCGACGACGGCAAGGTCGTGGCGCTGGATAAAACGAGCGAGGTCGCATTGCTGGCGACCGACGCCAAGCGCCGCTGGATCGACAACGTCGCACTGCATCCCGACGGCGCCGTCGCGTGGTCAGCCGGCAAGACCGCCTATGTCCGCGGTGGCAAAAGCGAGGAAAAATCGTTTGAAGTGCCGTCGACTGTCGGCGGGCTGGCGTTTGCGCCAAAAGGGCTGCGGCTCGCGATCGCGCATTACAATGGCGTGACACTGTGGTTTCCCAACATGGCCGCCAACGCGGAAGTGCTGGAATGGGCGGGCTCGCATCTCGGCGTGGTGTTCAGCCCGGACAACAAGTTTCTGGTCACCGCGATGCACGAGCCTGCGCTGCATGGCTGGCGGCTCGCCGATACCAGGCATATGCGCATGACCGGTTATCCCGGGCGGGTGCGGTCGCTGTCATGGAGCGCCGGCGGCAAGGCGCTGGCGACCTCCGGCGCCGATACGGTGATCATGTGGCCGTTCGGCAGCAAGGACGGCCCGATGGGCAAGGAGCCCGCGATGCTGGCCCCGCTGCAGGCGCGGGTTTCGGCGGTTGCCTGCCATCCGAAGCAGGATATTCTGGCGGCGGGCTACAGCGACGGCACCGTGCTGATGGTGCGGCTCAACGATGGCGCGGAAATCCTGGTGCGCAAGAACGGCGGCGCGCAGGTCGCAGGCCTGGCCTGGAACGCCAAGGGCACGCAACTCGCGTTCGCCGCGGAAGATGGCGACGCCGGGCTGCTGGCGCTGTAGCGACGCGTTCGGGGCAATTCTCAAAGCCGTAACACCCCGCGGCCTGCGCGCGCTTACGCCGGCCCGCTTGGCATGTCCGAAAAACGCGTCAGCCACGCCACCGGGCCGATGCTGGCGGCGACGATCAGCAAGGCCGCCAATGCGCCGTCTTCAAAGCTGCCGCGGCTGGCGAACTGGTAGATCGAGGTCGCCAGCGTATCGACGTTGAGCGGCCGCAGCAGCAGCGTCGCCGGCAGTTCCTTCAGGCAGTCGACGAACACGATGATGATCGCGCCCAGCATCGCCGGCCGCAGCAGCGGCAAATGGATCAGACGCATCGTCGCTACTTGTCCAGCGCCTGCGGCGCGCGCGCTGTCGTCATAGTCGCGCGGAATCCGCTCGAACCCGGCCTTGATCATCCCGGTCGGCACCGCCAGAAACCGGATCACATAGGCGATGACAACGGCCGCGCCCGAGCCGACCAGGATCAGCCCCGGCAGTGAGCGTCCCAGCCATCCGGCCACTGCATTCAGGCCGTTGTCGATCGCCAGCACCGGCGTCAGCATGCCGAGCGCCAGCACCAGGCCGGGCAGCGCGTAGCCGGTCTGCGAGATGTTCATGGCGATGAACCTCACGGGATTGGGCCGCCAGCGCCAGGCCAGAATGGTTGCAAAGCCGAGCGCGAGCGCGATCAGCGTGGCCAGGGTTGCGAACGCAATCGAATGGAAGGCGTCGCGCGCCAGTGTCATGTCGAAATTCCTGAACAGTCCGCGGCCAAAACTCTGCTGCAGCAGAAACAGCAGCGGCACGACAAACCCGAGCAGCACCGGCAGCAGGCACGCTGCGAAGGCGGCGGAGCCCCTGATGCCGCGGAGCCGGGTGCGCGACGTCAGCCGCGGGCTTTCGGCGGAAAACTCCGCCGTGGTATTGCGGCGGCCGTAGCGCTCGATCGCGATCAGGCCGGCGACGATCGCCAGCATGAAACAGGAAAGCTGGGCGGCACCAGCCAGGCTGCCGCGATTGAGCCAGGTGGTGAAGATCGACACCGTCAGCGTACGGACGCCGAGATACTCGCTGGCGCCGATGTCGTTCAGGGTTTCCAGCGCTACCAGCGCGACGCCCACCGCCAGCGCCGGCCGCGCCATCGGCAGCGAGACGCGCCAGAACACGGTCCAGCTGGTGGCACCGAGGGTTTTGGCGGCCTCGCCGAACTCCGCGCTCTGGAACTGGAACATGGTCCGCGCCGAAAGATAGACGTAAGGGTAGAGCACGAGGCCGATGACGATGATCGCACCCGGCATCGAGCGCAGATTGGGAAGGGCACTCACCACGTCGCGCAGCGGAAACCAGATCGACAGCGTGCGATGGACCAGCCCCAACGGCTCGAACAGGTCGGCATAGACGTAGGCGGCGAGATAGGTCGGAATCGCCAGCGGCAGCGGCATCAGCCACACCAGCATCGCCCGGCCGCGAAAATCATGCAGCGAGATCAGCCACGCGGTGCCGGCGCCGATCACCAGCGCCAGCGCGCCGACGCCGCCCAGCAGCAGCGCGGTATCGATCATCGCCCGCGGCAACACATAGGCCAACAGATCGCGCCACAGATCCGGCGCAGGCTGCATCGCGAGCGAGATGATTGAGATCACGGGAGCAGCGACCAGGATCGCGGTCGCCACCGCGATAACAGCCGCGACGCGTCCCGTGGGCGTGGCGCGGTTCACCTGAGGTCGCGGATCACGCAAGCATGCAGCCGCTTCCCTCCGCGCTGAGCCGAGGGGGAAGCAGGCCGCAATCGGGAAAGCTCAATTGTCAAAACCGACCTTGTCCACCAAGGTCGCGGCCGCTTTGCGGTTGGCGGCGATCTTCGCTATCGGCAGCGAATCGGCATTGAGCTTGCCGTAGCCCGCGATGGTCGGATTGATGGCGACGCCGGCGCGGACCGGATATTCGTAGTTCTGGTCGGCATACATTTTCTGCGCCTTCTCGCCGACCAGCCATTCGATCAACTTGACGCC
>JBBQUA010000318.1:0-3956 GCA_038212905.1 Hyphomicrobiales bacterium
GGAGAAGATCGAGATCGAGCAGCGGTTTGCGCGGCTTAATGACGGCTTCAACATTTTGAATGCGATCCGCCTCGACTTCGACGAACTCAGGGAACGCCGGGCGCATCTGGAGCGCGCGCTGGCGGATGTGGAGACGGATCCGGAAGGCAAGAGCCTGATCGATCGCCAGAACGCGCTGAACGAATTTATCGTACAGGCGCGCCTGCGCCTGACGCGACTGCAGGATTCATCGACGACACTGACCCAATTCAAGGAAGAAGCGGTCAAGTCGCAGGCCGAGCTGGCGCCGCTGCAATCGTCGGTGTTCGGCGTCGAGGCACTGATCCACGAAGTGAATGAAAATCGCGATATCCTGATCAGGACCCTCGACGAAATCGAATTAAAGGGTGGAGAAAAACTCGAAGCCCGCGTCGAGGTGCTTGGCAAAAACAAGGCCGCGATCGACGAACGGCTGGCTCGGGTTTTCGAGAATTTCCAGAAGCTCGATTCCATGCGCAAGGATATCGGGGAAATTTTTACGAGCATCAGAGGCACGCTCAACAGAATAGGTTGACGCGCTCGATCATCTTTCGATCATCGCGGCTCACCGGCAAATGCCTGTTCCAGCGCCGACAGTCGTTCGAGCGCCGCCTGCGGCAACGGGCCTTTCTGGACCGCGGCGAGCGCGTCCTCGAACTGTTGCGGCGTCGCCATGCCGACCAGGATGGTGCCCATCGCCGGGTGCGACAGCGCAAACCTGACGGCGGCTTCGCTCAGGCTGGCGCAAAAACCTTCCTGCACCAGGGGCACGAGACGGCGGGCGCGATCGACATCGGCATCGTAGCGCAGCGCCGAGCCGATCGGCTCGGGCGCCGCACCCGCGATCGGGTGACGCTCGGCCGAGCCCGACAGCGCGCCGCCGGCCAGCACGCGGATGCCCACCACGCCGACCCCGGCGGCCTCCGTCGCATCGAACAGCCCCGCGTAATCCTGGGCCGGATAGTTCGCCGGCAACGGCCCGGCGGCGGATGGATTGAGCATGTTGTAGACCACCTGCGCGCTGTCAAAGGCGCGTGAATCGATCACGCGATGCAGCGCCACGGTGTCGCCTACGGCCGAAATCCCGAGGAAACCGATCTTGCCTTGCCGGCGCAGCCGGTCGAACGCGGGCACCACGTCGTCGAGCACCTGGCCGACGCTCAGCGCCGAACCGCCTCCCGCCTCGGTAATCGGATTGTGCAGATGAAGGATGTCGACCCGGTCGAGCCGCAGCCGCGCCAGGCTGCCTTCGAGCGACGCCGTGACGGCGTCGGCGATGCGGCTGAATTCGCCTGCGGGCACACGCACCTTGGTGGCAACGACGGCGCCGGCCGGCTTCAGCTTGTGCAGGACGCGGCCGAGGTTGGTCTCAGATTCGCCGTTGCCATATAGCACCGCGGTGTCGAAGTAGTTCACGCCGGATGCAATCGCCCGCGCGATGGTACGCTCCTGGTCGGCAGCATCGCCGCGCACCATCAGGCCGCCGACGGCGCCGCAGCCGAAGCCCAGCACCGAGAGCTGCATCCCCGTCCGACCAAACTTCCGCAATTGCATCGCTGTTGCTCCGTCCCAATTCAAGTCAGTGCGCGATCAAATCCAGCCGTTTTTCCGGAACCGCCAATAGAGCCAGCCGCAGATCGCCACGATGACGCCAAGCACGAGGGGATAGCCGTACTGCCATTTCAGCTCCGGCATATGCTCGAAATTCATGCCGTAGATGCCGGCGATCGCGGTCGGTACCGCCAGGATAGCGGCCCAGGACGCCAGCATTCGGGTGATTTCGGTCTGCTCGGCCTGGCCGGTCATCAGCCTCGCCTCGAAGGCGAAGGCCAGCACCTCGCGCAGGCCGTCGATGCCCTCCCGCAGGCGCAGCACGTGATCGGTGACGTCGCGGAACAGCGGCTGCATGGCGGGGTCGATCGGCGCCACCTCGGCATGCTCCAGCCGGCGGCAGACTTCGATCAGCGGCACCACCGCATTGCGCAGCCGCAGCAATTCACGGCGCAGCAGATGAAGCTGATGGATGTCGAGCTGCCCGCTGGGCCTCGCAAACACGCCATCCTCGATCTCCTCGACTTCGGCGCTGAGCGCTTGCAGCACCGGCAGGTAGTTGTCGACGATGAAATCGAGGATCGCATAAAGGATGTAGTCGGTGCCGTTGGCGAGCGTAATGGGACAGGACTCACAGCGCCCGCGCACGACGGCATAGGAGATCGAAGCGCCGTGACGCACCGAGACGACATATCCGCGGCCTACGAACAGATGGGTCTCGCCGAACGCGATGCGGCCCTCGATCCGCTGCGCGGTGCGGGCCACGATGAACAGCGCGTCGCCATATTGCTCGATCTTCGGATGCTGATGCGCCTTGCCGGCATCCTCGATGGCGAGATCGTGCAAGCCAAGCTGCGCCTGCACGCGCGCCAGCAGCTCGGGGCCGGGCTCGAACAGGCCGATCCAGACGACATGGCCTGATCGTCTCGCCCACTCGCCGGCTTCGTCGACCGCAATCTCCTTGACGCGGCGGCCATCGGCATAGACGCTCGAATTGACCAGACCCGGCTCGTTGCCGGGTCGCTGCAGCTGCGGCGGATGGATGCTGGCGTCCATGGGACCTCGCCGTTCTGTCTGGAAGTATGGGGTGAAGACGTGCCGTTATATGCCCGAATCCGGGCGGTGATCCCATCCATAACATTCCGCTGGGCCGGGCGGTTCCCGTTCGACGGTTATCCCCTCTCCGAACACGCACCCGCACACTGATCCGATCAGAAAAGCGTGAGCTGGCTCACACCTGTCGTTCGAACCATGAACCCGTGATGAAGGCGGCGCCACAGAACCGTAGCAACGTTCGACAGGAGGCTACGATGACCGCCATTTCCCATGATGTTGCCTGGCGTACTGGTCTGTTCGATCTGAAACGGTCAGGCGCCGCGCGGCAGCGGCTTCGGGTGTTGGTCAGCGGGCAGAAGTTCATCGCCTGCTTTGACCCTCGCGCCAAGTCGCGGCTTCACGCTTTCCCGGCCCCGGTCTGATCGAACGGCCGGCCCTCACTCGAACCCCGGCCGCGGCACCAGGTTCATCAGCATATTGGCATAGCCGCCATCGACCGTGATCTCGTCGCCGTTGACATAGGACGAGCGGTCGCTGGCGAGATACAGGATGGCGTCGGCGATGTCCTGGGGCATGCCGACCCGCCGCAGCGGCACCACCGCGCTGCGGCGTTCGGTAACGCCGGGCGTGTCGTAGAACGACTGGCTCATCGGCGTGATCACCATGCCGGGACTGACGACGTTGCTGCGGATGCCCTGCGGTCCCCATTCGCTCGCAAGCTGGCGCGACAGCATGATGACGCCGGCCTTGCTGACGCTGTAGGCGCCGCTCCGGCCCTGCGCGTGGCTGCCGGCAATCGAGGCGACATGCACCAGGCTGCCGCACCCGGCCTTGCGCATCTGCCGGCCGAAGCTCTGGGCGCAGAGGAAATAGCCGGTCAGGTTGACCGACAGCACCGCATTCCATTCGGCCAGCGACAGGTTTTCGAGCCCGCCGGGCCGCAGCACCGCCGCAGTGTTGACGAGAACGCCGCAGGGTCCCAGCGCCTTCTCGATGGTTTCGGATGCGGCGGCGACGCTGTCGACGCTGGACGTATCGCAGCGGGCCACGACATGACCGCTGGATGTTTCTAGCAGCTCCGTCCGCGTCACCTCGAGGCCGCGCTCGTCGAGATCGATAGCGGCAACACGGGCGCCGGCCTGCGCGAGGCTCAATGCCACGGCGCGGCCGATGCCGCCGCCGCCGCCCGTCACCACGCAGACGCGGCCGGACAGGCCAAGCCAGTCGGAAGAGGTTGGTTCGGTCATGGTGGAATGCTCCGGTGCGGCGACACGATAGCATGGCTGGAATGCGCAGGATGGGCAAAGGCGCGCTTGCACCGTGCCCATCGG
>JBBQUA010000319.1:0-3954 GCA_038212905.1 Hyphomicrobiales bacterium
CGCCGGCAGGTGATGCTGGTGCAAGTCGTCAAGGAAGAGCGCGGCAACAAGGGCGCGGCGCTGACCACGTATTTGTCGCTGGCCGGCCGCTATGCGGTATTGATGCCCAACACCGCGCGTGGCGGCGGCATCAGCCGCAAGATCACCTCCGCGCAGGACCGCTCGCGGCTCAAGGAAGTGGTGCAGGATCTCGACGTGCCCGAGGGCATGGGCATCATCCTGCGCACCGCGGGCGCCTCGCGTACCAAGCCGGAAATCAAGCGCGACTTCGAATATCTGATCCGGATGTGGGAAACCGTCCGCGACATGACCCTGAAATCGCAGGCCCCGACCCTGGTCTACGAGGAGGGATCGCTGATCAAGCGGTCGCTGCGCGACCTCTACAACAAGGAAATCGACGAAATCCAGGTCGCCGGCGAAGCCGGCTACCAGGAAGCCCGCGATTTCATGAAGATGCTGATGCCCACCAATGTGCGGGCGGTGAAGCAGTATCGCGACGGCCAGCCGCTGTTCTCGCGGATGGGCGTCGAGAGCCAGCTCGATGCGATGTTCTCGCCGACCGTGCAGCTGCGCTCCGGCGGCTACATCGTGATCAACCAGACCGAGGCGCTGGTTTCGATCGACGTCAATTCCGGCCGCTCCACCCGGGAACACCACATCGAGGACACCGCGCTCAAGACCAACCTCGAGGCCTCGGAAGAAGTCGCGCGGCAGCTCAGGCTGCGCGATCTCGCCGGCCTGATCGTCATCGACTTCATCGACATGGATGAGAAGCGCAACAACCGGTCGGTCGAGCGCAAGCTGTCGGATTGCCTGCGGCAGGACCGCGCGCGAATCCAGGTCGGCCGCATCTCGCATTTCGGCCTGCTGGAAATGTCACGCCAGCGCATTCGCGCCAGCGTGCTGGAGAGTTCGACCGAGCCCTGCCCGCAATGCGGCGGCAACGGCCATGTCCGATCGGTATCTTCGGTGGCGCTGCAACTGCTGCGCGGTCTCGAGGAAATCCTGATGAAGGGTGCCACTCACAATCTGGTGGTGCGAACCCGGACCGACGTGGCGCTCTACGTCCTCAATCACAAGCGCGGCCACCTGCGCGATCTGGAGAACAGTTTCAAGGTGACGCTCGCCGTGATCGCCGACGCCACCGTCAGCGCCCAGCAGTCGTTCATCATCGACCGCGGCGAACAGGTGCATACGCTGGAGGCGGCCAAGGCGCAGCTGGCGGCGCAGGTTGCCGCCTTCCCGCCGCAGATCGAGGAAGCCTATGACGAGGAAGAGCCGTTCGATATCGAAGTCGAATCGGAAGTGGAAACCGAAGAGACCGAAGGGCTGACCGAGGAAGCCGCGGCCGGCGAGGAAGCCGGCGGCGAAACCGATGCCGAGGGCCACAAGCGCAAGCGGCGGCGGCGGCGGCGTGGCCGTCCCGGCGAGCCGCGCGAAGGCGGCCCCGTCCGCGACACCGACGACGCCCCGCGCATGGCGCCGGACCAGGTTGCGGTCGCAAGTCCAGCCGATGAAGCCGAAGGCGACGAAGACGAATCCGAGGAGCAGCCCGGCGCGGCTCGCGCTGACCAGACGCCGGACGGCGAACGGCGGCCCCGCCGTCGCGGACGGCGCGGCGGACGCCGCCGGCGTGGTGGGCCGGAGGACGGTGGTCTGGTCGGATCGATCTCGGACGAACTCGGGCCGAGATCGACCCCGGAAGTCGCTGACGCGGTGGCCGATTTCGACGGTTATTCAGCCGAACGGACGCCTCCCGATGTTCAACCCGAACCGGCGGCGCCGCAGCCGGAGCCGCAAGCTATCGCTCCTGCCCAGCCTCAGCCCGAACCGGCGCGGGCACCAAGCGAAGCCGAGACCGCCCAGGAGGCCGAAGGCGCCGCCGCGCGCCGCCGTTCGACCGTGCGCGAGAAGGTGAGTTTCGTGACGACCGCCCAGCCTGAGGCAGCCGCTCCCGTTACCCACGCGCCGCCTGAGCCGCTGGCGTCTGCCCCGGCCCAATCCGCCGCCGAGACGACGACCGACACCCAGCCGCGCAAGGCCGGTTGGTGGTCGCGACGCTTCGGCAACGGCGAGTAAGCAAAGGGATTTGCGAAACCGAAAAACCGCCCGGCAAAACCGGGCGGTTTTTTTTATTTTGGGTGGCTGTCGCTTGCGCGGTCGTGACCGCCGGTCGTTATCCGCGACGATTGAGCAGGCGCCTGCTCGCCGGCACCAACGCCGCGCCGAGGGCATTCTTGACCAACGCCCCCGCCAGGAACGGCACGACCCCGACCAGCCATGCCTTCTCGGCGCCGAGCTTCAGGCCGAAGGCGAGCCAGCCGAACCCTGCCGCGAGAATGACGATGTGCCCGAGCGCCATCGCGACGAACAGCAGCGGCACCGAACGATCCCAGCCCCGCTCGCTCAGCCAACCCGTGATGAAGACGGCGGCCACGAAGCCCGCAAGGTACCCGGCTGTCGGACCCATCATCGGCGCAAGCCCGCATGCGGGACCAGCGAATACCGGCAATCCGATCGCCCTTCCGCCAGATAGGCGATGACGGTGGTGCAGCCGAGGCGCCAGCCGTAGACCGCGCCGATCACCAGCACGACCAGCGTCTGCAGCGTCATAGGCACGAAAGGAAGCGGCAGGTTGATCTTGGCCGAGAGCGTCAGCAACGCCGTTCCAAGCGCGATCAGGATCAAGCTGCGCAACACCAGCGAAAAACCGGCGGCGGGCTGCGGCCACGCCACAGCGGCGAGCGGCGAATGCCTGACAGCGAGGAGTCCGGGGGGTGATCTGACGGACAAGAACATCTCCATGATGTGTACGGGTGTTGGGCGCAAAAGGCGGGAACCGAAGCGTTCGCGCCGCTATCCGAGCCATTTTGCGATGCGCGCGACGGCTTCGCGCATCTCGTCGGCAGAACCGGCGTAGGAAAAACGAACGAATTGCCGGCCATGAACCGGATCGAAATCGACCCCGGGGGTCGCCGCCACGCGCGCTTTCTCCAGCATCTGGCCGGCAAAGGCAAAACTGTCGGCAGTGAATTTGGAGACGTCGGCGTAGAGATAGAACGCGCCGTCGGCGGGTAGAAATTTCTCAAGGCCGGCCTTCGGCAAACCTTCGATCAGGATGCGGCGGTTCTCCTGATAGCCGCGCTTGATCGCTTCCATCTCGGCGCGGCCATCGAAGGCGGCTTCGGCTGCGATCTGCGACAATGTCGGCACCGAGATCGAAAGATTTTGCTGCAGCCGCTCGATCGGCCGCACCAGCGGTTCCGGCACTACCATCCAGCCGACCCGCCAGCCGGTCATGCAGAAGTATTTCGAGAACGAATTGATCACCAGGGCATCAGGCGAAAGCTCCGCCGCCGTGACCGCGGGAAACGCATAATCGAGGCCGTGATAGATCTCGTCGGAGATGAAGCGGATGCCCGCGCCCTCCGCCGCCGCGATCAGGCCGGTAAGCGCCTCGCGCGACATCATGGTCCCCGTGGGGTTGGCCGGGCTTCCGACCAGCACCCCCTTCAGCGGCGTCTGGCGATGGGCCGCGAGCAAGGCCTCGCCGGTCAACGCATGCCGGGTATCGCTCGACGTCTCGATCAGAACGGGCTCGCAGCCGAGCGCGGTCAGGATATGACGATAGGGCGGATAACCGGGAACCGTCACCGCGACGCGGTCGCCCGGCTCGAACATCGCGAGAAAGCCCAGGATGAACGCGCCCGAAGATCCCGTTGTGATCACCACCCGCTCGGCGTCCACCGCGCAGCCATAGGTCTCGCGGTAATGCCTGGCGATCCGCGCGCGCAGCGAGGGGGTGCCGAGCGCCGAGGTGTAGTCGATCCGCCCGATATCGAGGGCGGCGTGGGCGGCCGCGATCGCGGGCCGGGGTGCCGACGCCGACGGTTGCCCCACCTCCATGTGAATGACATGGCCGCCGGCCGCTTCGATGCGGGCCGCCGCTGCCAT
>JBBQUA010000320.1:0-3857 GCA_038212905.1 Hyphomicrobiales bacterium
GTCGCGACGAAGCCGTGCACCGACTTGGTGAGACGGAAGGCTTCCGCGCCACAACCCTCGCCCCATCACAAAGATCCATCGCGAGATCGTGAGCGTCTGCCTGGTTGACAGGTCGATTATTTCGTCGAGTCGGACGGAACCGGTTCGTCCCCGTCGCGTTTGTTATCCACAGCGTCACATTGATGCGCATCGCACGGGGCAGATCATGACACAGACATTCGCAGGCAAGCTGACCTTGCGCACCACCGGTGCGCTGCTGTTGGGCGCGGCCCTGATGCTGTCGCCGGCGCTGCTTTCCAGCGCCAGCGCCCAAGTGCTCGGATACGCCTCGACACCGCAATCCTCCTTCCCCGCCGACAACATGATGTCCGATGAGGGCGACGGCAGCGCGATGCCGGAGCGCCTGAAGCGCACCACCGTTGCATTCGATACCCGCGAAGCGCCGGGCACCATCGTCATCGATACCGGCAACACCGTATTATACTACGTGCTCGGCCAGGGCCGCGCGGTTCGCTACGGCGTCGGCGTCGGCCGCGAGGGTTTTACCTGGTCCGGCGTACAGAGCATTACCAAGAAGGCCGAGTGGCCGGATTGGCATCCGCCCGCGGAAATGGTGGCGCGGCAGCCTTACCTGCCGCGTTTCATGGCCGGCGGCCCGGGCAATCCGCTCGGCGCCCGCGCCATGTATCTCGGCTCCAGCGTCTATCGCATCCACGGCACCAACGATCCCTCGACCATCGGCAAATTCGTCTCCTCGGGCTGCATCCGGCTGACCAATGACGACGTCGCCGACCTGTTCAGCCGCGTCACCATCGGCACCAAGGTCGTGGTGCTGCCGAAGAACGCGCCGCACTTGGCAACCAGGAATCTGACGACGACGACGATCAGCGTTCGCCCGGCAGCCTCGCAACAGCGTGCTGTCGTAACCACGGCCTCGACGGGGCGCCAGGCGATGAACCTGTCGACGTCGTCGCTGTATTGACGGGTCCGGGAGAGGGAAGATGAACTGGACTTCAGGCAAGCGGTTGGCATTGGCGGCGGCGGCGGTGCTGTGCGCCTCGGCGCTGGCCCCTGCCGCGCAGGCGGAAGACTTTTTCTCGGCCCTGTTCGGTGGCTTCGGCCGCTCGCGGGCGCCGCAGATTCATTTGCCGTTTTCCGGCGAGGGTGGACCGTCCGCCCCGCAGGCCGAGGCACGTCCGCGCGGCTACGGCGGAGGTCAGGCCTTTTGCGTGCGCGGCTGCGACGGACGCTATTTCCCGGTGAACGGGTCCGACAATCAAAGCCGGGCGGCGGCGTGCAACAGTTTCTGCCCGGCCAGCGACACCAAGGTAGTCTACGGCAGCAGCATCGATCGCGCCGCGACCGAAAACGGCAAGCTCTATTCCGAACTGCCGAATGCGTTTCGCTATCGCGACGAACTGGTGGCCGGTTGCACCTGCAACGGCAAGGACCAGATTGGGCTGGCGCCGGTCAAGATCGATGACGATCCAACGCTGCGCAAGGGCGACATCGTCGCGGGCGAAAGCGGGCTGATGGTCGCCGGCCGTCCCGACCGGCGCGGCGCGTCGCTCAACTTTTCGCCGGCCTCGGACCGCGTCCAGGCCCGCTATCAGCGCCTGCCGGTGATGGCGAGGGAGTAAAATCCGTCATGCCCATGCCCGGGCATGACGATGGGGCTTGATCAGGCCGCGCGAATATTGCCGAGGAACTGAGTCACCTGATTGCCGAGCTGCTGACTCTGTGTTTCCAGCGTCTCGGAGGCGTGCTTGACGTTCTCGGCGGCTGCCGCGGATTTGTCGGCATCGGCTTTGACGCCGGTGATGTTGTCGGAGACGTTCTTGGTGCCTTGCGCCGCGAATTGCGTGCTGCGGGTGATTTCCTGGGTGGCGGCGCCCTGCTGCTGGACCGCGGCGGCGATCGCGGTCGCCACCTCATTGACCTCGCCGATGATGCTGCCAATGCCCTTGATGGCATCGATGGCTTCGCCGGCCACCTTCTGAATGTCGGCGATCTGTTCCGAAATTTCGTCGGTCGCCTTGGCGGTCTGGCTGGCCAGCGATTTGACCTCGGAGGCGACCACGGCGAAGCCGCGTCCGGCTTCGCCGGCGCGCGCCGCCTCGATGGTGGCGTTCAGCGCCAGGAGGTTAGTCTGGGCCGCGATGGTGTTGATCAGGCCGACCACTTCGCCGATCCGGGCGGCCGATTTCGCCAGCCCCTGAACCGTGCCGTCGGTGTCGCGTGCCTGGCTGACCGCGCGGCTGGCGATGCCCGCGGCATGCGCTGCCTGCTGGCTGATGTCGTTGATCGAAGCGCTCAATTCCGCCGACGCCGAAGCCACGCTCTCGACGCTTGTCGAGGCTTCGCCGGAGGCTTTCTCGGCGATCTGGACGCGCTCATTGGTCTGGCGGGAAACCGCCGACAGGCCGGTCGATGTGGTTCGCATCTGGCTGGAGGCGTCGCCGAGCTGTTGCAGCGTCTGGCGCACCATGGTTTCGAATTCGCCGACGTAGGTTTCGATCGTCTGCTGGCGCGTGGTGGCGCCGACATTGCGCTCGCGTTCCTGCGTTTCTATCCGGGCCTTGTCCTCGGCCTGCTGCTTGAAGGTATTGAGGGCGCCGGCCAGCGCACCGATCTCGTCGGCGCGCTGAGCGTAGCCGGTTTCGACCGTCAGGTCGCCGGAAGCGACCTTCAGCATGGCATCGCGCATATTGTGTAGCGGCCGGATGACGCGGCGGGTCACCGCCAGCAGGGCGCCGAACGTCAGTAGCAGCGCACCGGTCAGCAACGCGAGCTGCAAGGTGAGCGAGCGCAGCGCCAACGAACGCTGCTGCGCGGTGTGATCCTTGGCGGCGTCGAGGGCGGCCTCGGCGACGTTGACCGCGGCGGCGAGACGTCCGACCGTGACGGGGCTCCACTGGTTCGCGGTCAGTTCGGCTTTCTCGCCGGCAATCAGCGCCGTCAGCAGGCGCTCCCGCAACGCGAGATACTCCGGATCAAAATAGGCTTTCTTGGTCGCGGCGATCGCGCTGGACAGCCCCGCAGGCAGTTGCATTCCTGACGCCGCCAATTCAAGCGCGTTCCAGGCGATGTCGGTGCCGCCGGAGAATTTCGTGAAAGTCACGCGGGTCTCGGGCGCGGTGCGTCCGGCCGCGAGCCCTTGCGAAATCAGCAGCGAAGCCTCGCCGCCGGTGTTACGCAACAGCCAGGCGGTCTGCTTGATCGCCAGCAATGGAACTAAACTGGTAAAGATTTAGACAGCGCTGCTGCCGTAAAACTACCGTTCCCTTGAAATCATTGGGATTTTGGGACTAGAATAAGGTTCCGTTGCCGGAACCTGAAAGGTGCATCGGCGTTAAATAGGCAGCCGATCACGCTTTCACGACGCCTCAGGGGACCCGCATGCTCATCAGCGCACTCGTCACATTTCTCGTCGTCATCCTCATTCTCTATCTGATCAACCTGTTGCCGCTGGACGGCCGCGCCAAGCAGATCGCCCGCGTCGTTGTCATCATCATCGGCGTGATCTCGCTGCTGAAAATGCTCGCGGTGTTTTAGGGTCGATCGCGACACCTCGACGAAAAAGCCCCGGCCAAGGTCGGGGCTTTTCCATTTCACTGGCGTGTCCGCCGCTGACGTGGACCCGGCGATCAGCCCGCCGCCTTGGCTTCGCGGCGCCGTGCGGTGAGGATGAACTCGGTGTAGCCGTTGGGCTGCTCGCGGCCCTTGAAGACGAGATCGCAGGCGGCCTTGAAGGCGACGCCGTCGAAACCGGGCGCCATCGGCCGATACTCGGCATCGCCCTTGTTCTGTCCATCCACCACGACCGCCATCCGCTTCAGCGATTCCATCACCTGTTC
>JBBQUA010000321.1:0-3616 GCA_038212905.1 Hyphomicrobiales bacterium
CGATATCGCCAACGCGCGGCCGCTGTTCGACCAGGATCGCGGAACCTTTCGCCGCCTCCTGACCGCAAGCGCCGCCTCGCGCAACCTGCCGGGCGCCATGGTGATCGACAATGTCCCCAATATCCTGGAGACCGCGCAAACCGGCATTGCGCAGGCCTTCACGACGCCGGCCCCGGAATTCCTCAGCGGCGTCAATGAAACCGAACCGCAGATCGCCGTCTTCATCGAAGCGAATTACGTCGCCGCCGTGATCCGGCTGCGCGCGTTCAACGACACCTTCCTCTATGTCGCCCGGCTGCTCGACCCCCGCGTGGTCGCGCAGCTCCGACAGACCCAGGCCAGCGTCGCCGAATATGCCCAGTTGGAGTCGCGCAAGCTCGGCATCCAGGTGGCATTCGCGCTGATGTTTGCCGTGATCGCGCTGACCATCCTGATGGCTTCGGTACTAATCGGGCTGAATTTCGCCAATTGGCTGGTTGCGCCGATCCGGCGGCTGATGGGTGCCGCCAATATCGTCTCGACCGGCGATCTGCATGTTCAGGTGCCGGTCCACAAATCGGAGGGCGATCTGGCCCAGCTCGGCGAAACCTTCAACAAGATGACGCAGGAGCTGCGCACCCAGCGCGACGAACTGGTCGGCGCCAGCGAGCTGATCGACAGCCGACGCCGGTTCATCGAAGCGGTATTGTCGTCGGCGAGCGCCGGAATCATCGGCGTCGACGCCGCCGGCAACGTCGGTATTCTGAACCGTTCCGCCGAAAAACTGATCGGTCACGCGGAATCCGAGACGCTGGACCACCCGCTGTCGGACGTGCTGCCCGAACTCGATGACATGATGAAGACCGCGCGTGAGGGCACCCAGCGGCTGGTACAGGGCCAGATCACGCTTCTGCGCGACGGCCACGAGCGCAATCTGTCGGTGCGGGTCAGCGCCGAGCAGACCAGCCAGTCGCGCGACAGCTATATCATCACGCTCGACGACATCACCGAGCTGGTTTCGGCGCAGCGGACCTCGGCATGGGGTGACGTGGCCCGGCGCATCGCGCACGAAATCAAGAACCCGCTGACGCCGATCCAGCTTTCAGCCGAACGCATCCGCCGCAAATTCGGCAAGGTCATCACCGAAGACAAGGCGATCTTCGAGCAATGCACCGATACCATCGTGCGGCAGGTCGACGATATCAGGCGGATGGTCGATGAGTTCTCACGCTTCGCGCGAATGCCGAAACCCGTCATGGAAGGCGAGGATGTCGCCGACACCGTCCGGCAGGCCGTGTTCCTGATGCGGGTCGGGAATCCCGACATCGACTTCGAAGCCGAGATCAAGGACGACCCGATGCGGGCGCAGTTCGACCGGCGGCTGATTTCGCAGGCGCTGACCAACATCATCAAGAACGCGTCGGAAGCGATTGAAGCGGTCCCGGCGGAGGAGTTGGGTAAAGGCAAGATCGAGGTCGTCGCCGCCATCGAAGGCGATGACATCGTGATCGATGTCATCGACAACGGGGTCGGCCTGCCCAAGGTGGCGCGGGCGCGGTTGCTCGAACCCTATGTGACCACGCGGTCGAAGGGCACCGGACTTGGCCTGGCCATCGTTGGCCGGGTTCTGGAAGACCACGGCGGCAAGATCGAGCTGCACGATGCCGCGGACATCCGGCCGGGTCAGCGCGGCGCCTGGATGCGGTTGCGGTTTGCCGTATCGGGCCACGCACCGAAGGCGGAGGTCAAGGAGCCGGCGGCAGAAAAGCAGCCGGTCCCTGAAACCATTGAGCCCCAGGAAACGACCAATCCTGACACGACTGACAATGAAACAAAAATCGAAGCCGCAACCGGCAACTGACAAGACAGGGCGCGACCCATGGCAAATGACATTCTGATTGTCGATGACGAAGCGGATATTCGGGATCTGGTTGCCGGGATTCTCGACGACGAGGGATTCACCACCCGGACCGCGCGCGACAGCGATTCGGCGCTGGCGGAAATCGCCAACCGGCGGCCGAACCTGGTGTTTCTCGACATCTGGCTGCAGGGCAGCAAGCTCGACGGCTTGCAATTGCTGGAGCAGATCAAGAAGGACCACGCCGACGTGCCGGTGGTGATGATTTCGGGGCACGGCAATATCGAGACCGCGGTCGCCGCGATCAAGCGCGGCGCCTACGACTTCATCGAAAAACCTTTCAAGTCGGACCGGCTGATTCTGGTGGCGACCCGGGCGCTGGAGACCTCGCGGCTGAAGCGCGAGGTGAAGGAGCTCAAGCAACTGGCGCCAGCCGCCAGCGTGCTGACTGGACGCTCGGCCTGCATGAACCAGCTGCGCCAGACCATCGAGCGAGCCGCCAAGGCCAACAGCCGCATCCTGATCGTCGGCCCGTCCGGCGCCGGCAAGGAACTGGCCGCGCGCACGCTGCACAACGCATCCACCCGTACCGAGGGACCGTTCGTCGTCATCAACGCCGCGGCAATCACGCCGGAGCGCATGGAAGTCGAGCTGTTCGGCATCGAACAGTCCAACGGCGAGCAGCCGCGCAAGGCGGGCGCGCTGGAGGAGGCGCATGGCGGCACGCTGTTCATCGACGAAATCGGCGACATGCCGCGCGAGACCCAGAACAAGATCCTGCGGGTGCTGGTCGACCAGACCTTCCAGCGTTCGGGCGGCACCACCAAGGTCCATGTCGACGTGCGCATCATTTCATCGACGGCGCGTAACCTGGAAGAAGAGATCGCCGAAGGCCGGTTCCGCGAGGACCTCTATCACCGCCTGTCGGTGGTGCCGATCCGGGTGCCGCCGCTGTCGGAGCGGCGCGAGGATATCCCCGAACTGATCGACTATTTCATGGATCAGATATCGGGCGCGACCGGGTTGCCGAAGCGCCAGATCGGCCAGGATGCGATGGCGGTATTGCAGTCGCATGTCTGGCCCGGAAACGTCCGCCAGCTTCGCAACAACGTCGAACGCGTGATGATTCTGGCGGGCGGCGGTCCGGAGGTGATCATCACCGCCGATATGCTGCCGCAGGATGTGGGCTCGATGGTGCCGGCGATGCCAACCAGCAACAATGGCGAACACATCATGGGCCTGCCGCTGCGTGAGGCGCGGGAGGTATTCGAGCGCGACTATTTGATCGCGCAGATCAGCCGCTTCTCCGGAAATATCTCGCGCACGGCGGAATTCGTCGGTATGGAGCGGTCGGCGCTACATCGCAAGCTCAAGGCCCTCGGTGTGGGGTAGGTAAGCTGAGCGCGTTTCCATGCATTTGCTTGAGAAAATTCATCTCTTTCCGTGTTTTTACGGAGAATTGCACCAGTGTTCTGTGCGCCCGAAGCGTGAACTGGCTTGCCTAAAAAGCGCACCTGCCTTCTAATCATACCGCCGCGCCCTCGGAGGGGGATCTCAGGGGAAGCCGGCAACCGGGGGACGGCTCCGCTAGAGAGCAGCCTTCGGTTCAATAAAAAGAAGCAAACAAGACTGCGGGACAAAAACAATGGCGGCAGACCGCGCACAAAATCTACAAGACACCTTCCTTAATCACGTTCGTAAGACCAAGACGCCACTGACGATCTTTCTGGTCAATGGAGTGAAGCTGCAGGGGATTGTCACCTGGTTCGACAATTTCTG
>JBBQUA010000322.1:0-3492 GCA_038212905.1 Hyphomicrobiales bacterium
GGATTTGCCGCGAAACGACTCCGAGATCACGGTGGCGGCATAATGGTCGCCGTCGCCGGCCAGATCGCGGATCGTCACCTCGGCGTCGGGGATCGCTGCCTTGATCATCGATTCGATATCGTGGGCGTCCATCGGCATCCAACAGGTCTCCCATCCGGTGTTTCGAATCGCAGCCAGCTTCGCTGCGCCGCGGCAGAACTTAGCCCGGCCACCCTTCTACGTCACGCTCCCCGTCACTATATTCCAGCTCCAATCCTTGCAAATCTCCTGACATCGTGGCCCACGATCACAACGGGCTGACTGAAGAGGCTGTGCCCCAATGAAACTCCCAGGCCCCGACCACCCCATCACCATTACGGCGAACCCGAAGCGGGTCCGCGTCTCCGCCGGCGGCGTCGTGATCGCCGACACCACCCATGCCCTGACCCTGAAGGAAGCGAGCTACCCCGCTGTGCAATATGTGCCGCGTAGCGACGCCAATATGGCGCTGCTGGCGCGCACCGACCGGGTGACGCATTGCCCCTACAAGGGAGATGCGAATTATTTCAGCATCAGCGCCGACGGCAAGATGCTGGAAAATGCGATCTGGAGCTATGAGACGCCGTTCCCGGCGATGGCGGAAATATCCGGCCATCTGGCGTTCTATCCGGACAAGGTCATGATCGAGGAGGTGGGCTGACCCCATTGCGCCGGCGCGCCGCCCTGCTTGGCTGCGGTTGGACCTTGCTCAATCCGGTTCCCGGCTGCAACATCCCACCCATAACCTTGGCTGGGAGGCGCGCATATCATCGATATCACCAACAGTGGCGGCGGCTGACATCAGCGCTACGCCAAAAGTCAAATCGCGCAACGCCTCGATCGACCGCACGCGCACCTTCCTGACGCTGGTGGTGCTTATTCACCACGCCGTCATCCCCTACACCTATTTCGGTCACACCGACGCCAAGTCATTCATCGGCTTCGACATGATCGTGCTCGCCACCGACAGCTTCTTCATGGCGATGTTCTTTTTTCTCTCCGGCCTGTTCGTCTGGCCGGGCCTTGGGCACAAATCGCCCGGGACCTTCCTGCGCGACCGCCTGCTCCGGCTCGGCCTGCCGTTCGCGGTCGCCGCGCTCACGGTGATCCCGATCGCCTATTACGCGCACGCGCTGCGGCAGCAGCCCGATCTGGCCTTTTCGGCCTTCTGGTGGAAGATGGTCACCGCGGGTCCGTGGCCGAGCGGCCCGATCTGGTTCGTCTGGGTCTTGCTGGCGTTCGATCTCACGACGAGCCTGCTGTATCGGGTCTCGTCCCGCCTCGTCGATCCGATCAACCGGTTGTCGCAGCGCGGCTTCGACCAGCCGGCCGTATTCTTCCTGTTTCTGGTCACGGTCAGCGCTGCCGTTTACATTCCGGCGCTGCTTTATTTCGGCCCGAACCGCTGGTTCGAATTCGGACCGTTCGACGTGCAGCTTAGTCGCCTGCTGCACTATTTCGCGTACTTCCTGATCGGCGCGGGCATTGGGGCGGCGAGCGTCAATCGCGGCCTGCTCAGCGCCGATGGACGGCTGGCGAAAAGCAGCTGGGGCTGGGTCGCGGTAACGCTCCTTCCCTATTGCGGGATGTGGGGCATGATCTACATCAAGCGGGGAATGCTGGATAATCCGCCCGTGCTGCCGCAGTGGTATCACCTTTTCTACGGCATGTTCTTCGTCGCCTTCAGCGCCGCCATCCTGTTTGCGATCCTGGCGTATTTCCTGCGCTTCAAGGGATCGGGCTGGAGCATGCTCGACCCGATGCAGGCGGATGCCTACGGCATGTTCCTCGTGCACTACCCGATCGCGCTTTGGCTGCAATACTGGCTGTTCAATTACGACCTGCCGGCGATCGTCAAGGCCGCGGTCGGATTGGTGCTGACGATCGCGTTGAGCTGGGCGCTGACGCGCGCGCTGCGGCAGATCCCGGGCGCGGGGAAGGTGCTGTGAGGGGCGTTGTCATTCCGGGGCGATGCGCAGCAGCGAACCCGGAATCTCGAGATTCCGGGTTCATCGCTCCGCGATGCCCCGGAATGACTCAGGACACCTTCGCGTTCATGTAGGCCGGCAGCCAGCTCTCGAACGCGGCGCCGAGTGTCTTGACCGACACCGCCGCCTCGCCCGCGATCGCGATCGCCTCGCCACCCGACGTTCCGATTCGCGCGCAGGGCACGCCGGCGCCTTTCATCTTGGCCAGCACCAGGCCGGCTTCAGCTTCCGGCACCGTCACGATGTAGCGCGCCTGATCCTCACCGAACCAGTAAGCATGCGGCACGATCGCGGCCGGCGCCGTCAATAATTGCGCGCCGATGCCGCCGGCAATCGCCATCTCGGCGAGCGCGACCAGCAGCCCGCCGTCGGACAGATCATGCGCCGCGGTCGCGGTGCCGGCGTGGATCATGCCGCGCACCACGTCGCCATTGCGCTTTTCGGCCGCAAGATCGACCGGCGGCGGCGCGCCCTCTTCGCGGCCGCAGATGTCGCGCAGATAAACCGATTGCCCGAGCCAGCCGTGGGTCTCGCCGATCAGCAGGATCGCCTCGCCCCCGGCCTTGAACGCCAGCGTCGCGGATTTGGTGAAGTCATCCAGCAGCCCGACGCCGCCGATCGAGGGCGTCGGCAGGATGCCGCGGCCGTTGGTCTCGTTGTAGAGCGAGACGTTGCCGGACACGACCGGGAAGTCGAGCGCGCGGCAGGCCTCGGCAATGCCTTTCAGGCAGCCGACGAACTGGCCCATGATCTCCGGCCGCTCCGGATTGCCGAAATTGAGATTGTCGGTGATCGCCAGCGGCCGGCCGCCGACCGCGGTGATGTTGCGCCAGGCCTCCGCCACCGCCTGCATGCCGCCTTGATACGGATCGGCCTCGCAATAGCGCGGCGTCACATCGACAGTCAGCGCCAGTCCCTTCGGGCCGTCCTGCACCCGCACCACGGCGGCGTCGCCGCCGGGACGCTGCACGGTATTGCCGAGGATGACATGGTCGTATTGCTCCCAGACCCAGCGTTTCGAGCACAGCTCGGGCGTGGCGATCAGCTTTTCCAGGGCCGCCGTAATGCAGACCGGCGGCGTGACGTCGCGCGCATGAATCACCGGCAGCGGCGGCGTCGGCAGATGCGGCCGGTCGTACAGCGGCGCCTCGTCACCGAGTTCCTTGATTGGCAGATCGACCATCACGTCGCCGCCATGCCTGACGACAAAACGCTTGCTCGGCGTGGTGTAGCCGACCACGGCGAAATCCAGTCCCCATTTCCTGAAGATCGCCTCGGCTTCTTTTTCTTTCTCGGGCTTCAGCACCATGAGCATGCGCTCCTGGCTTTCCGACAGCATCATCTCATAGGCGCTCATGCCGGTTTCGCGGGTCGGCACCGCGTCGAGATTGAGGTCGACGCCGAGATTGCCCTTGGCGCCCATCTCGACCGCCGAGGACGTCAGGCCTGCCGCACCCATGTCCTGGATCGCGATCACGCAATCGGC
>JBBQUA010000323.1:0-3348 GCA_038212905.1 Hyphomicrobiales bacterium
ATGGGTCACAAGTACTAGACCAATCATCGGTAACTCCTCGCGGGTGCTTTTTGGTGCACCGCACGAACGCGCCACTTTGACCATCCAGAGCCCCCGCGCAAGAGGGGATCTTCGCGATTCTCCCGGAATCAGGGGTAGGGAAGGGAGTCGGCGCCGGTCTATTCGGTCGCGAGTGTGGGACTGATATGGTTACCAATTCCCTTCCGGCAATCAGCCGAAAGCAGGGTGGAAGATGAAATCGCGGTCATGGTCAGTGCAGCGATAACGAGTGGAAGCGGCACGATGCCAATCCCCGCGGGAATTCTTGGTAGTTCAATACCGTAAATTCGGGCACGGAGTGCTTCCGGCGGCGGTAATCGTTCCGAATCCGGGGCGGCCAGATCGACCACCAGGCCCACAATGGCCTGAGGCGCGAAGTCGCAGCTGAAAATCCCGAGCCCGCGAATTTCGATCAAGCCGTCCAGCGCTGGCGCTGGCCGTACGATCAATTGCCCGCCTCCAGCTTCCAGATGCACGCGATCGTCGCCCACCAGCACCGTCGGAGGGATCTGCCCGGCGCGTCCGGCCAGCACCAGATCGAACGCCAGCCGCGACTTGCCGGCGCCCGAGGGTCCGCGGATCAGCACCGCCCGGTCGCCCACCAGCACGGCGGAGGCGTGCACGCTGGCGGCCTCCGCGTCCGTCATGGCGCGGGCAGCCGGACCACGAAGCGCGCGCCCGCGACGGTCGGCTCGCCTTCGGCATCGACCGCGCCCGCGCGATTTTCGGCCCAGATGCGGCCGCCATGGGCCTCGATGATCTGCTTGGAGATCGACAAGCCCAATCCGGAATTCTGCCCAAAACCCTGGTGCGGCCGGTCGGTGTAAAAGCGTTCGAAGATCCGCTCCAGCGCGTCCTCACGAATGCCGGGACCGTCGTCATCGACCACGATTTCGATTTCGCCCTTCACGCGGCGGCAGACGATGCGCAGCTTGCCGCCGGCTTCGGAAAACGACTGGGCATTGGAGAGCAGGTTGGAGATCACCTGTCCAAGCCGCGAATCATGGCCCGGCACCGAGAAGGTGTCGGTGGGATCGCGGCCCTCGAAGCGGGCTTCCACCGCGACGTTGTTGCCGCGCCTGGTTTCGTTCGCCACCGTCGTCAGCGCGGTCAGCAGCCGGCGAAGATCGACCAGTGTCATGTCCTGGCGCTGCAGTTCGGCATCGAGCCGGCTGGCATCCGAAATGTCCGAGATCAGCCGGTCGAGCCGCTTGACGTCGTGCTCGATGACGGCGAGCAGCCGCGAACGGCTGTTCTCGTTGCGCGCCAGCGGGAGCGTTTCAACCGCCGAGCGCAGCGACGTCAGCGGGTTCTTCAATTCATGGGCGACGTCGGCGGCGAAAGCCTCGATCGCCTCGATCCGGCTATAGAGCGCATTGGTCATGTCGCGCAATGCGCCCGAGAGATGCCCGATCTCGTCGCGGCGGCGGGTAAAGTCAGGAATTTCGACGCGGGTGCGGATGCGGCGGCGGACCCGCTCGGCGCTGTCGGCGAGCCGGCGCACGGGACCTGCGATGGTGCTGGCCAGCAGCAGCGACAGCGCGATCATCACCACGGCCGCCACCGCGAAGATCTTCAGGATCGCCAGCCGCTCCGCGGTCACCATCTGGTCGATGTCGCCGCCCTGCGTCGACAGCAGCAGGGCCCCGTTAACCGCGCGAAAATGCTGCACCGGTACCGCCACCGAGACGATGACCTCGCCGCGGTCGTTGATCCGCACCATCGAGCCCTTGATGCCGCCCAGCGCACCCGCAACCTCATTATAACCCTTGCCGTTCTCCGGCCCGAGTTCCCTGTAGAGCGGCAGGTCGCCGCGGTTGAGCCAGGTGCGGATCGCGATCATGGTGCGCTCCGCAATCCCCGGCTTTTCGCTCGAGGGCGGCGCCAGTTCGAAGCGCATGACGTCGCCGCGGCTGTACAGGCTGCGGCTGTCGAGGATCAGCACGCCGTCGCGATCATAGATGCGGGCGCGGGTCTTGGTCGGGGAGACCAGGCCGCGCAGCACCGGCGCGATGCGTTCCGGGTTGATGGAGAAATCCAGTCCTGACAGGGCGTCGTCGGACGGCCCGTAACTTTCGCCGGGCTTGAGGTCGAGCAGGCGGTCCGGGTCGATGGTGAGCGCGTGGCTTTCCGTGGTGCCGGTCGCGGCGATGGCGCGCGCGATCACCTCTCCCGTCGACAACAGGTTTTCGGCGCGGGCGTCGATCAGGCCGGCGCGGAACTGGGAGAGATAGAGAATGCTCGCCACCAGCGCGATCAGGCCGGCGAGATTCAGCGAGACGATGCGGCGGGTGAGGCTGGAGAAGGAGAGCGCGAAGAAAAACTGGCCGGTGCGGCGCAGCCAGCCAAGCGGGCGTTGCCAGCCCCGCGCCGGCGGGTTTTCGACGGCATCGCTGTCCAGCTCCCGCGACGGCGAGGCGTCCTCGGCATTCAGGCTGGGATCAGGCTGCGTTCGATCAAGCAATGGCCAACACTGCCGGTTGTTTCGAGGGCGTCTCGCGTGGCGCGTATCCTAGCCGATACGGACGGCGGCGTCAGTCGACAACCGCGCGCCGCACGCCCCGAAAATCAGTTTTCCTTGAAGCGGTAGCCGACGCCGTAGAGGGTTTCGATCATCTCGAAATCGTCGTCCACGACCTTGAACTTCTTGCGCAGCCGCTTGATGTGGCTGTCGATGGTGCGATCGTCGACATAGACCTGATCGTCATAGGCCGCGTCCATCAGCGCGTTGCGGCTCTTGACCACGCCGGGGCGCGTCGCCAGCGCCTGCAGGATCAGGAACTCGGTCACCGTCAATGTCACCGCTTCGTTTTTCCAGGTGCAGGTGTGACGCTCCGGATCCATCCTGAGCAGGCCGCGGTCGAGCGCCTTGGCGTCGGTCTCCTTCGGCGCGGCGGTCGGATCCTTCGGCGCTGCGCGGCGCAGCACGGCCTTGACGCGCTCGACCAGCAGACGCTGCGAGAACGGTTTGCGGATGAAATCATCGGCGCCCATTTTGAGGCCGAACAATTCGTCGATTTCCTCATCCTTGGAGGTGAGGAAGATCACCGGCAGGTCCGACTTCTGCCGCAGTCGCCGCAGCGTCTCCATGCCGTCCATGCGCGGCATCTTGATGTCGAGGATCGCCAGGTCCGGCGGACTGGTGCGGAAGCCGTCGAGCGCGGACGCACCATCCGTGTAGGTCATGATGCGATAGCCTTCGGCTTCGAGCGCGATCGAGACGGATGTGAGAATGTTGCGGTCGTCATCGACCAAGGCGATTGTGGGCATGAGCCTGCTTTCAGAAGTAGTGTGGCTGGAACGGCGAGC
>JBBQUA010000324.1:0-2926 GCA_038212905.1 Hyphomicrobiales bacterium
GAAGGCGTCCATCTTGGCCTCAGAGAATCGAGTTCAGCCAGCCGCGCGGCAACGGCACCCGCAACAGCACGGCGAAAAACCAGTACATGACCAGTGTGCTCGAAAGCGCCGTGACAACCGCGATCCAGGGCCGCACGCCGAGCCAGAAAAACAGGATCAACAGAAACAGCAGCGCCAGCGGAATGAAGCCGATGGTCTCGGCCGCGAAGATGTAGAGCAAGAGCAGCGCAAGTACGAGCGCGAAGGTGGCCAGGCGGCGCGGGTCCCGCGCCCACGGCGCGATCTCGACCCATGGCGCGCCGGCACGCCGCGAAGCAAGGCCGTTCCACGTCAGAATGGCGCCACAGACGATCAGGCCGGCGCCGAGAATCCGCGGAAACAGCGATGGCCCGTATTTTTGGCCGGGAAATTCCGGAAAACTCGCGGTGAGGCCGATCATGACAGCAGAGAGTATGATCAGCACAAGGCCGGCGATGGCGTCATTGGCGCGCAAATGGCTGCTCCGGGATGGAGGGACGCCGCGCGGCGAGCCGCGCGGTCACGAGATTCAGAGCCTGGCGGGAGGTTCAGGTCTTGGCAATGCCGGCAGCTTTCATGGCTTCGCCCATCTGCTTGTCGGCGTTGTCCATGAAGCTGGCGTAGCCGGCGGCGTCGTTCCAGACCACGCCGAAGCCGCGTGACGACATGAAGTCGTTGTACTCCTTGGAGTCGAAGATCTTCTTCAGCGACGCGGTCAGTTTGGTGGCGATCGGTTGCGGCAATCCCTTGGGTCCGGCAAAGCCGCGCCAGGCGCCGGTCTTGAAATCGATGCCCATCGCTTCCTTGAGCGTCGGGACATCGGGGAACGTCTTGGCGCGCGCCGGTGCCATGACCGCGAGGCTGCGTGCCTTGCCGGCGTCGATCATCGCGCGGGCTTCGGGAATCGAACAGGTGGTAAAGTCGATGCCGCCGGCGGCGAGATCCTGCATGGCGGGGGCAGCCCCGTTGGAAGGCACCCAGGCCACCTGGTTTGGCGGCAGGCCCATGGCCTGCATCCAGCCGACCAGCGCGAGGTGCCAGATACCGCCCTGTCCGGTGCCGGACGCCTTGAACTTGCCGGGCGGCGATGCCTTGATCGCGTCGGCGAGGTCCTTCACGGTCTTGTAGGAAGAGTCCGCCTTGACCTGGATACCCGGGGGATCCTCGTTCATCAGCGCCAGCGGCGTGAAATCCTTCGGCGTCAACTGGGTGAGGCCGGCCCAGTGCATCATCGCGATCTCGACGGTGATGATGCCGAGCGTATAGCCGTCCGGCGCCGCGGTCGAAATCGCGGAATGGCCGACCACCCCGGAGCCGCCAACGCGGTTGACCACATTGACGGGCTGGCCGAATTCCTTTTCGAGCAGCACGCCCACAATGCGCGCGGTGGCGTCGGTACCGCCGCCGGCGCCCCATGGACAGATCAGCTGGATCGGCCGGGTCGGGTAGGCGTCTTCCGCGGATGATGGCCTGAGGCCGAGGGCTTGACCGGTTGCGGCACCAGCCGCGAGGGCCGCGAAAGCGCGGCGGGTAATTTTGGGCATGGCGTTCCTCCCGCGGCGCCGGTTAATCCCGGCGCTCTCATGGCAGGCATTCTAGGCAGCTTTACGTTGCGGTCGCAAGATCAATGCAGCGGCGCAATGAAGCGGGATTTACTCCGCCGCCTCGCTGTGCCCCAACCGCGCATTGAGCTTGTGGATCAGCTCTTCCGCGGCATCCGCGATCACGGTGCCCGGCGGGAAGATCGCCTCGGCGCCGGCCTTGTACAGCGCCTCGTAATCCTGCGGCGGCACCACGCCGCCAATGATGATCATGATGTCGTCGCGGCCCTGCTTCTTCAGCGCGGCCTTCAGTTCCGGCACCGCGGTGAGATGAGCGGCCGCCAGCGAGGACAATCCCAAAATATGCACGTCGTTCTCGACCGCCTGCCGCGCGGCTTCCTCGGCGGTGGCGAACAGCGGCCCGATATCGACGTCGAAGCCGACGTCGGCAAACGCCGAGGCAATCACCTTCTGCCCGCGGTCGTGGCCGTCCTGGCCGATTTTCGCGACCAGGATGCGCGGGCGGCGGCCCTCGGCATCCTCGAAGGCGTCGATCAGCGCCTGCACTTTTTCGACCCGGTTGGACATGGTGGCCGCCTCCCGCTTGTAGACGCCGGTAATGGACTTGATTTCGGCGCGGTGCCGCCCGAACACCTTTTCCATCGCATCGGAAATCTCGCCGACGGTGGCTTTGGCGCGCGCGGCGTCGATCGCCAGCGCCAGCAAATTGCCGTTGCCTTCGCCGGCGCTGCGGGTCAGCGCCGCCAATGCCGCATCGACGTCCTTCTGGCTGCGCTCGGATCGCAGCCGCGACAGCTTGTCGATCTGCAGCCGCCGCACGGTGGAATTCTCTACCTTCAGCACGTCGATCGGCGCTTCGTTGGATGGTTTGAACTTGTTGACGCCGATCACCGCCTGCCGGCCGGCGTCGATCCGCGCCTGGGTCTTGGCGGAGGCCTCTTCGATCCGCAGTTTCGGCACGCCAGCCTCGATCGCCTTGGCCATTCCGCCGAGTTCTTCCACTTCCTGGATATGGCCCCAGGCCTTGGCAGCGAGATCGCGGGTCAGCCGCTCGACATAATAGGAGCCGCCCCAGGGATCGATGATGCGGTTGGTGCCGCTTTCCTGCTGCAGGAACAGTTGCGTGTTACGGGCGATGCGCGCGGAGAAATCAGTCGGCAGCGCCAGCGCCTCGTCGAGCGCATTGGTGTGCAGCGACTGGGTGTGGCCCTGGGTCGCCGCCATCGCCTCGATGGTGGTGCGCATCACATTGTTGTAGACGTCCTGCGCGGTCAGCGACCAGCCCGAGGTCTGGCAATGCGTGCGCAGCGACAGCGAGCGCGGGTCCTTCGGATTGAACTGCGTCA
>JBBQUA010000325.1:0-2409 GCA_038212905.1 Hyphomicrobiales bacterium
GGGCGGCGAGGAGGAGGCGCCTCCGGTTCCGTTCGATGAGGACGGCATTCCGGTCCTGACCGCGGACCCGAACGCGCTGCAGGACGTCACCGAGGCGATCCGCGCCACGCTGCAGAACGTCAACCGGATCGTCTCCGACAATCAGGAATCGGTCAAAAACTCGCTGCACAACCTGGAAACCTTTACCGGCGCGCTGGCGCGCAATTCGGAAAAAATCGACGGCATCATGGTCAAGGTCGACGGCGTGATGGGCAAGGCCGACAGCCTGATGCTCGGCCTGAATACGGTCGCGGGCGGTGATTCCGGTGGCGAACTGTCGGCGATGGTGAAGGCGATCAAGGACCTCGCCGACGATCTGGACAAGCGCACCGGCGCCCTGATGGCCGACGGCCGCCGCACGCTCGGCGACATAAGCCGCGCCGTGAACAATTTCGATCGTAACCCGAGCCGGGTGATCTTCGGCGGCAGCAACAACGCCGCGCCGGCCGAGCCGCCGCCAGCGGCGCCGAGGTCGCCTCGCAGGGCGCAGTAGACAAGCTAACGTCCGCGGATCGGATTGATGAAATTCAGTCCGACGAAATCCTTCTCGTTATCGGTCGCGACGACGCAATCGTTAGCCTCGGCTATTGCGGCGATGATCGTATCGAGCGCGCTCCGAGGCCGCCCTTTGGCGGTGCAGTCAGCCATTAGCCGCGCCCAGATGAGGGCTGCCTTCTCGTCGAAAGGGAGCACGCGACCGGCAAAAAGTGCTTGCGGTCCTTCCGGGCCTGTGAACCAGGCTTCCAGTAACGCGCGTTTCTTTCCTTTGGGCTTTTCCAGCAACCCGCGCTGAATCTCTGCAACGGTAAGCGCAGAGATAAACAGGTCCTGGTCGGTCTGTTCAGCCATCCACGCGAGAAGCGCAGGCGACGGGTCTGGCTTTACGACATTGCTGATGATGTTGGTGTCGAGGAGATAGCGGGTCACACGTCGACCTTGCGGCCGGTTTCATGCGACCGGGCGAGATCAAGGCCGGCCCCGACCAGCGGCGAGCGGCGCAATGCGGCGAGGATGCCGCCCTTCTTTGGCGGTTCGCCGGCGATCGTCCCTGTGAGCGCCACGCGAATCCGCGCTGCATCGGGATCATCTTCAGCAAGCCGTCTTGCCAGCGAGCGGATCAGGTCGCGGTCGGCATCAAGGCCGAGTACTTCAAATCGCGCCATGCCACGCTTGGTCAATTTGGCGCGATAGTTCCGCAGCGCTCTTTTCTGTGCAGAATCGACCATTGGCCAGCTTCCAGGAGTCTCAATTCTACACCCAGATATATATCCAGAATATCGAGCTGTCGCAAGCGGCGCCCCGATGGCGTCTCACAAACAAAAACGGAGGCATCGCTGCCTCCGCTTTTTTAGTCCGTCCTCCGCCCAAGCCTTACCCCAGCCGGCCCGCCGCGTGCGCGAGCAGGGTGTAGACCAGCCCGGTTTCCGAGGTGAGGTGGCTGCGCAGCATCGCCGGGCCGCGTTCGTCGCGCGCGACCTCGTCGAGTAGCCGCTCGAACTCGGTGATGTAGCGGTCCACCGTCTGCTTGAAGGCGCGGTCGGCGCGATATTTGCGGGCGACCTCGTCAAAAGCCTTCTGGCCGGCCGGCGTGTAGAGCCGCTTTGTAAAGGCCTTGCTCTCGCCGCGCTGATAGCGATCCCACATTTCGGCGGCGAGGTTGCGATCCATCAGGCGGCCGATGTCGAGCGACAGCGACGCCAGCGGGTTGTCGCTCGCGGCTGCCGGCTGCGGCGCGCGGGGGCGCTGGGCCTGGCCGGTGCCGGCAGCATCGGTGCGGTTCAACAGGTCGGACAACCAGCCGTCACGTCCCTGGTCGGAACTGGCGGGGCTGACCGGCGGCGCTTCGGTGCGGCGCGGGGCGGGCCCACCGAGGTCCGGCGGCGGCAGGGTCGAGGCGGCGCTGCCGCCCGGGCGCGGCGCCGAGCGCGATTGGCCACCGGCGGCGACCAGCATCGGCTCTTCCTCGCGCTGCACGCTGGCGCGGCCGCTAGCGACCACGTCGAGGCCGCGGCCATGATGGGCGACGATCCGGTTCAGTTCGGCCAATGCCTCGATCTGGTCGACGATCACCTTGCGCATCTGCGCGGTGCTTTCGGCGGCCTCCTGCGGCATTTCCAGCACGCCGCGGCGCAACTCGTTGCGGGTGGCGTCGAGCTCGTTGTGCATTTCCGACGCCATCTGCTTCATGCTCGCCACCATGTTGGCGAACTTGTCCGCGGACTGCTTGAACATCGCGTCGGCTTCCTGGGTGCCCTGCTGATAGAGTTCGGCCATGGTGTCGGCGGTGAGCCGGCGTTCCTCTTCGGCCGAGGCCCTGACCGCCTCGAACTGATGACTGATGGCGGCCGAACCCGCACCCGCGGTTTCGGC